>CAYHCM010000281.1:0-2582 GCA_964355045.1 uncultured Chitinophaga sp. | reverse complement strand
TTAAAAACCTTTGCATTAATGTTTGATAGGTATGAATGAAGCAAATGTTTAATTTTGCCATTATGCAAATTGGTGAAAAACTTTTCGATTTTAAGCTGCCGGCAACCGATGGTAAAACCTATACTAAATACTCGTTTGCCGACAGGTACGCTTTGTTAATAATAGTTTCCTGCAATCATTGCCCCTATGCCCGTTCATACCAAAACCGTATTATAAAGCTATGGGAAAAATTTGAAGAAGACGATTTGGGTGTAATGATATTAAGTGGAAACGATGCCAATCAATACCCCGAAGATTCGTTTGATAACATGAAAAAACTGGCCGACCAATTGTTTAAAGGATATTTTCCATACTTGTATGATGAAGATCAGAAAGTGATGAAAGCCCTTGGAGCAGTAAGAACTCCGGAGGCATTTTTATTTAATTCAAAACGCGAATTGGTGTATAGAGGAGCCATTGATGATAGCTGGGAAAATGAAAATGCCGTTACCAAAGTTTATTTGGAAGATGCCATTGAATACACGTTGGATGGGTTGGAGGTAGATTTTCCTGAAATTCCGGTAGTAGGATGCAGTATTAAATGGAAGCCGGAGTAGAAAATTGAAATTGGAAAATTGAAATTAGAAATCTACAATATTAATTATTCATGCCTCAGCCGTTCCCGTTATAAACGGGGTAGGAGGAAGTGTTTTTTCAAAAAAAATGTTCAATAATCAATATTCAATAATCAGTTCGAAATACTCATGCGTCAGCCGTCCCCCTTATAAAGGGGGTAGGGGGATGTGATTCCTCAAAATCCCAAATTCCAAATTCCAAATTCCAAAAAAATGAATAATCCAATAACCCTTGACCATAGAATCAAACATAAAAAACCTCATTATCCAAAGTTTTTCATCGCTTTATAAGGAGGCGGTGAAATCGGAAGATATCAAACTGGAACTTACCAGCAAAGACCACGTCGGCGATTTTACATTCGTTGTATTTCCATTTTTAAAAATTTCAAAACAAAAACCGGAAGATACTGCGAATAACATTGGAAATTATGTGATGGCTAATTGTAGTGATATAGCCCGTTTTAATGTTATCAAAGGGTTTTTAAATTTTGAGTTGAGTACAGGTTATTGGTTAAATTTTTTAAAACAAAATTATTTAAACCCTGATTTTGGAAAAGTAACAGATGGCCATGGTAAAAAAGTGATGGTGGAATATTCATCTCCCAATACCAATAAGCCTTTACACTTAGGGCATGTTCGAAATATTTTATTGGGATTTTCGGTTAGCCAAATTTTGAAATTTGCCGGATATGAGGTGGTAAAAGCCAATTTGATAAACGACAGGGGCATTCATATTTGTAAAAGTATGCTGGCCTGGCAACTTTACGGAAATGGTGAAACCCCCGAATCAAGCAAGCTAAAAGGCGACCATTTGGTAGGCAAATATTATGTCCTTTTTGACCAACATTACCGTGTAGAAATTCAAAATTTGATGACCGGCGGAATGTCCGAAGAAGAAGCTAAAAAAGAAGCTCCTTTAATAAAAGAAGCCCAACAAATACTTTTGAAATGGGAAGCCGGCGATGCCGAAACCATCGCCCTTTGGAAAACCATGAACGGCTGGGTTTATGATGGGTTTGCAAAAACCTATAAACGCATGGGCGTTAGTTTTGATAAATATTATTACGAAAGCAATACCTACCTTTTAGGTAAAGACAGTGTGGCGGAGGGTTTGCAAAAAGGGGTTTTTGAAAAAGACCCTGACGGAAGCGTTTGGATAGACCTGACCGAAGATGGCTTGGATAGAAAAATAGTGTTAAGGGCAGATGGTACTTCTGTTTATATAACCCAGGATATTGGCACCGCCCAATTGAAATACGATGAAACCAAAATGGATAAATCGGTTTACGTAGTAGGAAACGAACAGGATTATCACTTTAAAGTTTTAAAATTAATTCTTCAAAAACTTGAGAAACCATATGCGGATGGGTTGTTTCACCTTAGTTATGGCATGGTGGACTTACCAAGCGGCAAAATGAAAAGCCGTGAAGGAACTGTTGTTGACGCTGATGAACTGATGGAAGAAATGCACACCACGGCTAAACAAATTACCGAAGAATTGGGCAAAACAGAAGGATTTTCTGATTCGGAACTTGAATCGCTTTACGAAACCATTGCCATGGGTGCTTTAAAATATTTTTTATTAAAAGTAGATCCTGTAAAACGGATGCTTTTTAATCCCGAAGAATCCATAGATTTTCATGGAAATACCGGTCCGTTTATTCAATACACCCATGCCCGTTTATGTTCAATTTTACGAAATAAAATGTCAAATCCGGAGGTCAATACTTCCTCTAAATTGCATCTAGTTGAGCAGGAATTAATAAATACACTCTCCTTATTTCCTGCTAAAATTTCGGCAGCAGCCGAAAGTTATAATCCGTCCATAATTGCCAATTACATGTTTGAAGTGGCCAAGGCCTTCAACCGTCTGTATCACGAGCTTTCCATACTTGGTGAACCGGAGGCCGACCTGAAACAAAACCGTTTGGCAATTTGTCAACTTACAGCCAATACCCTAAAACAGGG
>CAYHCM010000280.1:0-2610 GCA_964355045.1 uncultured Chitinophaga sp. | reverse complement strand
CAAAAAAGTATGAATATCCATTGGCTGGTTCGGTTTTAAAATATGAAGACCCTTTGGGGCCAGCTTGTAAAACATAACGTTGACGAGGTTTAAAACCCCGTCAACGTTGGCTCTCACAAAAGGCGAGTATCTGTAAATAGACTTTGATTAGTTCAGTATTAGCTTAAAAACCTTGCTTCCACAGGGACTTGTTACTTTAAAATAATACATGCCATTGCTCAAATTTTCGAGGTCAATCATTTTATCATATAATCCTTCTTCAAAGAACTCATCAAAATCGTTTATTAATTGACCTAATGAATTATAACATTGAAATTTCACCAAACTATTTGCCTTTGTTTTTATACGAATTGTAAATAAATTTTCTACCGGGTTAGGCCAAATGGTTTGAATTTCTAAACAAGCTGGCTCGGTATTATTTATTGGTTCATTTTTATAAATGTTCCAGAAGGTACCTACCCAATAATGCCCATTCCAATACCTGACAATTTCGTTAATTGATTCGCTTTTAAAAGTTGAATCTAATACTAAAGTGTTAAAATTGGATATGGAAGTCCTATATAAAACATTGTAGTTAGAGAGCAATAAACCACCATTGCCGTCAGTAGCCATCGAACGGAACCAACCATACTTTGCAATATCGTTATTACTCTGCATTATAGTTTTTAATTTATTTGTACTAAAATCATAAATGAAAGTACTTAAAAAAGTTCCTGCTACAATAATTTCTTCTGTTGCAAAATCAAGAGAAAACACAGAGTTATACAAGCTATCTGTAAGTATGGTTATTTTTTCGGTTTGCTTATTATAAGAATAAATACTTTTATCGGCCGAAAAAACAACATAGTTTTTGTTTTGAATTAATAACCTGTCCATGTTTCCATTTCTACCCGGATTTATTTTCGAGAATAATGATGTTAAATCTCCGTTTGCATTGCTTTTAAATAGATATAGCGAATCATCCAGAACACCTAAAACAAATATCCCTTCCAGGCCTCTATCCGAAATATTATCGCATAATACAGTGTTGCCCATATATCTAAAACCGGCATCTACCAACTTAAATGAATCATTATTGGGAACAATCCTTTTTAGTTTATTCGATAAGAGATATAGCTCGGCATCATTCTGGTGGCTAAGGGATATACCAGTAGTAATTCCCGGCAGAAAACGAATCATACTGTCGGAAGAAATAAATTTCCAGGTTTCGCCACTATTGGTAGAAAATATAAAATCACCATATTCGGAAAGGCTAACTCCCATATTTTTATTAAAACTTAAAAATTGGGGACGTATTGATTTATTTGGCTTTTCAGATATTATTGCTTTCCAGGTCTGGCCAAAATCTTTGGTTTCGATTAACCTTCCATCCCATGTTATGGTGACAAATCCTTTATCTTTTACAAACCATTTATTCAAATCAAAAAAATTAGAAAGTGTATCAAGATCAATCCAGACATTGTCCTTTCTATCATAAACGGTATGAACAACCTTGCTCACAGGCCAATAGTAATAAGATATTAAAAGATAATTGTCGGAAAGTTGAAGAATTTTTTTTACTTCCATTGCAAATTTGTAATTTAGTAAAGTCCATGTTTTACTTTTAAATGAATATTCTTCAATATTATAATTTTGGAAATCAGTAGTATTTATTCTCTGTATTGAATTGCCCAAACTACTTCCATGCTCACCTAAATCAGGATCAGTGAGATAAGGACTCCAACTCTTTCCTTTATTTTTAGTATAAGGTTTGTCAATACCAAATTGCATGCACCAAATACTGTCGTTTAATACGCTGAATGAATAATTGTAGGTGTCTCTCGGAAAAGGATATCTGACCGTATTCCATTGTTTACTATCAATGGTGCCATAGCAAATGATATCACCAAATAAAATAAAAAGCTGAGCTCCCTTTCTTTGAAAAAACATATCTTCAGCTCCAATATCATACCTAATTGACGGATTGGGAATAGGAAGAGTAAATACTTTTTCCCATTTGTATCCTCCATTTTCAGTTTTATAGATAAAGGAACTGCCGTATCCAAAAGAAAAGACAGACCGGCTTACAAGAATGCCTTTAGTCGGTGAGGTCATTTCCAAATATTCCACTTGCTCCGTAGCAGGCAAATTGGCATAAATTTTTTCAAAATCAACCCAATTATTAAGTGTATGATAAATATAACCTAAACCACCTGTGGCAAAGGCTTCTTTGTCGTTTAGATAAAATATTTTTTGAAATATTAAAGAATTCCAACCATCTCCTGAACACTTAGGAACCCAATCGGCCTTTGAATTTAAATTACATAAAGTTAGACATAAAATAAGGAGTAAACGTGGATTCATATTAGTTTCATTTGGTTTGAAAAAGTCAAAGCAAATATAGATTAATATGCAATGGAATTTTTGAAAAATAATAATTTGCAAGGGGTATTATCCTCTGCAAAAGGCTTTGTAAAATGCCTTAAAAAATTGGCTATGTAAAATAACTGGAAATTGAACAAGCGGACTTTGTAGGGAATGGAATTACGATTGTAACAATAGAATAATATTAGTATAACGTTGACGAGGTTTAGAACCTCGTCAACGTTGGATACATTACCTCCCTTTCCA
>CAYHCM010000279.1:0-2661 GCA_964355045.1 uncultured Chitinophaga sp. | reverse complement strand
TTAATAAAATTAAAGCCTATTTTTATAAAAAAGGATTTTATAATGCCGAAGTAATAATTAAAAGAACCGATGATGCCGACAAACCCGGCCGGCAAATTATGCGAATTTCTGTAAATAAAGGAAAAAGGGTAAAGGTGTATGATATAAAAATAATTGGCAACGAAATGGTAAGCGACCGCAAACTATTAGCCGCCATGAAAAAACCAAAACGCAAAAAAAACAAGGCCAATATTTTTGCCTCTTCCAAATTTATTGAAGAAACCTATGAAGAAGAAAAACCTAAGATTATTGAAAAATATGCCAGTATGGGCTATCGCGATGCTCAAATTGAAAAAGATACGATTTATCAAATACGCCCCAATCTTTTGAATATTGAAATAAAGGTAAAGGAAGGGAAGCGCTATTATTACAGACATATTGCCTTTATAGGAAATACAAAATATACCAATGCCGATTTGGATAAAATACTTGGTATAAAAAAAGGTGAAATATTTAATCAGTCGAAATTGGACAGCCGCCTGTATATGAATCCAGCAGGGTATGATATTTCGAGCTTGTATATGGACGACGGGTATTTATTTTTTAATATAAATCCGGTGGAGGTCAATGTAGAAAATGATTCCATTGATTTAGAAATAAGGATTTATGAAGGCAAACAGGCTACCATTAATAAAGTGATAGTAACCGGAAATGACAAAACGAGCGACCATGTTATTTTAAGGCAATTGCGAACCGTACCCGGTGACAAATTCAGCAGGGCAAATATTCAGCGTTCCATTCGTGAATTGGCACAGCTCAATTATTTTGACCCTGAAAAATTAGGGGTTAATCCAATTCCAAATCCTCAGAACGGAACGGTGGATATTGAATATAAAGTGGTGGAAAAACCAAGCGATCAGATAGAAGCCTCAGGTGGATGGGGAGGTATGGGTGGTTTTATAGGTACCATTGGTTTAAGCCTAAATAATTTTTCAACCCGCCGAATGTTTAAAAAAGGGGCATGGGATCCTTTGCCTGCCGGTGATGGCCAAAGGGTTTCACTAAGGGTGCAAAGCAACGGGCTTGGATACAGAACCTATAATTTTTCCTTTAGCGAACCGTGGTTAGGAGGCAAACGACCCAATTCATTTACATTTAGCATTTATCATTCGGTTCAAACCAATTTGTATGTAGGTGGGTTTAATAAAAAGGACGACCGTTATCAATATTTAAGAACTACAGGGGTAACCCTTTCCTTAGGTAAATTTTTGAAATGGCCGGATGATTATTTTACCCTGAGCCATAGTCTAAATTATCAGCATTATAATTTTAAAGACAACGGCTACTTTGGGTTTGGTGGTACAGCAGGATTAGGTTTTACAAAAGGTGGAGCCAATAATATCAATTATCAAACTATTATTTCACGAAACTCTACCGATCAGCCTATTTTTCCAATGGAAGGTTCTACGTTTACACTTACCGGTCAATTTACTCCTCCGTATTCACTATTCAGGCCAAATACCGATTTTTCAACCTTGGAACCTTCTGAAAAATTCAAATGGCTCGAATATTATAAATGGAAAGTTGAAGCTATTTGGTTTCATCGAATTGTAGGCAAATTGGTATTGGCTTCATCTTTTAAATTTGGATTTTTAAGTTATTACAATAAAGATGTGGGTTATTCGCCTTTTGAGCGATTTAAATTGGGAGGCACCGGTTTGGTTGGCTGGAATTTGTATGGTAGCGAAGTTATTTCACAACGCGGGTATGATCAATATACCAAAGGCAGCGGGGCAGTAAATTTTAATAAATATACCCTCGAATTGCGCTACCCTATAAGCACCAATCCTTCGGCCACCGTGTATGTACATTCCTTTATCGAAGGAGGAAATGCTTTTTATTCAATGAAAGATTATAATCCTTTCAAACTTTACCGAACAGCCGGAGTTGGGGTTCGCTTCTTCCTTCCTATGTTCGGATTGTTAGGGCTCGATTGCGGATGGCGTTTTGACGATGCCCCCCTTAATCAACCTGTTTCGCAAAAGAAATTTTTGTTCCAGTTTTTCTTGGGGCCGCAGTTTTAGATACGATTAAGGCGTGACAAGCCTAAAAATTTGTTTAAATCTTCTTTTTTTTACACGGGTAAATTTACCATCTTTAAATTCCTGTCGGCTTTTTTCAATTTTAGCTACAAATTCAGGATTGTATTCATCCTTTGAAGAAATCTCAAATTTTATTTTAAGAGCTTTTATAAAAGCCTTTAAAGCACTTACCTGCTCAGTAGTACTTGGGTGAACTATAAATATATCGTGGGCTGGCATTGCTATTTCTTTATACTGTCGCAAAGTTACAGAAATTTATAAAACCAAAAATCATGAATTAATTAAAAATGCTTTTCTATTTTAATTGGGGATCGGTTCTTCCTTCCTATGTTTGGATTGTTATTTTGAGTTCATGATTTTTTTAGATTAGAGGATTTGTTTGAGGGAAATTATACTTTCGTATAAAATAAAATATGGCAACATGAGGGTTATTAGCAATTTAAGAATTAATTTTATGAAACCTATTCAAGGATTGATATATTTTTTGATTTTAATTCTGCTGACATCTTTTTTAAAAACAAAAACGGATCAGAATTAAAAGTTGGGGAGTAGGGTTAAAAATAATTTCTTTGCGGCAAAC
>CAYHCM010000278.1:0-2667 GCA_964355045.1 uncultured Chitinophaga sp. | reverse complement strand
GCCACCTACCCTGTCTTCAATAATTAAAGTTACGCCGCTTCGGATCTCAATCCCATCCTCATAACCGGGTGGAGTGTTATGCCCAATAATGCCTGTAGCATCAATATAATATGTTCCGGGTATTGAATATGTGTATTGCCCAAATACTTTTTGAACCCAAAACATGCTAAGTATTAATAGAGAGAAGCTAAGAATTAATCCTCTGTGAGATGATACCCTAGTTGTAAACCCATGTGGTTGTAGTGGGAGGGAATTCCCTTGGTTTTGAAGTAATTGTGTTTTCATGGTGATTTTGTTAAAAAATTAAGTTTAAAAGATTGAAACAAAGCTAATAATATTTTGGCACTTAAAAGATATAGCCAAAATTATTTATCTCTTATTTTACCATAAACTTTATATTTATGAAATTCTGTCCAGAATTATAAGCAATGTTTACAAAATACATCCCTTTTTTAAAATCAAGGCTGCTTAGATTGATATGGCCTGAGGTGGTGTAATAGATTTTTATTAACTTTCCGAATGAATTATAAATTGTAATTGTACTTGGTAAAGTTAGCTTGCCTAAGGCAAGAATACTTGATTCAGTTAGTGGGTTTGGAAAAATAGAAACAGTTTTCTTCTCAAGGAAATTGCCTATACTTGATGTAGTGCATAATTCTTTAAAACCAAGGTCGCTGCTCCATGCGGCTCCATTTTTCAACATCCCGTTATTTTTATTGCCGGTTTTATCATTGGTAATTGTATCCCTATTTTCATTAAAACGCCAATATCCGATTAACCCTGATTCATTACCTTGAAGGCAGCTGTCCTTATATTTTCTTAACAAGGATGAGTCTCGGGCTATTCGCCAGATACGGACTTCGTCAATACCACCGTGAATAGGAAAGCCGGTAGTGTCCATATGGTTACTTCCAATGCAAAGAGGGTAAGTTATTTTACTTATTAAAAGGTTAGGTCCGCTAATAATATCCGACCTATCTATTTTGCCATCAATAAAAAGTATTTGTTTTTTTCCATCATAAGTTCCGGCTACATGATGCCAGCGATTGTCCCGAATAGACTTGTTACCTGATAAATAATAGAGATCGCCGTTGGGTGCATATAATTTCATAAAAAGATAGCCACCACTTAGGCCAAACATATAGCCTCTCCTTTGTTTATTATCAAGTTTATCAATAATCCGCGTTGCATCATTATACTGCAATGAATCATATTTAACCCAAGCTTCAATTGTAATTTGCTGTGTTATATCGAAAACAATATCGTTACCGATATAAATATAGTCGTCAATACCATCAAAATGTATGCTGCTGATGTTCTGTGCTGACAATAACAAACTATTAGTTAAAAGAAAAAAAAGGAATAATTTGGCTTTCATCATTTTATGATTTGAATAACAAAGGTATTAATTTTTTTTACATATAGATATTTACTTATAAATACAGTTTATTCTTTCAATTCACCATTATCTCTAATTTTCAACTCATATGTGTAATCGAAATAGTATTAACAATATTTTGAACATCATCCGTGGTAATATGAACACAATCAGTAGTAATCGGAACACAATCAGTAGTAATCGGAAATACACCAATGCTAAGCGGAACATCAGCACCATTAAGCGGAACAATAGCACCTGTAATCGGAACAATAGCACTTGTAATAGGAACGCTTACAATCCTAAAAATATTTTTCAAATCAAGGCAGCTTATCATATTATTATGGCTACATTTACGTTATTAAATAAAAAGATACATTGAATTATGAAAAAACAATTTGAAAACCAGTTAGACATGTTTTTAGTTTTAAAATCATTCTTTAATACGAATGTTGCTGACTATACAGGATATATTCCCCTTATTGAAGCGGTAGAAAATCTTAATAACGCTATTACCAACATATTTCAACTTAACGGCAAAACCCTAAGAAAACGGGCTTTAAACACCGAAACCAAAGCTGACCGAAAGAAAACATTAGCCGATGTACTGATTTACTATAATGCCTGCCTTAGTCCATGGTTTATGCATAATCACGACCCTTCGGCACCTATGGAAACACGCCTTAGTCCATCAGCAATAAAGTATGCCACCGATGCCAGGCTATTATTGATAGCTATTAAAACCTTTGATTATGTTCAATCCAATCTTATAGCTTTGGCAGCCTATGGGTTTTCACCTGAACTGCAAACCCAATTGCAACATGCCATTACCGATTATGAAGAAATAAGTGATATGCCAGATAGGGAACGTGACAATAGAAAAAAGGATTTAATACTACTGGCGGATGCCATTGAATCAACCCGGAAATTGGTTCGTGAGGATATTACCCGGTATATGGGGATTTATTATATCAGCAATCCATCTTTTTATGGGTTATTTCAAATTTTGGCGAAGCTTGGCAAACCGGGTAATCAAACAATGGCGCTAAGGGTAAAGGTGCAAAATAAAGAAGGGAAACCGATAGCCGGATGTAGCATATTAGTAGAACCATCAAGCAAAGTGAATAAACTTCGGCAGGCAATAACCAAATCATCGGGGCAGGTAAGGTTTCAAAATTTGCCTAATGGCCTGTGTACAATAACCACCTCCACACCCAATGGTGAAATCCAACAGCGGGAAGAAACAATAAAATCAACTGAGAGAACGGATGTGGTTTTTGAGTTCTAAG
>CAYHCM010000277.1:0-2702 GCA_964355045.1 uncultured Chitinophaga sp. | reverse complement strand
AAAATTCCTTCCTGATTGGGTTTGTTGTAGTATGGGCTAACGCTTAATACGGCATCATACCCAGCAAAATCAAATGCCTTGATATGTTCAATAACATCCAGGGTATTGTTTCCGCCAATGCCTGCCACCAATGGCACTCGCCCTGCTGCCACATCTTTTATTCTTGTATAAACTTGCTTTTTTTCTTCATGTCCCAATGTGGCGGTTTCGCCTGTGGTGCCAAGTACCACAAGGTAATTTACCCTACCTGTAATAAGCGATTCGGTAAGTTTGGCAATGGCATCAAAGTCCACTGCAAGGTCATTTGTAAACGGAGTAACCATAGCCACTCCCAATCCTTTAAATTGTGATTTAGTCATTTTTTAATTTGTATAAATATAAAACGTAGGCATCCAAAAGCTCGGTAGCAGTTTTGGTTCCTTTTTCATTTAGCATAAAATCATAACACCCAATGTATTTTTTATGAAATGTACCGAGGCGACAGTGAGCTTTGCTGATGGCCGAAACGCCTACCAATGGTAATTGGTCGGCTGTATAAACATTCAGTAAATAATCAAAAGGCTCATTGGCAAACCGGCTAATCCGTTCTTTTATGGGCAATTTATACCAATGCAAATCCTTGCGGCAGTAGTAATCTTCTTTGGTATGCGGTTCAAAATTGGGGGGTAAAACTTTTTTATTAATAAAGCCTAAAGTATAAATTTCCTTGCCCATAGCTACCAATCTTTTGGTGACGTATTTCACTTCGTTAATGGTTTCTTCGAGGGTGGCATCGTATAAAATTCCAATCGTTTTTATTTGATTAAAAGAAATAATTTTTCGAGGATGCTTGTTAGCCCTGACTTGGCGTATTAAATATTTTTCGGCTACCCGTCTTGCTATATCTCTCATTTTTTCAAAATTATCTGTGCCCTGATTTGTGTCCTCACGAATCATTTTTTAAATTATGTTTCGTTTTCGTGATGACACGAACCGAGGCAATTAACCCCGGCAATAAAGGTTCAAAATTAGTTTAAAAAAAAGAGGGGGTCAAGTCAGAAACAATTTCCTCACTTTTATTGGACAGAACGAAAGTTGTCTTTATTATATTTGTCAGAACGTTCTTACCGCGATAACTTTTGTAAAATTATTTTTACCACCGTTTTGTTGGCCTCCATCATCGCCAACTCTAATTGGAAGTTTTTAAAGAATTATATTTGATACTGGGCGTTGCAAACTGGGAGGATATGTTCGGGATTACCGATTATTAATTTTTTATAGTTGCAGAAATGAGCAACGTAGATTGTCGTGGTATCCAACTATTATTATAATCTAATTGCCATGATTCCAGCGTCAAGTCCGTCTTTGGAGTATGGCCAATTGTAGGTAAATAACCACCTGAATATTGGAACATTTTTTTAAAATAATTTGGTGGAAATTTCAACCATTCAATAGCTATAAAAAAATCTTTACCCGGAATTATAATTTTGTACTTCTCTAAATTAATACTATAAATACCATCTCTCCTATATTTTGTTTTTACCTCAATTATATCATTACAAAGGTCATTTGATGGTGATTTTGTTGATAAGTCCATACTGTTAATCCGCAACCTATATCGTCCTGTTTTGCCAAAGATTAAACTTCCATCGCATATTTTTACTTTCATCAATTGGCAATCTGTATTTTGAACTTGAAAATGTTGGGCTATTTGAGTAACATATCCAGTTGAAGTTTCAAAGGCATTGGAAGACTTAGAAAAATCATTAAGAATTTCAGTTTTCGGTTTTTTATTTTTTGAAACTACAATTTCATTGAGATTGAACGATTTTGCTATTAAAAGAATTTCGATTTTTGAAGTATCAATATTAAGTACATTTATTTTAAAATCGTTATAGCCAAGGCAAGTGATAATTAAAGAATCATCCGGAAATGATTTGATTGAATTCAATTGAAAAATGCCATTTTCGTCAGCCGTAGTTCCTGTATTTTCCTTTATTAAACCGACCGTGGCAAATGGAATTACCGCGTTATTACTTTTATCTTTAACAGTTCCCCGATACGAGGTTTGTCCAAAACTAATAAATGGAAGAAGAAAAAATAGAATTACAATTCTCATAGTTGATAAATTTATTACATTAATTGTTTTTTACCCTACCCAATCATCCCCAAAAAATCATCTTCCGAAATAATCTTAACCCCCAAATCCGTGGCTTTTTGCAATTTGGCAGGTCCCATGTTTTCTCCGGCTAGTACAAAATCGGTTTTGGAAGAAATGCTTCCAACGTTTTTTCCTCCAAATTTTTCGATGGTTTCTTTCAGTTCATCGCGGCTAAATTGGGTGAAAACTCCGCTTACCACAAAACTTTTACCATCCAATTTATTTTCAATTTGAGGTTGGTTGCTTTCGTCATTAGCCAAATGTAACCCAGCGGTTTTCAGTTTTTCTATAATTTCCAAATGCTGTGGATAGGCGAACCATTGAATAATACTTTCGGCTATCCGGTCGCCAATTTCATCCACGGCTATTAACTGCTCAAACGTAGCCGATGCAATTGCATCAACGGTTTTAAAATATTTAGCTAATTTTTTAGCTACCGTTTCTCCTACAAACCGAATTCCCAAACCAAACAGCACCCGTTCGAAAGGTGTGTTTTTTGAAGTTCCAATTCCGGCAATTATATTGGTGGCCGATTTTTCTAAAAGTCGTGGTTTTTTATCTT
>CAYHCM010000276.1:0-2739 GCA_964355045.1 uncultured Chitinophaga sp. | reverse complement strand
AATTGTTTTGCCATTTTGTTGTTTATAAATTAATTTTCAAAAATATACTGTTTTTTGGCTTAATGGTTCAAAGGTTATTCCAAATTTATTAACCTGTCATTAAGGCATTGAAGTATTAACTCGAAAACGTGTTTTTATGTTGCATATCGAAGTTTGATTTTTTGAAATTAATTTTTGAAATTTGACAATTAGTTCATATTTATTTTTTAAATGAATGCATTATCAATTAATTTATATTTATTTTTTTTATAAGGGAATTGATGAATTTTCAATTTGTCGAATCTGCGATTTATTTGTAATTTACCATTTGAATTTTGTTTTTTAGTAAAAATATTTCATTCAAAATGCCCCCCATTCTTCCCTCAAACATACCTATATTTGCACTCTTTTTTTTGAATGGAAAACATCCGCAATTTCTGCATAATAGCCCATATTGATCATGGTAAAAGTACATTGGCCGACAGGCTTTTGGACACTACCGGTACCGTTTCGTCACGCGATAAACAGGCGCAGGTTTTGGACGATATGGATATAGAACGTGAACGGGGAATTACCATTAAAAGCCACGCCATTCAGATGGACTATACGTTTGAAGGAAAAAAATATGTTTTAAATTTAATTGATACGCCCGGCCATGTTGATTTTTCGTATGAAGTAAGCCGTTCCATTGCTGCCTGTGAAGGAGCTTTGCTTATTGTAGATGCTTCGCAGGGAATTCAGGCTCAAACCATTTCGAATCTTTATCTGGCATTGAATAATAATCTTATCATTATTCCGGTGCTTAATAAAATGGATCTTCCGGGCGCTATGCCCGAAGAAGTGAAAGACCAAATCTGTGATTTAATTATGTGTGAAAGGGATGAAATAATTCCGGCCAGCGGCAAAACTGGATTTGGTGTTGATGATATTTTAAAAGCTAT
Organism: uncultured Chitinophaga sp.; assembly: GCA_964355045.1. Taxonomy (GTDB): domain Bacteria; phylum Bacteroidota; class Bacteroidia; order NS11-12g; family UBA9320; genus JABWCE01. Next base: position 1,819 of record CAYHCM010000276.1, on the reverse strand, counting down.
CATTGAAAGGATTCCTGCCCCTAAAGGCAATCCTGACGCCCCTTTAAAGGCTTTGATTTTCGATTCTGTTTTTAATTCGTTCCGCGGTATTATTGCCTACTTCCGGATTTTTGAAGGCTCATTGAAAAAAGGCGACAGAGTTAAATTTATTAATACCGAAAAAGAATATTTTGCAGATGAAGTGGGAATACTTCGACTAAAGCAGGAACCACGTCAGGAAGTATTTGCAGGGGATGTAGGTTATATTATTTCAGGAATAAAAGAGGCCAAAGAAGTAAAAGTAGGTGATACTCTAACTACCGTTGTAAATCCTTGCGCTGAAAGTATCCATGGATTTGAAGATGTAAAACCTATGGTTTTTGCCGGCATTTATCCGGTAGAAACGGATGATTTTGAAGTGCTTCGTGACTCTATGGGTAAGCTTCAATTAAACGATGCCTCCTTGGTTTTTGAACCCGAATCATCGGTGGCATTAGGCTTTGGTTTCCGTTGCGGATTTTTAGGAATGTTGCACATGGAAATAATTGTGGAAAGGCTGGAACGTGAATTTGATATGACCGTAATTACTACGGTTCCCAACGTTTCCTTCCATTGTTTAACTTCAAAAGGAATTGAATTGGTGGTAAACAATCCTTCCGACCTGCCCGATCCATCCATTATAAATTATATTGAAGAGCCTTATATTAATGCCCAGGTAATTACAAGCAGTGATTATATTGGCCCGGTTATAAGCCTTTGTATAAATAAACGTGGAATGTTATTATCCCAAAATTTTTTAACAACCAACCGGGTTGAATTAATTTTTGAAATGCCAATGGCCGAAGTGGTCTTTGATTTTTATGATAAATTAAAAACCATTTCAAAAGGATATGCTTCCTTCGATTATCACCCGATTGGTTACCGAAAATCGGATTTGATTAAATTAGATATTTTGTTGAATTCGGAACAGGTAGATGCTTTCTCCTCAATTCTCCACCGAAGCAAAGCATATGAATATGGAAAAAATATTTGCGAAAAATTAAGGAGTTTAATTCCACGTCAAATGTTTGAAATACCAATACAGGCTGCCATTGGTGCTAAAGTAATAGCAAGGGAAAGTATAAAAGCCATGCGAAAAGATGTGACTGCCAAATGCTACGGAGGTGATATTAGCCGAAAACGCAAACTTTTGGAAAAACAAAAGGAAGGTAAAAAACGCATGAAACAGGTTGGACGGGTAGAAATCCCCCAATCGGCTTTTATGGCAGTTTTGAAACTTGACAGTTAAAAATTAAAATTAATCGAAAGCAGCGAAATAAATAAAAATCTTTTCGTTGTTTCGCCGAATATTGCCACAAAAACACAAAAAAAGGATCACAAAGTTTTTAGTGAAATTTAGAGCCTTCGTGCTTTAGTGGCAGAAGGAAACTCAAATAAATATTAAAAAATAAATAAACAGAAAACATGAAAAAAATTTACATTCTTATTTTATGTCTTTTCGCTTCGGTATTTGCTACCAAGGCCGACGAAGGCATGTGGCCATTGACGCTTTTGAAACAATTGGAAAGTGATATGCAGGCCAAAGGGTTAAAACTAACCGCGGCAGATATTTACAGTATTAATCAGTCGTGTATCAAGGACGGAGTTTTAAGGCTGATGCGAAAAGGCACCAACCGCATGTTTTGCACAGGTGAAATTATTTCTAACGAGGGGTTATTTTTATCAAATCATCATTGCGGATTTCCGGCCATTCAGGAACTTAGCACTCCCGCAGATAATATTCTTAAAAATGGTTTTTTTGCCAAAGACCGTGGTGGCGAACGAAAGGGGAATTTTAATA
>CAYHCM010000275.1:0-2760 GCA_964355045.1 uncultured Chitinophaga sp. | reverse complement strand
GAGCTGACCCGAAAATACAATGACAAACTGAAAAACGCAATTACTGAGATTATGGAGAAATGATAATTTTATTCATTCCACATGATAATTTTTTCAGAGTCTTCGTAGTTATGGTCATCCATATTCATCAAAAGAAATATGGCATCTAATACCAACCCAACGCCACAGCCGCTGGCGGTGCAAAAATAAGCGAAGAAAATTTTTGCTCCTGCATCGCCGGTACCAAGGATAAACCTATGAACAGGCACCAGCACCCCAACTCCTACAACTACCATTACGATTGCAACTATTGCTGCTGTTTGCTGTTTCGATTCAATTTTTGGATGTGTAGCTGTTCCGGTTTGTTCATTAGTAATAAAAAGTTGACCGGCATCGGAAGTTACATCTTCGGCCTGTTCAAACTGGGCGTCAATAGAGTTTTCGTCTATTTTGTAAGGGCTGGAATTTGCATTGTCTGCAAGTACAAAACTGCATAAGGCAGTTATAAAAGATAAGGATAGAAATAGTTTTTTCATAAAACAAAAATAGTATAACAGATCAAAATAAAAAACGCCCCAGATATTATTTGGAGCGTTTTTAAATTATTATTTTTTAATTCTATTGTCTTCCTTTATCGGTCCAAACTACAAAATTTGGGTTTCCGTTAAAGTTATCCAAGGCTTCTTGACCTTTGAAAACGGTGTACCAAAAATCAATCATACCAACAAAACCAAGAGTAATGCAATACTTAAATCCTAAACCTTTGGTACCTGCATAGCCTCTGTGAATGGCAAATGTGCCACAAAAAAAGTTTCTAAGCAAAAATCCGCCTAATGTAATATCAGCATTAGGTGCAAGGTTGGTAGAATTAAGATCGGTAATGTTGTTTACCGCCATTTTGTCAACGGTAATTTCGGTTGCTGAAGCGAATGAATTCTCAACTGCATTTTCATCTAATTTGTAAGCATTGGCAAAAGCCAATTGGGAGCTAAGAACTCCGGCGATACACGCAAAAGTGATTAATAGTTTTTTCATATTTTTATTTATTTTGGATTACAATTATAAAGTAATAATTTTTAAATAATGGGATATTTATTCACAAAGTTTATTTTTCATTCTTTATAAGTCTTATTCCTTCAGGTTCAATACCAATTAGCCTGTTTTTATACAAAGAACCTACGGCTTTTTTAAAGGTCTTTTTGCTCATGCCTAATTGATGATTGATTAATTCAGACGCGCTTTTATCGTTAAGAGGCAAAAAGCCACCTTTATTTTTTAATTTATCCAAAAGAAATTGCGATAATTCATCAATGGCTTCATAGCCGGGTTTCTGAAGCAAGAGGTCAATTTTCCCGTCTTCCTTTATTTGTTTTATATATCCTATCATTTCTATACCTATATCTATTGGCATAAAAATATCGCTGGTATGAACCACACCGATATGCTTTTGGTTTACGATGGCCTTATAGCCAATATCCGTTTTTTGGTAAATAAGTATAGTAACGGCTTCGCCTGTTTTATAGTCCTGAGGTTCGAGGTTCAAAAATTTTTCAACTTTGGCGGTAGCTGCTATTCGTTTTGATGGTTCATCATAATATATATAGACTATATATTTACGGCCTTCTCCCATTTCCATTTTTTGCTCTCGAAAGGGAACGAGAATATCTTTGGCCAATCCCCAATCCAAGAAAGCTCCTGTAGGATTTACCGATACCACTTTTAAATAAGCAAACTCTTCCACTTGCGCATAAGGAACCAAAGTAGTAGCAATAATGCGGTCTTCCGAATCGAAATAGATAAAGCAATCCAGATAATCGCCCGGCTTGGTGCCTTCAGGGATATATTGTCGAGGCATCAGTATTTCACCCTCATTCAATCCATCAAGATATATCCCAAAATCAAGTTCTTTAATAACTTTGAGGGTGTTTGTTTTTCCGATTTTTAATTGTTCCATACTTTTAAATAAACTACTGCAAAGCAAAAGGAAAATTTTTGGATAGAGGTGTTTATTTTAGAGCCAAAGATATTTTTCAAAAAAACCTTATTCGAAACTATCTATTACCGGTTTTTGATTATTTTTTCTAACTCAAATTTCTCAATACTTTATTAATATCCGGAACTTTCAAAATTTTTTTTAAAAAAAAATTTGTTATATATAAATAGTTTATCGTAATATTGCAATGAACAAATATGGGAGCTTCAAAAACCGATCATTTTACTGAGCGACAAAACGAATTGGCCACATTGGCCAAAGCTTTGGGCCATCCTGCCCGTATAGCAATTATTGATTATTTATTAAAAACAGATAGCTGCATTTGCGGGGATATTGTAAATGTATTGCCTTTGGCTCAACCTACGGTTTCACAACATCTTAAAGAACTAAAAAACGCAGGATTAATTAAAGGGAACATTGATGGAAATGCCATCTGCTATTGTATTAACGATACCACCTGGAAAAAATTTAAAGATATTTTGAGTAACCTTTTCGAAACATATAATCTTAAAAATAACTGTTGTTAAAAAAAATAATTAAAAAAAACAAATGGACACACAAAATCAACAAATCAAAGACATGGTAAAGCAGAAATATGCTGAAATTGCTTTACAAGACAAGGAAACCAATGCCGCCTCATGTTGCGGTGCAGGAGGTTGCTCTACCGAAGTATATAATATTATGACGGATGATTATTCAAATTTGGAAGGGTATAATCCGGAGGCAGACTTGAGTTTAGGCTGCGGCTTGCCAACTCAATTTGCAAAAATAAAAAAGGGTGATACCGT
>CAYHCM010000274.1:0-2763 GCA_964355045.1 uncultured Chitinophaga sp. | reverse complement strand
TCAATATATTGTCCATCATAAGCATCGGCCACTAAATAATAATTTTTGGTTTTATATTTAAAAATTAACCGTTCCAGCCTGATGCTGTCAAGCTTTATGGATTTCAAAAACGTCCATTCGGTGCTTTTTTTAAAATAAGTTCGGATTCCATACCCGCAGCCCCAATACAGGTTGTTATTGGGGTCTTGCCCATTTCCTATTTTGGCCGGTACCGGAACGATTCCCTGATACGTATTATCACATAAAGCTACAAAAACATGGATGGTTTTGGTGAGGGTGTCAAAATCGGTGATGCTAATTAAAGCTTCTTCAGTGCTTTCAGTTTCCGGTGTTTGTGAATTGCATCCGGAAGAATAAAAAAATATAAGAAAGATTAAAAAGGATTGTTTGATCATGGAACTTCAAATTAACTGATAAATTTTCTTACCCCGCCAATTCCTTATTAATAAATTCTTCCAATTGTTTGGTACTTGGCAATTCAACAACATATTTGCTTACAAATAAATGTTGGTCGCTGTCGGCCATGGCATATTCTACCAAGGCTTTATCGTTTTCGGTTACAAGTAATAAACCCACCGGAGGATTATCCGTTGGCTGCATGATATTTTTTTTGTAATAATTGATATAGGTTTTAAGTTGCCCAATATTTTCATGAGCAACTTCTTTCATTTTTAAATCAATCAATACATGGCATTTTAAAATCCGATGATAAAATACAAGATCAATAAAATAATATTTAGTACCAATAGTAATGCGCTTTTGCTTTGCTTCAAAACAAAACCCATCACCAAGTTCTAATAAAAATTCTTCGAGATGGTTAATCAATGCTTGTTCCAAATCAGATTCATAAACTACATCTTTGGCCTTTAATCCCAGAAATTCAAACGTAAATGGGGATTTAATAATGTCGGTTGGTATTAAAACCTCTGATTTTTCCTGAATTAGTCTGCTCAACTTTTCCGGATTATTACTCATCCCGCTTCGTTCAAAATACAGGGAATTTATTTGGCGTTTTAATTCCTCTACACTCCAGTTGCCTTTTATACATTCAATTTCATAGAAGGTTCGTTTAAGTGGGTTTTCTAATGGTAATAATAAACTAAAATGAGAAAATGAAAGACGATTTATAAGTCTCTCTGAAGGAACTTGCAGGTTGCTTGTATTGTTAGGTATCAATACGTCAGATGGCATCTGACGAATTGTAATCATTTGATTTTCTGTTTTTAGGAATTCGTCAGACAGCGTCTGACGAATTGAGCTATTGCCAAAACCCAATTGTTTTATTTGGTCAGATAATATATTCCTTATTTGTGGATAGGTATCATAAAACTGGCGATTAAGTTTAAGATTCGTTTCCGAGAGACCTTTTATATTTATTGACTTTGCCAATTCGGGAAGTAATTTTTCTCCATACTTTGCCCGGTCTTCACCTTTCTGTTCAAACTCCACTATGTAAAATCCAACCAACCAATTGCGGATTGTTAAATGTTTGTTTACCGATTTAATGGCACTTTGTTGAAGTCCATTATGAGTTTCCTGAATTGTGTTTACTAAAAGTTCAAAATTCATAATCGTTCAATATTTCAATTTTCCTCCGGATTAATACTTACCTCATAAGGCACAAACACAAAACTGGCTCCCCCTTCGGAAATAATAAATATACAAATATTCTTTTCAGGGTCTTTATAACTGGTTTTAAAAAGCGCATCTTTTCCAGCTTCAATTAGTTTATGCTCCATAAATTCTTCCATAGTACTGGCACTAATGCTCCAACTCATGGCCAATTCGGTATGATCTAAAATAATTTCACCAAACGGAATATCAATTCTATGGGCAATAAAAATAGGATATTGGGATAATTCTTCTTTAATAATATCGCGCGATACCTCTAATATAGAAGGTTTAAAAAGTATCAAATCGCCTTTGAGGCTTTGGAGGTCGGCTTTTAGGGTGTCGTTCATTTTTTGAGTTATAAGTTCTTGAAGTTCTAAGTTCTATGTTATTAAAACCATTTTCAAAATTATAACTTACTAAATCAAAAATTGTAATTTAAAAATCAAAATAACATCTATTTAAAATAAACGCCACTCCCATTAATAAAACTGCCTATTTTAAAAATAGTAATCGAATTTTCGTTGCAGAAAGTTTCAAAATCCTGTTCATGATTTTTATCTATCGCCACCATCAATCCGCCATTGGTTTGCGGGTCGTTGACTATTGCAAATAAATCATCGGGTAAATTGAAGGTATCTTTTTCAAACGAGTTCCAGTTTCGGGTGGTGTTGGCTGGCATAATAAATTGAGCTGCCAAACCTTGTGATTCTTCTATTACCGGAACTGATTTTGAAATTATTTCAGCTCCTAAATTTGCACCTTTACACATTTCAATTAAATGCCCCAATAAACCAAATCCTGTTACGTCGGTCATAGCATTTACATAACGTAAATTTCCAAATAAAAATCCTTCGCTGTTTACTTTGGTGGTAATGGTAATAAGCGTTTTTAAACCTTCCTCACTAAGTTTTCCTTGTTTCAAGGCGGTTGCTAAAATACCTGTTCCCAAAGGTTTTGTTAAATAAATAATATCCCCTGGTTGGGAGCCTTTATTGGTTTTTAATTGCTCCGGGCTGCAAATTCCGGTAACGGATAATCCAAAAATCGGTTCCTGAATTTTTATACTATGTCCACCGGCCAGGGGAATATTTATTCGGGTGCAAATATCAATTGCTCCGCGTAAAACCATGTTGGCAATTTCAGGAGCTA
>CAYHCM010000273.1:1480-2809 GCA_964355045.1 uncultured Chitinophaga sp. | reverse complement strand
CAAATCGAAGATTCGATAATACCTTTAATTAAAAAATAAGAATAAATTAATTATCATATGAAACGGTTTTTTACTTTCCTCAAATGGATTTTTATCATCTCCATTCTTTTTGTAGCTCACGCTTATCTTACCGGAAATATACACATTTTCAAAACCTTGAGCAGCACCATACTCAAAGGCCGGTTAGGCCCTTCGGTTGATACTGAAAAATTATTTCCAACCCGAAAAATTAATATAGGCAAACCTCAGCCATGGCCTGAAGATTCATTATTGGGAACACTTCATTTAGATGATAATTCTTACAGCGAGTTTGCCAAATACAAAACATTGGCTTTTTTGGTAGTGCAACATGGAAAAATACTTCATGAAGAGTATTGGTCGGGTTACAGTTCAAAATCAAGTACCAATTCGTGGAGTATGTCAAAATCAATATTATCACTCCTTGTAGGATGTGCCCTTAAAGAAGGAAAAATAAAAAGTGTAGAACAGGAAGTGGGTGATTTTTTGCCTGAATACAAAGAAACCGGATTGAAAATAAAGCACCTATTAACCATGAGTTCGGGCATTAATTTTAAGGAACACTACATGAATCCTTATGGTTATGCGGCAAAAGCCCTGTATGGAAATAATCTTAAAAAGCTAAATAAAAAATACCGGGTTAATAATATACCGGGCAAACATTTTGTTTATCTTAGCGGAACAAGTCAGATATTATCTTTTGTAATAAATAAGGCAACAGGAAAAACGGTTAGCGAGTATGCCTCCGAAAAGCTATGGACTAAAATAGGTGCCGAGCGCCCTGCATTTTGGAGTCTTGATAAACCGAATGGTGATGAAAAAGCATTTTGTTGTTTTCATAGCAATGCCCGCGATTTTGCCCGATTAGGTCAGTTGATGCTGCAAAAGGGGATTTGGGGCAATGACACCATTATTCCTAATTCCTATTATAAGGCTTCAATAAGTTTGGCCCCAACCAAAAAACCGGATGGAACGCCCAATGATTTATATGGCTACCAATGGTGGATTATTAAATATAAAGGATTGGATATTTATTATGCCCGTGGAATTGATGGGCAGTATATAATTAATATTCCGGCAAAAGATATGGTTGTGGTAAGGCTTGGACGAAAACGAAATGAAACCAAAGTGAACGGGCATCCTAAGGATTTTTATATTTATACTGATGCGGCATTGGGGTTGGTGAAGTAAAAAAATTGGTTCTTTACATAGAATCTCACCCGAAAAATCGGGGCAGGCTGTGTTTATTTTTCTTTGGATTTGTAATCTTCGGTTATTTTCTTCCATTTTTCCTTGCTAATATTGGCAAGA
>CAYHCM010000273.1:0-1380 GCA_964355045.1 uncultured Chitinophaga sp. | reverse complement strand
CCACCAAAAACCATCATTTGAACAAATACAAAAAAACCGAAGTGAAAAATAAAAAATGGAATCAATCCCAACCCACTCACCCCTGAGTTTCGTGATCTGTCCACAGCCAATGCCGCCGGATTATTTCGGTTCATTATATACAGAGCCGCCATTTTTAAAACATGAATACCCCCAACCATTATGGTTTCAGCCACATAAAATAAAATGATAATCATGGCTTGCCAGCCTAAAAACAGAACCCCGTAAAGATGGATTAAATTTATGAGAAGTAAGGAGAGGTTTTTGGAGGTTAGATATTTTTTCATTCAGGCTAAAATAGAAACTAAAGCCATTGTTCGGCTTGTTTTATTGCTTGCTCGTGGGTAAAAGTTTTTCCCACTTCTATTTCTTTAAGGCTTTTTTCAATAAGAATTTTCTGTTCAGGTAGTAAATGTTTTACAGGTTGAAAAGGAATAAGCAATTCTTTTAATAGTTGCAAAGCTTTTTTGCCTGCTTCATTATTGTCATCAATCTGTACTTCGTAAATCATAAATCAAAGGTAAAATTAATTTGGGATAATTTTAAAGATTATAAAAAGAACCCCCTAAATCGGAATTAAATTTATAATGAGTAAAGCGAGGTTTTTAGAAGTGAGGTGTTTATTCATGTAGGCAAAAATAAAATTAAAGACGGGTTTGGATAAATAATCCTTTAATGATAATTTTGATTGATGGGTGGATGTATTAAGGATTATTATCAGAATACTAGAAATTTTTATGAAACAAATTAAAATTATTACAATTATACTCATAGCAATAATGTCATTGTCACACGCCAATGCACAAACTAATAAGCTAGATAGTACCAGGTCAGATAGCCTTGCCAATTTATGGAGCGTTTATCAGGGAGAAAATAATGGTAAAATTATGCTTATAAGAAAAAATAATGGTTGCGAAAAATTTGTTGCTGACAAACGCTATTCTGTTCGGTGCGGAATTGCTTTAAAATTTTTATTGCCTACTGATAATGGACTGCCACAGATACAAAAAGAAACTGCGCTTTATAATATTGAAGAAGATATTTTTAAGATATTTCAATCGGATCTAAATTTTATAGTCACTTTAATAATTACGACTTCAGGTTTTAGAGAATACGTTTTATATACAAGCGATGTAAATAAATTTGAAATAAGATTTGTGGCTTTAAAAGTAAAATATCCCGAATATACCATGAGCAGTTATAGTGAAAAAGATGAAGGTTGGGCCACCTATAAATCATTTGGAAATTAAAAAGTGTTTATACAATTTGGTTTTTGCTCTTATTATTTGAGACTATCTGGTAACATAATAATCTTATTCTTTATCGGTTTTATTTATTCCGGTTGTAAAAAACCTTTAAATA
>CAYHCM010000272.1:0-2839 GCA_964355045.1 uncultured Chitinophaga sp. | reverse complement strand
ATTACACTTAAAGTCAATCCTGATTTATTGGATTCGTTTTATACCATTACCGATGCAAATGGAAGACTGGTTTTAACCGGAAAAATTGAAGAAGAATCTATGACTATTAACCTTTTTGAACTCTCAAACGGAAATTATTTTTTGAGTATAGGCAATCAAAATAAGATGTCTTTTAAAGTGGTAAGGTAATAAGATAAAAACCATCCTTCACAGCCTTAAAAAGTTGTATTCAGTTTATTACACCTATTACAACGAGGAAATAAGCATTTATAAGTTATTTTAAAAATTACTTTCCTTTTTTGACATTTCGTCTAAATTTTTATAAAAAATATCTTCCTTTAAAATAATAATTTTGCCATTCATGGGTGAAACCAAATATTTTAAAATTCTTTTCTCAGCAATTATGCTATTCTTGCTTGTCTCAAATGGCTGCAAAACCAAATCGCATACTGCCATTTCAAAGGAAATAAAAAAAGATTCCCTTGAAAATTACCCTTACTGGATAGCCATGATGGACGACCCGAATGTGAATTATTATAAAGCCGTTGAAGCCTTTGAAAAATATTGGGAACACCGCGAAAAACCTGCAGAGGATGATGGAGAAGGAAAAGATATTTTTGGAAAAGAAAAATCGAAAGAGGAAAAAGAAAAGGAAGCTAACCGAAGCATTGAATATGTTTATGAATACAAACAATTCCTCAACTGGCAACAAATTCATAAAAATTTGGTGAAACCCGATGGCACCATTCTGAGCCCCGAAGAAGTAATTGAAAATTGGAAAAAATTAAATAGCGATACCCTGAAACGATGAAGACATTAAACCTCCTTTTATTTTATACCTTAATTCCTGTTTTTAGTTTTTCTCAAAACCTGGCTACCTTTACGCAGGTTGGGCCTGTAAAATTTCCCGATAACCCGAGTGTTCAAACTACAGGCATGGGAAGGGTTTCGCACCTTGTTTATCATCCGACTGATAGTAATATTCTTTTTGCGGTAACGGCCTCGGGGGGTGTTTTTAAAACCTCCAATGAAGGAGCCACCTGGCGGCCAATCAGTGATTTTTTGCCTCAAACTTCCTGTGCATCTTTGGCTATTAATCCACGCAACCCAAAGGTTATGTATTTGGGAACCGGCGATGCCAATTATAACGGCGGAGGACTTGGGGTTTGGAAAACCACCAATGGAGGAAATTCATGGTTTCAATCATCGTTTGGACTTGGGAATAAATTGGTTTCGTATATTCTTTTTACTCCGAATGATACGAGTAAGCTGATTGCTGCCTGCAGCGATGGGATTTATAAAAGTACCGATGCCGGAGGCTCATGGGTTAAAAAAACTACTGTAAGCTCAAGTTACAGAGATTTACAATACAACCCTGGAAGTTCTAAGATGATGTATTCGGCCACCAATACCTTTTTCTATCGCAGCTACGATAACGGAAATACATGGATTCAATCTACCATTAATAATGCAATTACCTGTGCCGGGATAAAAATAGCCGTTTGCCCCAAGGATACTTCAAAGGTTTTTTGCGTGGTATGGAAAAGTGGCGGGACAAGTCCCTTTGGTGGAGTTTATAAATCCACCAACAACGGAACCACATTTACCCTGCAGGCGGATACACCTAATATTTTAGGCTATTCGAGCAATGGTAAAAGCATGGATGGGCAGGGGGCCTATAACTTAGCCATAGCAAGCGATCCCAATAATTCAAATGTATTATACTTTGCGGGGATTAATATTTGGAAATCTACCGATCAGGGGGTTTCGTTTACTTTAAAATCGCCCTGGGCCTATGGTGTTCATGCTGATAAGCACGGGTTTTTATTTTCTACATTTAACCCAAATAAACTATTTGTATATCACGACGGGGGCTTAGACCGCAGCACCGATGGTGGAAATACCTGGACAACCCTGGAAGACGGATTAAGCGCTTCCGAATTTTATAAAATGGGAAACAGCGGTCTTCATAATGATTATATAATTGGAGGTTTGCAGGACAACGGAATGGCTGTGGCGACCGATAAAAAATTCTTTACCGTGAGGGGCGGAGATTGGGGTGGAGATTTTGCCTTTGATGTGTTTGATGCCAAATTGCTTTATGAAAATGGGGGCTTAAAACGAAATATACTAACCCATGCCACTGGTAATATACGAGGCAAAAATGGCATTTATACCGTGCATCCAACCGACAGCAATGTAATGTTTGAAGCGACCACCAATATATTCAGAACAAAAAATTTAAGGGCTGTTCCCGATTCGAATGTGGCCTGGACACAAATTTCAAATTTTACAGGATTAACCAAGGTTGGTATGGCCTATTCTAAATTGTCTAAAGGAACTTTTTATGCAGCTTTTACTCCCCAATCCATTTATAAAAGCGTTGATATCAATACTACCACGCCAACGTTTGTAAAAATAACCACCTTCCCCTTTAAAAGCGGTGAAGAAATAAAATACATGGAGCCCTGCGATTACGATTCAAATGTTATCTATGTTTTGACCAACCAATCCCGGATTTTAAAATCAAAAGATAAGGGTACCACATGGACCAGTTTGAATAAAAATTTGCCCAATCTTACCCTAATTAAATTTTTATTAGATCAAAAAACCAACGACTCAAGCATGTATGTATGCACTGCGCTGGGCGTGTTTTACCGTAATAGAACCATGAGTAACTGGATTGCTTTTTCACAAGGATTACCCACCATTGCCCAAATTACCGATATGGAAATAATGAGCGACGGAACGGCAAAAAGCCGCCTACATATTTCAACCTATGGCCGGGGAATTTGGCAAACGGATTTATACAGAAGTACCTCCCTGTTGCCTAATGCCG
>CAYHCM010000271.1:0-2864 GCA_964355045.1 uncultured Chitinophaga sp. | reverse complement strand
GATTTCTGTTTCCAACGGGCGGCTTCATTTCGTGCCGGTGTTCTTCAATCCATTGTTTAATGTTAAAAGGTCGTCTTACACTCATAGTTTTTGTAATTTTAAAAAATCGAAATTATTTAAAAAAATCCGGATTTGGTTGAGATATTGAAAAATTTGGTGTAATCCGCGGCTTTAATTTAGTTTTTTAAAGTCATTTAAGGAAACCTTAGTATAAATAATAAAAATTAAAACCAAACCTTATTACCTTATTTTAAAGAGAGTTAAAAATTTCAATAAAGTATTAAGGTTGAAATATAGAGTGAACTTTTTCTATTAAGGTTTTTTATTTTAGTGATAAATAAAATGAGGTATTTTGTTTTTAATGATGTTGGTTTGCACTTTTAAAAATTCTAAGGTCTTAATCGTTCAAAAATCACATGGAACCCAATCGTTTTCTTTTTAAACTCACCGCTATTTTTCTTCAGTATTTTTTAATAATTCTGGTTTTTATACCTTTAGTTTATCTGTCACATTTAATAAAATATAATTTCAAAACTCAGGACATTGTTCTAATCCGGGTTTTATTTTTTGCAGTTGCATTTGCCATGCCTTTTGTGGTAGCCAATGCATTTTCATTTGCCAATTTTGATAGAATGGATTTGAAATATTATCTAAAATCGAAACAAACCCATAAAGTAATTATTGAAAATAATGCCGGTAATTTATTAATAAATACCATTGAAAATCTTTCAATAAAACCTTTTTGGAAATTAATAAACCAAACCGAAAACAGCGCAAGTTTTAGAGTAAAAAATTTAATACTTACGGATGAGGTTACGTTTAGTTTTGATACAATTTCTGAAAACAAAACGGAGCTCAGCATTACAAGCAAGCCTTGTCAATCCTATATATTTCTTGATTTTGGCCGTAATTACAGAAATATTTTAAGCGTATTATTGGCTACTAAATTCAGCTAAATCAATATGGAAATAGCTATTCTTTCTGGCTCATCACGACCGCATAATAAAACCATGCGATTGGCCAAGGCCATTCTAAAAATTATTCCGGAATCAAATATTGTTGATTTTACCGAATATGATATTCCTTTCCCAAACAAAGGAGGGGTGGATTCAAATAATTTAACTCTTTTTCAATCAGAATTATTAACTACCATTGAAAAATCTAATTTGGTATTTGTGCTTACACCCGAATATAATTGGTTTCCATCGGCTGAATTAATAAATATGGTTCATCAATTGGCTACCCGCGAACATATCCATATTTTCAACAATAAAGTTTTTGCTTTTTGTGGGGTATCATCCGGTGCAGGTGGCCGAATTCCCACAATTCAGTTAGGAAATATGTTTGATAAAATTTTAAATGTTTTTAATATGGATTCCATTACCAGCCCTAAAAAATTTGAAGCCCGTTTTATAGCCAGCGTTTTAGACGAGGAAGGAAATTCATTGGGAAATGATGAGTTTGATAATGGGTTAAAAGATTTTGTGAGCTATAGTTTAAAGGTGGCTGAGAGGTGGAAATAAATTCTTACCTCCTCCTCTTAAACTCCTCCCAACACCTGCTAAAATGAAAGAAAAAATCATAATCAGAAGCATACATTACAAAATTGCTGTTTACCGGGCACAGCATTAATAAATCATCCAAACTTACCGAACGGTCGTTGGTTATTAAAAATAATATTCGGGGTGGTAATCGGGTTTCCAATTGGTCGCGCAGCAGCAGTTGTGAATAAATTTCGTCCATTTTAGTCCTTTCCTTTCCCTTACGGCTTACACTTTCATAAATGGCACTTATGGGGCTTGAAATATTAGGCCTTACCCGCTCCAAATGCCTTTTGTATTCTTCCTTTTTATCATCACTCAATTTTCGTCCGCTAATAGTAACAGGTATTAATTCTACACTTTTTCGAACCAGATAAATCTTAATTTTAACTCCTGTTGTATCATTTAATTTTTTAACCGGGATATATCGTTTTTGATACGTAATGTGACCTACTACCAGGGTGTCCTTCAAATCGCAGGGTATTTCAAAATAGCCCGATTCGTCAGAGATTACGGCTGTCATTTTATTTTTTAAACTCACCACTGCAAAAGGAACTCGTGAAAAACTATCCGCTTCGTACAACCATGCTTTTAACACATAAGATTGCCCAAATGCCGAATTGAAGGAAATTGAAAAAACCAGAAAAATAATAACCCCGATTTTTTTCAAAATGATATTTTGAAACCTATTTTCTAAATTTAAAATCAATGTATGTATAACTCGTATTTGTTAAAATTGTTACTACTGTTTTTGCCACTAAATCTCAAAAACTCTAAATTTCACTAAATTTATTTTGCGGACTTTCGTGCATTAGTGTTTTTGTGGCGAAAATAAAAAACAACTTTGCAAATGATCATTCACCATCCCTACCGCTTGCATGTAGGCATAGCAGGTGGTACTTCCAATAAATTTAAAACCCCGTTTTTTCATATCCTTGCTCATGGCATCGCTTTCGGCTGAGGTTACCGGTATATGTTTCATCTCTGCCAATTCATTTGTAATAATTTTATGATTGGTAAATTGCCACATATAGTTGGCAAAGGTTCCAAATTCTTTTTGACAATCAAGGGTTAATCGGGCATTGTTTACCGCGGCCTTTATTTTTGCATGGCTTCTAATAATTCCTACATTCTGCAAAAGTTCATTAATTTTTTCATCCCCATAATTTGCAATTAAGCCTGCATCAAAATTATCAAAGGCATTTCTGAAATTTTCTCTTTTGGCCAAAATGGTGTACCAACTAAGCCCGGCCTGAAAGGTTTCCAAAAGCAAATGTTCAAATAAATGTTTATCATTATGTGACGGCTTTCCCCATTCGGTGT
>CAYHCM010000270.1:0-2873 GCA_964355045.1 uncultured Chitinophaga sp. | reverse complement strand
GGGGCAAAACGAACGGCAGAAATTGTAAAGGGATTGCGCAATTTTACCCGGCTGGATGAAAATGATATGAAAAAGGCAAGCCTTGAAGAAGGGATTGATAACACTTTGGTAATATTAAATAATCAATTAAAAAACAGGATTGAGGTAATAAAAGAATATGGCGGCATCCCTGAAATTAATTGTTTTCCCGGGCAGTTGAACCAAGTATTTATGAATTTAATACACAATGCGGCACAAGCCATCGAAGATAAAGGAACCATAATAATAAAAACCGGTACCGACAACAAACACCTGAAAATTTCAATTAGCGATACCGGATGTGGCATGCCTGAAGATATAAGGGCACATATTTTTGAACCTTTTTTTACTACTAAAGCGGTGGGCAAAGGAACCGGATTGGGCTTATCCATCGCCTATGGAATTATTGAAAAACACGGTGGAACCATAGAAGCGAAAAGTGAGGTGGGCAAAGGGACGGAGTTTATTTTAAGTTTACCGATTAAATAGGCAATAGGTAAAAAATTCAATATTCAAATTTCATTTAAAATGCAAACCGAAGACTTTAAACCCAACATACTTTATGTGGATGATGAAGAAGAAAACCTGATGGTTTTTAAATCTTCCTTTCGCAGGAATTATAATATTTCTATAGCCAATTCAGCTATGGCTGCAAGGGAGATGTTGAATGAAAACACTTTTGATGTGATTATTTCAGATCAACGTATGCCGGGAATTACCGGCGTTGAATTTTTGAAAAACCTGCCTGATGAACCTAATAATATACGAATGATATTAACCGGCTTTAGTGATATGGAAGCCATTATTGATGCCATAAACTCAGGTAAAATTTATAAGTACATAACCAAACCCTGGCAACGAATAGAATTACAAAAGGTGATTGATGAGGCTTTGAGTCATCACTCATTGAACAAAATTGAGAAAGAAAAAATAGCTAAAGTACAGGAAGAAAAAAAGCTGATTGATAATTTACTTGATTCAAAGGGAGGTTTAAATGAAGATTCTGATCTGGGGTTGGAAGCAATCAGATATAAAAAAGAATTGGAAGCCCTTAGTAAACAGGTCGCCGAGTCCAATAAGAATGTCCAACTTTTAAGTGAAATTGGGCATGAAATTATTTCAAATCTGACTATAGAATCCATTATTGAAAGTACCTATGAAAATGTAAACACATTGATGGATGCATTCGTATTTGGAATTGGAATTTATGTTGAAAATACAAAACAGATTGAATTTCCTGCTTTTATTGAAAGTGGCAAGAAGATATCTGTAGCTTTTTCGATAGATGACGAGAATAGATTTGCAGTGTGGTGTTACAAAAACTGTAAAGATATTTTTATCAATGACAATGATCTGGAACATGTTAATTACATTGCCAAAAGGCTATCACCACCAGTTGGAAATAAAGTTGAGTCTTTGATCTATCTCCCCCTTATAATTAAAGATAATATTATTGGGGTAATTACTGTTCAAAGCCTCAAGAAAAACTCCTATTCAAACTATCATCTCAATATTCTTAGAAATATTGGAACCTATGTTGCCACCGCTCTTGAAAATGCTAAAGCATATAATCAAATTGAAACACAAAAAACAGAGATTGAACAAAAAAACATTGAACTTGAGAATAAAGTACAACAGCGCACTGAACAACTTCAACAAAAGAATGAGGAAATATTAAAGCAGAATGATCAGTTAGAAGCAACCTATCGTAATGTTAAACTTTTAAGTGAAATTGGACAACAAATAACCGCAACCCTATCCCTTGAAAAAATTATTGAAACTGTTTATGAAAATGTAAACAGCTTGATGGAAGCAACCATTTTTTCAATTGGGGTATTTAACCCAAACGAAAATCGCTTAGAATTCCCGGTTTCTATGGAAAAAGGTGAAAAATTACCATTTTGGTTTGCTGCACTTGACGATGAAAATAGAATACCGGTTTGGTGTTTTAAAAATCAGAAGGAGGTTATTATTAACGATTATCAAACCGAGTATAATAAGTATATAAAAAACACTGTAAAAGTTAAAGCCGGCGGGGAATCTGAATCGCTGATTTACCTGCCCTTGATGACAAACGATGGCCCAATCGGGGTTATAACTGTTCAAAGTTTCAAAAAACATATTTACTATCAATACCATATTGATATACTTCGTTCCCTGGCTTCCTATATAACGATAGCCATTCAAAATTCTGCTTCCTATCGCAAAATGACTCAAGCTTTTGAAGACCTCAAGGCTGCACAAATGAAATTGGTAGAAGCCGAAAAGATGGCTTCGCTTGGAGTGCTAACTGCCGGTGTGGCTCATGAAATAAACAATCCTGTAAATTTTATTTCCGGAGGGATAGAATCTTTAGAACTCAATTACAATGACGTAGAAGAATTGCTTAAACTCTATCTCGCCTTTGATTATAATACCTCAACAATTGAAGAATGGGAACGTATTCAACAATTTAAATCAAAAGTATCACCCGATGAATTACTGCCTGAAATGGCTGTTCTTATTTCGAGTATAAAAAGCGGGGCTTTACGCACTGCAGAAATTGTAAAAGGGCTTAAAAATTTTACAAGGCTCGATGAAAATGATATGAAAAAAGCCAAAATTGAGGAAGGGATTGACAACACGCTTGTTATATTAAACAATAAATTAAAGAACCGAATTGAGGTAAATAAAGACTATGCCGATATTCCTGAAATACTCTGTTATCCCGGTCAGCTTAATCAGGTTTTTATGAACCTGCTGCATAATGCCAGCGACGCCATTGAAGGAAACGGAACCATTCATATAAAAACCTGGAAAGCAAATGGTAGCGTAAATTTATCCTTCAAAGATTCAGGAAAAGGAATGCCGGAAGA
>CAYHCM010000269.1:0-2885 GCA_964355045.1 uncultured Chitinophaga sp. | reverse complement strand
GGGCTTTGGGTTTATTTAAAATAAGGTGATTTTATAGCGGGAAATGCTATTTTTTAGAGCCTCATAGTTTACAAGAAGTATTTTTTTTCCATGAATATGTATTATGTTTTGCCTCT
This sequence comes from uncultured Chitinophaga sp., assembly GCA_964355045.1. Classification (GTDB taxonomy): domain Bacteria; phylum Bacteroidota; class Bacteroidia; order NS11-12g; family UBA9320; genus JABWCE01. The sequence goes on along the minus strand of CAYHCM010000269.1, from coordinate 2,769 downwards.
CGAGTGAAGCTAATGACCGGCTTACTTGTTCCGAATTGGTTCCGGCTATTTCTGAAATTTCCTGGCGGGAAAGAATTGCATTTAATGCTTTATCTTTTTCATTTAATCCAAATGTTGAAGCAATATAGAGCAAGGCAAAAATAATTTTTTCTTCCACGGTCATCTGTGCAAAAAATTTAGTTCTTTGTTCACTTTTACGGAGTTCTTTTGAATAAAACATCATCCCCGCAAAAGCAAATCGTGAATTGGCAATAAAGGCATCGTATAAGGTTTGGTTATCAAAAAAACAAATTCGAGAATCTTCTAATGTGCTGGCTTCTACAGGATATGTTTCGCCTGTGTATCCTCTGTGCCCCAAAATATGGCCGTCGGTAGCAAGTCTTACAATCTGCTTTTTACCACTCAAACTTGAGCTTGTTATTTTTACTTTTCCCTGTTGTATAAAATAAATCCCGAAAACCGGATTGCCTTCTAAAAAAACATACTGGCCCTTGCGAAATACAATTTGATTATTTTTTTCGTTCATTACTTTCAACCATTCAGTATCGCACTGCTTAATCATACATTGAACATTTTTGCACAGGATGCAGTCAATAGTAATATTATTTTGTATTAAAAGGGTTTTTGACATGTGAGAGGGTTCATTTAAGTCATTTCTCATTTATTAAATTTTCAATTGGATTTTCTAAATCCATTGGTTTTTTAATCTATTCCTTAAAATTATGAACTATTGTTAACAATAAACATATTCCTTTTTAATTAAATTCATGAAAAACTACACGTGTTTACTTATTACATATGTTTAGGGTTCGGGTTCGAAATATTAAATCGTACTACAGCGCAAACCGACTTAAAATTAAAATCTTCCCAATCGGTCCTTACAGCCAATCCAATTAAATTATCCAGTATTTTTTCATTTCGGATTCCTAATTCCAATTCACCGAAACTTTGATTTTCGCGGAGTCTCAAAAATCCTTCTGAAAATAAGGAAGTATTTTCTGTTATATGAAACGGTTGCATCTGATAAAAAATGATGTATTCAATTTTTTTGTTCTGCGAAACAGTTGAATCATGCCCTTCAAAATTTACCAAATGTTTATTTAAATTCAAATAAGAAATACCTGTACGTAAAATATGAAATCTGGTGTGGATTAAACGTATATCCGACCAATATACAGTAGCTGCCAAACCCGAATATGAAGTATTTGGTGTTCTTGCTATTTGGTCAATTCCCATAGTATATCCAATATGTAAGGGGAATGATTTAAGGGTAAAATCAATGGTTGACTCAAAAAAGTGGGTTTTCGATTTTTCTTCCTTCTCTTGTTCAGCTATCATAAAAATTCTTCCTTCAGTATTCAATGGCCCATAAAAATGAAGTTGGCTTGAAGCAGTAAGTTTTTTGCAGGTACCATACGCTATCTCCAATTTTTCAAGACCATTTACACATATTACACCCCCTTTTTCATTGCCAAACCCTAAAAATTTATTTTTCTTTATGGTATCATCTGCCTTGCCTGAAACAGGTAAACTGTCTTTGATAATAAATGTATTATACGTAATAAAATTGCTGCCAATATTTCGGACGAAATTTACCTGAGCCTCTATTTTAATTAGCAAAAATGTAAAACCAATGGATAGAATTAATTTTTTTTTCATGATTTGTTTTTTTCTAAAAAGTTTGCAAATCAAATAGTCATAATACGGTTATTTATGATCTTCTCATTAAGTTATTTTTTTAAAATTGGTGAATCGGGCAACTCTCTTTGGATTTGTATAAGTTGCTAATAAAGAAGAATTAAAAACCGCTGCCAGGGCTATTGTATTTAAAGATAATAAGTTCAAAAATTCATTCCTCGTTTTGATAATTATTACCATTTTGCAACGGCAAAGTTTATTTAGTTAAAGAGTAAATTTTATGATTTGAATCATGGTTTTTTTATGATTGTTGTCAGGTACCTGAGACAATATGAATGGAATTGAAAATCAAAGTTTTTAATTTTTATTTATGACAACACTCAACATGGCCGGCATTATGCGTTGGTGAAACATAAGGAATCCCTAAATTTAAACCGCGAAGAATAAGGAGTAGTGCTACACACATTATAAGGTACGGTGAAATTTTATTAATCCTTTGACGAAGGTTTAAAGAAATAAATTTTCCGAATACCATTGTCAGAGCCATTATGGGTAAAGTTCCCAACCCAAAGGCAAACATTAACATACTGCTTTTTAAAACCGTGCCGGCTGCAATGGCTGCGGCAATGGCAATATAGACCAATCCGCAAGGCAAAAAACCGTTAAGAATACCTATGTATAAGTAACTTATTAGTTTTTTATCCGATTTTAAATAGGCACCCAATTTAGATTTAATACCTTCTGAAATGCGGCTGAATTTATTGGTAACTGGATTTCCAAACTGATGGATTAATAAAATAATAAGTATCACTGTTCCGGCTCCGATGGATAGCACTTGTTGAAGATTGAATAAAACAAAACTTTGCCCTATTAACCCAAAAAACACACCCATGGAGGTATAGGAAACTGCTCTTCCTAAATTGTAAAAAAGGATAGAAAAAAATTTGTTATAGGGCGACAAATAATGAACAGGAAGCGCCAATGCCAATGGCCCGCACATACCTACGCAATGAAAACTTCCCAATATGCCGATTGAAAAACCGGAGATGAAGATTAGGAGGAGGCTTTGCATTGGGTTAAAGGTTAAAAAAAAAGGTTAAAGTATAAGGGTTAAAGTATAAAGGTTAAAGT
>CAYHCM010000268.1:0-3029 GCA_964355045.1 uncultured Chitinophaga sp. | reverse complement strand
GTTTATCGGTGAACTGAATCATAAAATATTCGCCGGTGGCATCTAATTTTGCCGAAAGCGCATCTCCTATTCCAAAGGCATAGGTAAGATTTCCATTGGTTCCCAAAGCCATTGTCCATCCGGTTGGCGGGGTAGTAATACCCGGGGTAGAAAAATTCCAACTGGCAGGCAGGGTTGTTTGCGCAATTGCTCCGGCCGAAAAGCCAATAAATACGCACATTGTGAAAATCTTTTTCATATAAACAGGATAAAACAAGGGGGCAATATAGGAATGTTCAATAAGTTAATGATTAATTCTGCGTAAAATATTTGTCACTAAAAAAACGTAAACCTATGCATGAAGAACTTCTACAATATATCTGGCAATACAAGTATTTGCTCAGTCAGAATTTATTTACCACCAAGGGGGAACCCATCAGGGTATTGTTGCCCGGACAATTGAATACCGATTCAGGGCCCGATTTTTTTAATGCCCGCATTTTATTGGATCAAACGCTTTGGGCGGGAAATATCGAAATTCATATAAAAAGCAGCGATTGGAAAAAGCACAATCACCATCACGACCCGGCTTATAACAATGTAATTCTACATGTGGTTTTAGAACACGATGAGCCCATTTTTAATATTTATGATGAGGTAATACCCACACTTGAACTAAAAACCTTATTAGCGCCAAACCTTATTTCGCGTTATCAATTTTTAAAAGAGTCGCAGAGTGAAATTCCTTGCGAAAAAATATTTATCCGGCCTGAACCCATCATTGAGGAAAACTGGTTTGAACGCCTGAGCATTGAAAGACTGGAAAATAAATATGATTCCATTCAAACCCTTTTTATACAAACTAATAAAAACTGGGACCAGGTTTTTTACTACCTTACGGCAAAATATTTCGGACAAAAAACAAATGAATTGCCATTTGAGCTGATTGCAAAACAACTGCCCTTATTAATATTGGCAAGAAATAAAGAAAGCCTGTTGCAAACGCAGGCATTGGTATTGGGTATTGCAGGTTTGCTGAACCAAAATTTTGAAGATGATTACCTTAGACTATTGAAAAGAGAATTCAGGGCTTTACAAAACAAATACCGGCTTGAATCCATTGATAAAGTGATATGGAAATTTGGAAGAACCCGTCCGACAAATTTCCCGGGTATTCGTCTGTTACAATTTGCACAGATTGTTCATCAATCCAACCATTTATTAAGCACTATTCTTGAAGCTAAAAATATGGAAGAGGCCGCAAGTTTCTTTCAAATTCAATCAAATCAACTTATTGATATTGGAGCGTTAAATGGAAAATCTCATACAAAAAAGCTAACTACTTTTAATACGGGTAAGCATTTCGTAAACCTGATGATGATAAATGTGGTCGTTCCGGTTTTATTCGCATATGGAAAATGGGATCAAAATGAAACCTATTGCCTACGAGCCCTGAACTGGCTTAACCTGTTGAAGCCGGAAGATAATTATATAATCAAAAAATGGGGAAAATTAGGGATTAAAGCACAAAATGCTAAACAAACGCAGGCAATAATTGGGTTAAATAATTATTATTGCAAACAACACAACTGTTTAAAGTGTGCTTTTGGAAATACGATTTTGAATAGAAAAAATGAATAAACGCTCATTGATACTTCTTTCCTTTTTATGGATATCTGTGTCTGTTTATGGTCAAACTTCGCTGTTGTTTTTTAATGCCCAACAAGGAAAAATAAAAAGGACAAATTTTGGCGACCAACTTTCAATTCAATACAAAGGATACTTAGGTCAACCCGAAAATTTTAAACATACCCTGAGCGAAATTACCGATAGCTCTGTGATACTTGGTTATTATTTTCCGGAAAATACTTTTGGTTCATCCGGAAAAATGAGGAGTTTAGGATTGGTTCATAAAGAAATTTTATTGAGAGATATTACCGCTTTCAGGCGCATGAGCCCGGCACGAGGCTTACTCAAATCAACGCTGAGTTTATGCACAGCTATTGGCACTATTTTTTTGTTAAACAATCTTTACCAAAACAATCAGTATTCTACTTCGGCACGAATTGGCATATCATTAGGCGTGGGCCTTGGCACCAATTTTTTAGTTAGTTTATGCATGCCCGAAAACCCAAAATACAAAATGATTGACGGGTGGAAAGTTGAAACTGTAAAATAAAATTGTATTATTGTTGGTTATTTAAATGTTATTAAAGATGGAAAAGCTAAAATTTTTTGTTGAGAAGCATGCCTTTGGTGTATGCAGCTATCTTGGCGATCGCTTTGGCATTTCAAGTGGTCGCATTCGCTTGTATTTTATTTATACCTCATTCATTACCATGGGCTCTCCGGTTATTATTTACCTCGTGATTGCTTTTTGGCTCAGCTTGAAAAAGAAGACAAGACTGAACCGGCGCACGCTGTGGGACTTATAAAAAGCGGATTTTGAATAGAGCAAGGATTATTTTCATTGTTTTAAGCATTTACATTTTTGCCTCCTCTGCCTGGTGGACCTACGCCCATTACAAATCGAACAATACAATCTATAATCAACAGAAAGAAATCGAAGAAAACCTGTGTTATAAGGCAACCTTCGATGTTCAGGGTGCATACGATCAGGAGTTGTTTTATGATACTATCGGGATGATAAATTATTTCAATAGTAATTATCCAAATCATGAGCTCATTTTCCTTTCTAAAGATAACCCTTTGAACAATTTTATGATTAGACCGAGCTATCAAACGTATCAAAATCTTGAAAAAATATATTACAGGAAATTGGTCATGTACATAGCTGAAGGAATGGTTATGATTGGCTTGCTTTTTTGGGGTATGATGTGGATTTACAAGAATTTTGAAAAAGAAATATCCCTTAAAAAACAACAAACAAATTTCTTATTATCAATAACACATGAGTTAAAAACACCTATTACTGCCATTAAACTTTATATGGAAACACTGCTTATGCGTAAGGTAACGCCCGAACAAAGTCATGTTATTATTGAGAATTCGTTAAATGATGCAGGCCGTCTGCAGGATTTGGCTGAAAA
>CAYHCM010000267.1:0-3029 GCA_964355045.1 uncultured Chitinophaga sp. | reverse complement strand
TCATGATCATTCTTATATTTTCAGGCTCATCGGGCAATGACAGAAGAAAATCAACTCCGCTGGTTTGCGGCATGCGCTGGTCTGAAATTATCAGATCAACCGGATTGTCTTTCAAGAGTGTAATACCATCTTCGGCAGATAATACGGTTGTAATATCATAATACCTTCGAAATGAAGATTTGAAAACATGTAAATTTCCTTCTTCGTCATCCACATATAGTATTTTTGGTTTTGAATTTGTAACGTCCATATTTTAAAAATTATTTAAAGGTAAAGTGATAATAAACTCTGTTCCTTTTCCAGCCTCGCTTTTCACATCAATAGAGCCTTTGTGTTTTTCGATAATACCATAAGAAATGGAAAGGCCAAGCCCGGTCCCTTTTCCCACCGCTTTGGTGGTAAAAAAAGGTTCAAATATCCGTGATCGCACGTCTTCTGTCATTCCTTTTCCACTGTCTTTAATACTTATTTTAATATTTCCATTATCCTGACCGGTTTTAATATTTATTTCACCTTCCCCTTCAATGGCATCTGTCGCATTATAAATAATGTTCATAAAAACCTGATTCAACTGACCCGGGTAACACACCACTTCAGGCAGTTTTGAATATTCTTTGGTTACTTTCACCCGGTTTTTCAGCCGGTTGTTCAAAATTACAAGGGTATTGTCAATTCCTTCTTCAAGGTTGGCTTTTTTCATATCACCTTCATCAAGCCGTGAAAAATTGCGCAAGCCTTTTACAATTTCTGCCGTTCGAGTGGCGCCATTTCTAATACTTCCAAACAATTCTTCAATTTCGGGTAGCAGGCTTTCAATTTCCAATTCTGCTTTTAGCTCATCTATTTCATCCCATTGGGCTTCACTTATTTTTTTTCGGTCCAGATTTAAATAAAGTTTTAATAAATCTTCCAAATCGGTATAATTTTCTTTCAGTGATTTGATACCTGCCGAAATAAAATTAACCGGATTATTGATTTCATGAGCAACCCCTGCGGTAAGTACCCCAAGCGAGGCCATTTTTTCAGATTCTACCAATTTGCTTTGGGTTGATTTCAATTGTTCAAACGCTTCTGTCATCTTGCGATATGAATTTGCATTTTGAATGGCAATAGTTATATACGTTCCCAGCGAACGTAAAATATCAATATGATAAGTTGTATAAATATGCTTTCGGAAACTTTGAACGGTAATAACTCCAATCGGGCCTTCGCTTGTCATTAGGGGCAAATACAAAATAGATTCCGGATTTTCTCCGGTTTTCGGTTTTTGGATGCTTTTTACATATTTGTTGTATTCGGTCTGATAGTCATTGATGATTATTTCCTTCTGATTTTTAAAACACCATGTTGGCAAACGGTTGTCCTCATCAAGTGAGGAAAACCAAGTGGATAGTTTCACTCCTTTTTCAATCGAAACTGGAAAATCAATTCTATTATCATCGGCATTGAAGACGCCGATACCAAAAACGGTAGCATCCATTAATTGATTTACATTTTCATAAACCGTTTCAATAATTTTTTCAAGCGAAAGAGTAGAGGTTATCTGTTGCCCTATTTCGCTCAGTAGTTTTACATTATTAAAAGTGCTTTCCAACTGATCCCTTTGCTTCTCTACTTCCTCATTTTTTTGTTGTAACTGTTGTGTTCGATGTTCAACTTTATTTTCTAACTCAACGTTTTTATGCTCTATTTCTTCTTTTTGCTCTTCAATTAAACTATACGTCTTTGCATTTTCAAGAGCAGATGCAACCAGAAGACTTATATTTTTGAATACATTAAGATGATAGGGGGTATATGCATCTTTCTTAAAACTTTGAACAGTTATAACTCCAATAGCAGTGTCTTTTATGATCATAGGTAAATATATCATGGATTCAGGTAAATCACCCACAACTGCAGTCAACTTACTTTTACTGTACTTGGTAAAATCTGTTTTATAATCATTTGAGAAAAATTCAGTTTTATTTTTTAAAGTCCAAACAGCAGGTTTATCCTCTTTAATCGAAACAAACCCTACTGGTAGTTTTGTGCCTTTTTCATAAGAGCCCAAAAAATTTATTCTGTTATTTTCAATGTCATATATACCTATTCCAAAAATTGTTGCATCCATCAATGCATTTACATTTTCATAAGTATTTTCAATAATTGAATCAATTGTTAAATTGGAAATAATTTCCTGCCCAATTTCACTTAAAAGATGGACATTTTTGTATGAATCTTCCACCTGTTTTTTAAGCTCTTTATTTTCCTCTTCAAGTTTTATTACTTTTAAAAGGGAACCGTCATCATTTTTAGAAGCGCCCCCTTGTATGGCGTCTTCCAGTATCTTGCGCTCTTTTCTCTCGCTTGCAATTTGTTCTTTTTCATTTTTGGTTTTAGACAAAGTTCTCAAAGCATCGTCAATCACAGGTTGAAGTTCTTCCTTTTCCCAAGGTTTGGTAACATATTTTTGAATTTTTCCGGTGTTCAGGGCATCAATCACAGCTCCAATATCGCTAAACCCTGTAAGTATCATTCGAACACATTCGCGATCATCCGGCAGGTTTTTCAAAAACTCTACCCCGGTCATTCCCGGCATGTTTTGGTCAGAAATTACCATTTCAAAAGAATTTTCCTTAAGCAGATCCAAACCCTCTTGTGCCGAACTTGCCGTTTGGATATTATAATTTCTTCGGAATGATGATTTGAACACCAGTAGGTTATCTTGTTCATCATCCACATAAAGTACGTTCGGTTTAAAACTTTCTGTTTGCATTATTTATTGAAATTTGAAATTTTTGCTTATTGCCCATTGCCTATTGCCTATTTAATCGGTAAGCTTAAAATAAATTCTGTGCCTTTACCAACTTCACTTTTTACCTCTATGGTTCCACCATGTTTTTCAATAATTCCATAAGCTATTGAAAGTCCAAGACCTGTACCTTTTCCCACTTCCTTGGTGGTATAAAATGGTTCGAAAATATGAGCAACTATGTCTTCCGGCATTCCTTTTCCTGAATCTTTGAAGGATAAATTTACGCTACCATTTG
>CAYHCM010000266.1:0-3033 GCA_964355045.1 uncultured Chitinophaga sp. | reverse complement strand
TTAATAAGCAATATCTTAAAAGTCTGTAGAGTGCTTAACAAGTATTCATTAGAGTACGTGATTGTTGGAGGAACAGCCGTTGCATTTCATGGATATTATCGAATGTCAACATTACCTTCTGGTATTCCTGCAGATAAACATGACTTAGACTTTTGGTATAATCCAACTTATGCAAACTATTATAACCTTCTTGATGCAATTGAAGAGTTAGGTATAGATGTATCGGAGTATAAAGAAGAATTAGCTCCAAACCCTATGAAGTCTTTTTTTACACAAGAATTCGATAATTTTAAAATTGATTTTTTGCCTGAAATTATAGGTCTTAATAGATTTAGTGAATCCTTTTCAAAGAGAATTATATCGCAAATAGATGGTGTTGAAATTTGTACTATTTCATTTGAAGATCTTGTTAAAAGTAAGGAAAGTACTTTCCGTCAAAAAGACACGGATGATCTTGTTCAGTTAAAATCAATACGTAAGAGGAAAGAGTAAGCCCACTGCTAGTTCTTTCGCCCTGATTCGTGTCGCCACCAATCGGAATACCTAAACAAAAGAAAGTAAAATTATTTACTAAAACCGACAACTCTTTAAACCCCAAAAAAGGCAACAAATCTCTCTGTCGCCTTTTACGTTTATTGAAATGAAAAAATTAATGGATTGCTATGCCAATTGTATTTACACCGGTTGATAAATCAAGAAACAGCCCTACTCTTTTGTTAAAATGATATTCGGTACCAAGATGCGCATCAAGGTACAAAGGGCTTGAGCGGGAATAAATATTTCTGTCCCCGTAATATTCGGCATCCCAGGATGCTTTAATAATTGTAAAACCTAATGAACCTGCCAAATAAAAGTCCCATTTAGAACCGGCATGTACCAAATTATCGAAGTAATAAGTGGCTTTACCACCTAACTGAACGGCCGATTCGTGATAATTATAATATCGTTCAGGATAATTTTTATTACCCCAATAATACCGGTTTGTGTATGAATAAAAATTAACAAATGGGGCGATAGTAAAATTTTTGGCTATTGGAAATTCATAATCAATATGAACTACCGGAAAAGTTCGGCCAACATAGTGATAGTAACCATAGTTGCCGCCGATGCCCACGCCTAAGTTAAGGGTTGAACCAAATTTTTCCTGACCAAAGCTATAGAAGCTTAAAGAGGTCAGTAAAAGGAAAAAAGTTGTTTGTAGTTTTAGTTTCATGATTTTTTTTTTGGTTAATAATATGTTTCAATTTGGCTCGGTAAAGGTGCGACCTATTTGCCTTTCCGGTATTACACAACTATTATTAAAAGTTACATAATTCACATGCAATGCTACATTATTAAAATTGCCTTGGTATATTTCATCCATCGTTTTGAGTTTTGATATTAAAGCTGTTGGTTTGCACCAAATTTTAAAAAACAAATGCAAGGTGAAAAAATAACTATAAATCAAGGCGTTTTAAATGTACCAAATACTCCTGTAATTCCTTTTATAGAAGGCGATGGCACAGGTCCTGATATTTGGAAAGCAAGCAAAAGAGTGTTGGATGCGGCAGTTGAAAAAGCCTATAATGGTTCCAAAAAAATAGAATGGAAAGAAGTATTGGCTGGTCAAAAAGCGTTTGACAAAACCGGCAATTGGCTTCCGGATGAAACTCTGGATGCGTTTAAGGAATATTTAGTAGGTATAAAAGGCCCGTTGACTACTCCTGTAGGTGGCGGAATCCGCTCATTAAACGTGGCGTTGCGCCAAATTTTAGACCTCTTTGTTTGTTTGCGTCCTGTCCGCTGGTTCAAGGGAGTTCCGAGTCCTGTAAAAAACCCCGGAGCGGTTGACATGGTTATTTTTAGAGAAAATACCGAAGATATTTATGCCGGGATTGAATTTGAATCAGGAAGTGAAGATGCCCAAAAGGTTTTGGATTTTTTACAAAAGGAATTTGCCAAAAGTTTTGAAAAAATACGTTTTGGTACCAAAGAAAAATCACAAGGCTGGCAAAAGCAGTTGGAAGCTATAGGAGCACCGCCCCGGAATGTGGACGTACAGGTTGGGATTGGAATAAAACCTGTAAGTTATTTAGGAACCGAGCGATTGGTACATAGCGCCATTTCTTACGCCATTAAGCATCATAAAAAAAGTGTGACCATTGTACATAAAGGCAATATTATGAAATTTACTGAAGGTGGTTTTCGGGATTGGAGTTATAAAGTGGCCAAAGATTTTTTTGGGGCAGAGGAAATTGATGGAGGCCCGTGGTGCCGTATTCCCGAAGGAAAACCGGGGGCTGGCATTGTAATAAAAGATTCCATCGCCGACATTACATTACAACAAGTGTTAACCCGCCCTGAGGATTTTGATGTAATTGCCACTTTAAATTTGAACGGCGATTATTTAAGCGATGCCCTGGCTGCTCAGGTAGGTGGAATTGGAATAGCGCCGGGAGCCAATATAAATGGAATTACAGGCCATGCCATATTTGAAGCTACCCATGGCACTGCACCAAAATATACCAATCAGGATAAAGTGAATCCGGGTTCCATGATACTTTCAGGTGCCATGATGTTGGAATATTTGGGCTGGCAGCAAGCCGCCGATTTAATTTATAAATCGCTCGAAAAAACGATTGAAAGCAAACGGGTAACCTACGATTTTGAACGACAAATGGAAGGAGCCACTTTATTAAAATGCTCAGAATTTGGAACGGAATTGATTGATAATATGTAATGCTTTTTTTAATAAAATTTCTAATTTTTGATTTTATGCAGGTGTATTTTTAACCTAATTTTCGTATTTTTGAATAGTGAAAAAACATCAACAAATATTAGTTGACATTGAGATTGACAAACTAACTAACTCAATTGAAAATTCAATTTCCGGAGATGTTTTTGACACCGAAATATTTCAGCTTTTTTCTAAGGATGATAAACAAATTGTAAATGCTGATTGGCAATTTAATTGGAAAGAACAGATTAAGCTAAGCAATAGAGAAACATTTAAACTTGCAATCAAGGACAATCCAAAAATCATTCAAGGACTAA
>CAYHCM010000265.1:0-3037 GCA_964355045.1 uncultured Chitinophaga sp. | reverse complement strand
TGATTTTCAAAAGCCTTGTTTAAGGCATAATGAAGATTATTTTTGGTGTTCATTTTTGCTTATTTTAGAATTTATTAAATTTGCTAATACTTTTTTTGCTCTGCTTAACTGTACTCTTGATGCTTCCTCGCTAATCCCTAATTGCGCTGCAATTTCTCGATGACTCATTTCCTCTATTATAAACAGGTTAATAATAACTTGTTGGTTTACCGGAATAGTTTTTAAAAGTTTCATGGCGGTTTCAGCTTCAAGGCTTACTTCCGGTGGAATATCGCTATCAACTATTTCGCGGTCATAGTCTGAAATATGGCTCAAAAACAATGTTTTTTTTCGTTTCCTTAAAAAATCTAAAGCGGTATTGATACCAATTCTGTTTATCCATGTTTTTAATGTGCTTTCGTATTTAAATGTTTTAATATGATTAAATACTTTTACCAAACAATCATGAAAAATCTCTTCGGCATCTTCCCTGTTTCCTGCATAGCGCATACACAAACCCATAAGCTGCGGACCATATTGTTCATACACAATCCGATGAGCTTTTGAATCGCCATTAGCACATGCTTTTATCAGAGCTTTTTCTTCCAATAAATTTTTTAAATTACTTCAATAGACGCAATTTAGGCTAATTGTGTGACAACGTATTGACTTTGAACCTTAATGAAACAAATTTTACAGTAATAAAATATTTATTATTGTTAATTAAATTTGGTTTTAAACAGGAATTAAAACTAATTTCCCGTTTATAAGTTATTAATTATAATGATAGAATTTTTCCTGAATAATATTTCAAAAACCATTGAATTAACGGAACCCGATAAAGATATTTTTAGAGAATATTGCATTGTTAAAAAGCTAAAAAAGCGACAATTTTTATTGCAGGAAGGAGATATTTGTAAATATACCGGATTTGTAAACAAGGGATGTTTAAAAAGCTATACCATTAATAAAAACGGGGATGAACATATATTTCAGTTTGCAATTGAAGGGTGGTGGGTTAGCGATATGTATAGTTTTTTGACAGGCGAACCGGCCACTTATACCATTGAAGCCATTGAAGATTCGGAATTGGTATTGATGGATTTGGAGGCTAAAGAAAGTATTTTGGAGAAAGTACCGCGATATGAAAAGTTTATGAGAATTTTATTGGAAAAAAATTATGTAGCCGGGCAGCGCAGGTTAAACAGCATGCTGGGCGGTTCGGCTAAAGAACGATATTTAAGCTTTATTAATTCTTATCCTCAAATTGTAAAACGGGTTCCTCAGCATAACATTGCATCATACCTGGGCATGGCACCTGAGAGTTTGAGCAGGATTAGAAAACAGTTATCTAAATAATTACCTCATTTTCTTAACCTACATCAATACTTTTTATTAGCTAATCTCAAGGCATTGAACCTTAGGGGTGGCTTAGCTTTGTGTCATAAAATTTTAAATAATAAAAGATAATGACAAACACAGCAACAGCAAAGACAATTTGGAACTTAGATGCATCACACAGTGAAATCGGGTTCAAGGTAAAACACATGATGATTACAAATGTTTCCGGTTCATTCGGGAAGTTTGAGGTAAATGTAGAAACCGAAGGGGATGATTTTTCGACAGCCGCTATTAGTTTTACAGCCGAAACCAATTCTGTTACTACAGGCAGCGAGCAGCGTGATGGCCATATTTATTCTCCTGATTTTTTTGATGTTGAAAATTATCCGGAAATGAAATTTGTTTCAACCAAATTAGAAAAATTGAATAATGAAAACTATCTGCTTCATGGCGATTTAACAATTAAAGATATAACAAAACCTGTAAAATTGGATGTGGAATTTGGTGGTTCTGGTAAAGATCCATGGGGAAATGAAAAAGTAGGATTTACCATTGATGGAAAAATTGAAAGAACACAATGGAATCTTAACTGGAACGCCGCTTTAGAAGCAGGAGGATTTCTGGTAAGCGAAGATGTTAAAATTCATGCATCGGTTCAGTTTTCAAAACAAGCTTAATATTTATAAAATCATAGAAAAAAAATGAAAACAACGCTAAAATTAATTACAGGAAGTGCCCTATTACTTACATTATTATTTATCGCATCATGTTCCAATAATCCTAAAGGAGATGAAGCCAAAGTTGGAGATGAACAAGGAGTAGATTCAACCGGTGGACAAAGTTTGACGATGGATACCGTAAATTCGAAAGTAAGTTTTATAGGTTACGGTGTAGGCAAAAACCATCCGGGATACTTCAGCCTTTCATCAGGAAAAGTTAAATTAGCTGACGGCAAATTAACCGGAGGAGATTTTGTAATCAATATCAATTCTCTGGTTCTTGACCAAAAGGAGGAGATGTTTCAAACAAAATTATTGGGACATTTATTAAGTCCTGATTTTTTTGAGGCTTCAAAATATCCTGATGCCAAATTTGAAGTTACATCAGTAGAGCCTTATACACCTAATGAAAGTGATACATCGGTAGTGGCTGGAGCCAATTACAAAGTAAGCGGTAACTTAACCTTGAAAGGCATTACAAAAAATATTACTTTTCCGGCAAAAATTGAAACAAGCGAAAATAGTTTTAGTGCTTTGGCCAATTTTACAATTGACCGCACCTTATGGGGCATAAAATATGGAAATGACAAGTCATTGAAAGACAAATTTATTTCTGAAGTGGTTACAATATCGTTGGATATAAAGAGTAAGTAAAAAGGCTTTACAAGATTTAGAGTGAGAATTTTATTTTCAGACTTAAAAAACCTTAGTAGAAAAACTATTTAGTGAGAGAATTAACCTTATTACCTTATTATGAATTAATGATTTAATAAGGTCTTTTATGGAGGCAACTTTTCTACTAAGTGGTTTGATAATTCCTCACTCTATATCCAGTATTGCCGGTAAAAAGTTAAAGAAAAGGGATGTAATAACGAGGAACGATTATTAAAATAGTTTTTTTAAAATCGTAAAACCTAAAATCGTAAATCTAAAATATGCCAGGCCATGCAACGCAAAGAGTTTGTAAAACTGATATCAGCAGCTACAGCTATGACAAC
>CAYHCM010000264.1:0-3083 GCA_964355045.1 uncultured Chitinophaga sp. | reverse complement strand
AACCTCAACCTTAACCTTTTTCCAACCTCAACCTTAACCTTTTTCCAACCTTCTTCCAAAGCTTCGCCACCTCAGTCACAGGTGACAAAGTGGAATTTTGGTTATTTCTTTTTTATTTAAAGCCTTGTTAAACCTTGCTCCAAAGCAGCAAAGATGGCTCTGTATTCGTTTCTATTATGAACGTTTCGTCCACACTTAAAACCTGTATTTTTAATTTCCTGCTTATTGTTTCTTCCACTTTACGAATTAGCTCGTTAAGGTAAGCCTTGTTTACGTTTCCGGAAATTTTAAGATCAATAATTTCGCTGTCCAAACCGCGGGCAAAATTTCCAACCAGCCATACTTTTTCGGGTTCGCCGAGTTTGGAAACTACATGATCTATAATTTTGTCAATTCCAACATATTTGCGGATTATGGAATTTATTTCCGGGTATAAAGGATGTTTGGTATTTGCAATAAAAATTTTCTTATTTTTATCAGAATATGAATGCAATAAACCTGATTCTTCAAAGCGATTTAACTCAAGACGAATGGCATTTGTAGATTCTCCAAATTCAGTTTCAAGATTGCGGAGATATGCTGTATTGCTTGCATTCAAAAAGAATTTGAGCAATAATTTGATTTTCGTTTTAGATGAAACCAGCGTATCGAGCATTGGTAGTTAATGAGTAGCAAAACTACTCAATGTAGATTAAAAAGCAAATTTATTTTTGATTTATTATAAATTTTTTTTAAACCCGATTAATGGGATTTCTGTGATGACAGGATTAATTTTCGTCTTGAACACGATTTAAACAAATTTACAGGATAGACAAGATTTTAGAACTCTTTCATAATTTAACACGAAAATTAATATATTTCGTCCCTACAGCACTTTTCCATATTCTAAATATATTGCTACCGATATTTTGTCCCTATTGGAGCTTTTAAAATCCCGTTAAGGGATTAAATATTGGTAGAAACAATGTACCAATGAAAAACAAATCCCGTAAGGGATGAAATAAAATATCTAAATTATGAAAGAGGTCTATTATTGTTTTTTTAATACAAATATCCTAAGGTTTATATACAGCCTAAACCCTACTGTAAATTCTTTTTAATCCTGATTATCCGGAAATCCTTTTAATCGTGTTAAAACTATCTTACCCCACCCATCATTTTTTTCAAACGTGGGGAAATAATAATTAAGAGCAATCCTGAAATTACTGCAATATACCCTATAGTTTCATAGCCGCTTGTGTATTGCATTAATTTTTGATAGTTGGTGGGGTTTTCCAACGTACTGTCACCTTTGGCCAAAGTTGCGCCTATTACTCCGGCTCCATATTGCCCGTAGGCACTGGCCAAAAACCACGTTCCCATCATTACGCCATGCAAGCGGGTTGGTGATAATTTGGTAACCATGGATAAACCAATTGGAGAGAGGCACAATTCGCCGATGGTAACAACCAGATATGCCACAATAAATGTCCAGATTGGGGTCATTCCGGTGCCGGTGGCAAAAAACTTGCTCGAATAAAATACAAGGAAACCCAAACCGAGAAATATAAACCCATATCCAAACTTAACAATCATGTTGGGTTCTTTTGACTTTTTATTTAAATACAACCAAAACAATCCGATAACAGGTGCCAGTAGCACAACCCACAAGGCATTTATGGAATTATTAACCGAAGTCATGTTTAACCCGTTGCTTTCAACATTGCCTACGGCAAAGAAATTTAAAGAACCGCCGCCCTGTTCAAAAAAAGACCAAAATACAACTGAAAATAATATAAGGATACCGGCCACAGTTAGTTTGCGGCCTTCTTCCTTAGTTGCAGTTCGCACCTGATAAACGACATACCCTATTGTAAATACAGCAGCTATTAAAAATGTTAAATCCGTTAAACTCATCGTTCCCCATGAACCGAGTTTTATATCAATGGGGTAATAAACAAAAAGGAAAAAAACAGGAATGAGCAGGAGGGTAGCGGTATGAATTAAAAAGCCCCGATTAATTCCTGCAATTTTTTTATCAAGTTTTTCAGGATAGGGAACCAAACCGATGGGTCCTAAAGTTTTTTGGGTAAAAACAAATAATCCTAAACCTATCAGCATACAAACCCCGGCCAAAGCAAACCCCAACGACCAGCTAATAGAAGTACCAATATAGGCGATAATTAAACCGCTTAATAAAGCACCTATATTTATACCTGAATAAAATAGCGAAAATCCGGCATCACGCCTGGGATCTCCTTCTTTATAGAGTGAACCGACCATAGTGGATATATTGGGTTTAAAAAAGCCATTTCCTACAATTAAAATACTGACTCCGGCATAAAACCAGAAACTTCCCGGAACCGCCATCATAAAGGTGCCAATGGCCATTAATATTCCACCCCAAAATATGGAACGTCTGAATCCAAATAATTTATCGGCAAACAAACCTCCTATAAATGCCATAGCATAAATAAATGCCTGAATAGTTCCGTAGCGTTTATTTGAAATAGCTTCGGCATCGTCCCGATATTTTTGTTGAGATGTTTTTATATAATACTGAGGATGATTTTCATTCAATATTTCAGCATTTTTAATTTCGAATTCCTTAACAATTTCAGCTTTTTTAATTTCAGGTACGGGATGATAATCAACCGAAAGAATTAAATGAGAAATATAAAGCCCCAATAAAGCCCGCATACCGTAAAAGGTAAACCGTTCCCACATTTCAATGAGAAATAAATACCAGAGTTGACGTGGGTATTTGCCTTTAAAATTTTGAATTTGTTCTACGGTTATATTGGTCATGTATATTTTAAATTAGTGTTTGCCCATATGGTCGCGAGTTTGTTCAGAATGTTCTCCAACAAGGCTTGCGAAGGAAAGAAAAAGCGCAGTTTACTTGGGTAAATGAGCATTTTTGTTTCCGAGTGTAACGCAGTTGGAGGACATTATGGACAGACTCTAATTAATATTTTTTTCCTTCATGATTCTATTCGACCATTTCAAAATAGAAAGCATAAGAAGTGTTGCGCCCAAAAGTAATCCGCAATTCAATAAAAAAAAGTTGGTCTTATCTTCATAGGTATCCCACAAACTTGCCA
>CAYHCM010000263.1:1365-3126 GCA_964355045.1 uncultured Chitinophaga sp. | reverse complement strand
GTGGACCGTACGCATCGCATTGGGCAAACCAAAAATGTATTCAGTTATAAGTTTATTACTAAAAACTCGGTGGAAGAAAAAATACTAAACCTTCAGGCAAAAAAGCTAAATATGGCATCCGAATTGGTGCTAGCCGAAGAGTCCTTTTATAAAAGGTTGGATATATCTGACATAAAAAATATTTTAGATTAGTGTAAATGTAAATGAAATTATTACTTTTGACCTTCAAAAAAAAATATAACTCATGAAAAAAATCTTTACAATTTTATGTTCCACAATGTTTGGAACCCTGGCCTTCGGGCAATTAGTGCCTAACGGCGATTTTGAAGGCGGAATGACCAATTGGCAAGGTGCAAATACCACTTTGGTGTCAACCGTCAATGTCACCATTAGTGGAAATACTACAACTCTGTACCCGGCAGGTGGTGCAAAAATGGCGTTTATGCAAAGCACAACGACTACCGCTGTATTAATTCAAAAGTTTGCTTATACCCAACGACCAAATTCATTTAGGTATATGTTTTGTTATTTACCTGCAGGTGCCGGCGAACTCGGCTATGGTTTTGTAAGATTAACTAAATATAATACCACCACTTCAAAAGTTGATACATTACTAAGCGTTGGTGTAATTATGAATGGAGCCAGCTATCCCTGGAAAGAAGCTATAATAGAACTGGGCGATAAATATAAAAAGACCGGAAACCCTGATACAGCTTATGTTTATTTTACAAATTCAGGCGGAGCTACTCACCTTACAGGAACTTCCCTTATTTTGGACAATATTAAGTTTTCGGCAAATAATGCATCCATAAAAGAAATAACTGATGCCAACAGAGTATTGGTTGGAAAGCCAACAATTACGCCTAATCCGGTGGTTGACAAAGCAACCATTAATTATCAAATTAATACTGCAAGCGATGTAAAAATTGAATTGTATGACATGACCGGTAAATTGATAAAAGAAATAGCTAACGAGAAAAAGTTGAATTTTGGAATATATTCCGCTGAGTTAGATGCCTCTGATATTAATCCCGGAATTTATTTTTATAAAATTACAACCGGCTCATACAGTACTACCGAAAAAATTATTATTTCGAGATAAAAATAATTTTTATAAAAAAAACCTCCTGTCGAAACCAAGGCAGGAGGTTTTTTTGTTTTTACAATTCTTGAAATAGCAAACTATAACTCTATTTTTGCACTACTACAGATTATGTCAGGACACAGTAAATGGGCAAATATTAAACACCGCAAAGGGGCGCAAGACAAGCGCAGGGGAAAATTATTTACCCGAATAATAAAAGATATTACGATTGCTGCAAAACATGGAGGCGAAAACCCTGACAGTAATCCCTCGTTACGGCTGGCAATTCAAAATGCACGAGGTGCAAATATGCCCAAAGAAAAAGTTGAAAATGCCATTAAAAAAGCTTCGGGTGCAGATGCCGCCAATTATCAGGAACTAACGTATGAAGGCTATGGAAATGGCGGGGTAGCTGTATTTATTGAAACCGCTACCGATAATGTAAACCGCACGGTGGCTAATATTCGCAGCATTTTTATGAAAAGCGGCGGAAACCTGGGAACGAATGGATCCTTAAGTTTTGTATTTGCTCAAAAAGGAATTTTTATAATTTCAAAAGAACAAATCAAAGGCAGGAATGAAGATGAATTGGAATTTGAACTGATAGACGGCGGAGCCGATGATATAGAACAAATAGAGGATAGTTGGGAAATAACCACCTCGTTTGAAAATTTTGG
>CAYHCM010000263.1:0-1265 GCA_964355045.1 uncultured Chitinophaga sp. | reverse complement strand
AAACGCGAAAAATTAATATTCAAACGAGAGCAAAGTAAACTTGGCGGCGGAGCCGACCGAATTGAATCTCAACATAAAAAAGGCAAACTTACAGCTCGGGAACGACTTGAACTTTTTTTGGACAAAGGAAGTTTTGAGGAAATAGATGCCTTTGTAAAACACCGCAGCACCGATTTTGGTATGGAAAAAATCCATTATCCCGGCGATGGCGTGGTTACAGGATATGGCACAGTAAACGGACGATTAATGTTTGTTTTTTCTCAGGATTTTACAATTTTTGGTGGATCATTAAGCGAAACCCATGCCGAAAAGATTTGTAAAATAATGGATATGGCCTTGAAAAACGGGGCTCCCGTTATTGGCCTCAATGATAGCGGAGGGGCAAGAATTCAGGAAGGAGTGGTTTCATTGGGCGGCTATGCCGATATTTTTTATAGAAACACCTTGGCCAGCGGCGTTATTCCTCAAATATCTGTTATCATGGGTCCTTGTGCCGGTGGAGCAGTTTACAGCCCGGCTATTACCGATTTTATTATGATGGTAGAAAAATCGTCGTATATGTTTGTGACCGGACCAAACGTTGTGAAAACTGTAACCAACGAGGAAGTGAGCAGTGAAGAATTGGGCGGGGCTTCTGTTCACGGAACCAAATCGGGCGTATCGCATATTAGTGCGGCAAATGAACTGGATGCTATGAATAAATTAAGAAAACTGATAGGTTATATCCCCCAAAATTGTGAAGAACGGGCACCTCTTGAAAATTATGCGCTTACAAAAAATGAATTACGAGAGCAATTGGCTACCATTATTCCTGAAAATGCCAATCAGCCTTACGATATGCGCGATGTGATAGAAGGAGTGATTGACGAAGAAAGTTTTTTTGAAATACATAAAGAGTTTGCCGAAAATATTGTGGTAGGTTTTGCGCGTTTAGCTGGACGAAGTATTGGGATTGTGGCCAATCAACCGGCTTTTTTAGCGGGAGTTTTGGATGTAAAAAGTAGTCAAAAGGCAGCCCGGTTTGTGCGGTTTTGCGATGCCTTCAATATTCCGTTATTGGTTTTTGAAGATGTACCAGGTTTTCTGCCCGGCACCGATCAGGAATGGAATGCCATAATAACCAACGGTGCTAAGTTGCTTTATGCCTTTTGCGAGGCCACCGTGCCGCGCGTTACTGTAATTACCCGTAAAGCCTACGGCGGAGCCTATGATGTAATGAACAGCAAGCACATCGGAGCTGATATGAATTTTGCATGGCCAAGTGC
>CAYHCM010000262.1:0-3147 GCA_964355045.1 uncultured Chitinophaga sp. | reverse complement strand
CTATTTCAAAACAGATAACTATTATACCCAATAAAAAAGCCACAGATTCACAGATTGAAATTTTTTTCAGATTAAACCAGATGAAAAAATAGTTCCTGTTTTTTGTCGCGATAGTATTTTTCACAAAGACAAATTTTATCTCGCCTTGGCGGACTGATTTAATCCATTTGAATTTTTTAATCTGTGAATCTGCGGCAACATTAGTTATATGGTAGTTTTATGGCTGCAAAAACTCAGAACATAGCACTAAGAACATTGAACTCTTTCTCACATCTCCGCCATTTGTAATTGCTCCTTTGATGCAATCAATTCAAATTTTCGTTGTGTATTATCCTGTTGTTTAAAAACAATATTACAATGTATATCATCCGTCCAGTCAAACGAAACATTTTTATCCGTAAGGTCATCGGCATAAATTTCGAATGACAATTTTCCTTCTTTAAAATCATAGGCTTTCACTTTCATATCCACTTTCCACGATTCAATGGCGGTAGTTCGTTTGGCTTCTATTTTAATTTTCACTTTCCCGTTTGGCGATTCTTTTTTAAGGGAAGTTTCGGTTTTTCCGCCACAGGATGCCAGTAATATCAGTCCAATAATTAAGCCGTTAATAATTTTGTTCATATATTTTTAGAGTGAACGAAGGTAATTTAATTTTAGTTCCGTTTCTTATCGGAAAGATTTACAATTTTAGATTTTTTTTACAAAGCAGGTTTTTAATAAAACTATATTGCTATTAACTTTGCACAACAAATTTTTAAAATGATACGAATGAAAAAATGGTTTTTAATTATTGCCGTAGCCGGATTTAGCGGTATAGGTGGCGCATGGATTTTTGGAAGGTTAAATAATAATGTGGGAATTACAGAAAGCCCTTCTCTAAAGGATGTAGCCCGAAGTGTGAATTACATGGCAGCTACAGGAGCAAGTTTAGATTTTGTGAAAGCCAGCGAAATAGCCACGCCTTGTGTAGTATTTATTAAAACTACCTCTGAAGTACAGCGCACAAGCGGCTTTGGCTGGTTTTTCGATTTTGACCCGTTTGGCAGTATTGGCGAAGTAGCCAGTACAGGCAGCGGCGTTATTATTTCTAAAGACGGATATATTGTTACCAACAACCATGTAATAAAAGGGGCCAAAACAATAGAAGTGGTTTTAAATAAAAACAAGCGCAGTTTCAAAGCTACTCTGGTTGGTTCTCATGCTTCATCCGATTTAGCTTTATTAAAAATTGATGCCGAAAATTTGCCTTTTATCCAGTTTGCCAATTCCGACCAACTGAAAATTGGTGAATGGGTGGTTGCTGTTGGCAATCCTTTTAATTTAACTTCAACAGTAACCGCAGGAATAGTAAGCGCCAAAGGGAGAAACATCAGTATTGTTAGCGATCAGTTTCCCATTGAATCTTTTATACAAACCGATGCAGCCATTAATCCCGGAAACAGCGGCGGGGCATTGGTAGATTTGGATGGAAATTTGGTAGGGATAAATACCGCCATTGCCTCCAAAACCGGTTCCTATATTGGGTATGGATTTGCAATCCCTTCAAAAATTGTTACTAAAATTATTAAAGATTTAAAAGAATATGGCGCCGTGCAACGGGCATTTTCAGGACTAACCGTTGAAGATATTGAAGGAGCTTTAGCTGATAAATATAAAGACCAACAAACGGGTGTTTATGTAAATTCTGTTTCCGAAAGTTGTCCGGATGCCAAAAAATATATTGAAACATCCGACATCGTTTTAAAAATTAATGGCCACACTATTGAAAACAAATCTGAATTTGATGAGCAAATGGCCTATTACCGGCCGGGAGATAAAGTAACATTAACCATTTTACGCGATGGGAAGCAAATAGAAAAAACCATAGAACTGGTAAATGAAGACGGGGGAACATCGGTATATAAACGTCTGGTTTTAAAATCAGAAGGATTAGGAGCAGAATTTGAACCCATAAACAAAGTTGAAAAAGACCTTTATAAAATTACTACCGGATTAAAAATTGTGGCTGTTCATTCCGGACGTATTGCGCAAATGGGCTTTACGGAAGGATATATTATTGTTTCGGTAAACCAAAAGAAAGACAAAACCGCTGAAGAAATGATAAGCATTTTAGAAAATTCAAAAGGCAAAATTATTTTGGAAGTGGTGGCGCCAAATGGACAGAAGAGTGTGAACCAGTTTTATTTTTATTAGTCAGCATTTAAAGAAAAAATTTAAATAAGTTATTTTGTTTGAAAATTAATATTTGATTTGTAGAAAGAAATTTTGAAGAGTTCAAATGATTTCAGAACAAAACCTTAAAAATATTGCTGCGAATAAACTTGATGCATCAAAAATACTTTTTAGCCATAAAAAATTTGATGCATCTATATATTTAGTTGGTTATGCTATCGAGATATCTTTAAAATATAAGATTTGTAAAATACTAAAACTGGATGATGGATTTCCTGAAACTAAACAAGAATTTAAAAATTATATTGAGGACAGTAATAATGATTTAGGAGCTGAAATAACAAAATTGGAACATATTAGAAATCATGATTTGCAGAAACTACTTTTTTATTCTGGTCAAGAAGTTAAAATAAAAGCTGAACTTTTGGATGATTGGACTAATATTTCATTTTGGAAACCGGAGTTACGATATAGCATTAACTTTACGAATGAACAGCATACAAAAGACATAATTTATTCAGTAGAAAAAATATTAAATTTGATTTTAAAATAAAAAGAAATGGCCAAGAAAAATCAACACATTGTGCCTTTAGGAAATGGATGGGCAGTTAAAGGCGAGGGTAACTCAAGATATACCGTAATTACAGAAACAAAAAGAGACGCCATGAAAGTAGGCCGTGAAATTGCCAGAAATAACAATTCTGAATTAATAATTCATGGAAAAGACGGTAAAATTGAAAGATTTGCCAGCTAAAAATTTAAAATTTAATAATTGATTTTCCGTTTCTCAAATCATTTAATTGATTATTAATTTCTGAAATAGGCTGTTTACTCATTGTTCCTTTGTATTTAACAGCCCAATCGGTAGCAATATTTTCAGGTTGTTTTTTATCCTTTCGCAATCGTATTAATTTTAAAAGTTCCAAATCCTGAAGAAGCTTATATACATTTTTGTTCAATATATCTAAAGTT
>CAYHCM010000261.1:0-3160 GCA_964355045.1 uncultured Chitinophaga sp. | reverse complement strand
AATTTATATTTATTTTTTAATCATAGGTATTATCGAATCTTCGATGTGATAATTATTTCATATCTTTTTTTTATTATAGGTATTGCCGAATCTACGATGCGTAATTAATGTCTATTTTTAAACTAAGGTCATATAGCTTGTCACGATTTTTCATCGGGAGAATGCCCAATTTAAGTTGTGGTTTGTATTCATTTTGCTTATGGGCATTTCATAAAATAATTTTCAAAGCTAATCCCAAATATTTAAAATTATTTTTTTTTGTTATTCAGTTTATTCTAATATCATTGCCATCAATTAAATCGTATGCTTAAACCAAAAATAAATATAGCAATTGATGGGCATTCAAGCTGTGGTAAAGGTACGCTGGCTAAATATTTAGCTAAGGAATTAAATTATACTTTTATTGATAGCGGCGCCATGTATCGGGCTGTAAGTTTATATCTGCTCAGGCATAATATACCTTTGGACAAGGTAAAAAATAACCCATCTGTACTTGCCAACATACAAATTAACTTTAGGTTTAATGAGTCAAAAGATTTTTTTGAAACGTATTTGAACAATGTTTTGGTTGAAAATAAAATCCGAACTCAGGCAGTAGCCAACTTTGTAGGTGAAGTAAGTGCTGTAAAGGAGGTTCGGGATTTTTTGGTAGTTCTTCAACAGTATTTTGCCAGAAACAAAGGGGTAGTGATGGATGGAAGAGATATTGGAACCAAAGTATTGCCTGACGCAGAATTAAAAATATTTATGACTGCCGATCCGCTAATAAGAGCGAGGCGAAGATTTGATGAATTAATGCAAAGAAACGAACCGGTAAACTTTGAAGAGGTAATGGAAAAAATAAAAAAACGCGATTTGCTTGACATTACCCGATCAGAAAGCCCCCTTATCCAGCCGGATGATGCCATAATATTAGATAATACAAATATGAGTAAAGAAGAACAGGGTCGTGTAGCGTTATCATGGGCCAGAAGCGTGATAGCGGTGTATTAATTTATTTTTATTTCATTAATATTTTACCTGATAATATAGGCATTCAAAAAATATTTATTTTGCTGAACCAACCTTTTACCGGTTTAATGAGTCTATAGCTTAAACTCAAAAAGAAAAATTATGAAAAATCCATCTCTCATCCTCACCCTCTTTATTGTATTTAGTATTGTCGTTTCTTCATGCTACAAAGAACCCGAACCTCTGTATGTTTATCTGCCTTCCAAACCTTTATCAAATAATCTTAAAAAAATCGAAGATTTTAATAATAAAAATACAACCAAGTTTCAGGTTTTTAAAATGGATGCATCGCAAGGTGGAATAATTACCAGTGCCAATGGAGTAAAATATACCATACCCGCATATGCTTTCGAAACCAGTTCAGGTATGCCTGTAACCGGCAATATTACCATTAGTATTAAGGAAATATTTGATCCGGCAGATATGATTTTATCAAATAAACCCACAGTGGCTGCTAATGGGGGAATATTGGAATCGTATGGGGAATTTTTGGTCAAGGTGCAACAAAATAATCAAAATTTAAGAATGAGGTTTGATTCGGCGCAAACTCAAAATGCAATACAAATAGCATTAAGAAACAATAAGAAAAATGATATATATATTCCATTGTGGGAAGGAGATACCAGTATTATCTACACACAATCCGGTCACAGTTATGAAAATCAACTTATAACAAAATCAACCACAATTCCAATAAACAGAGGTATTGAGTGGAACCAATTAATTGGAAAAACAGCCGATGCCAATCCAGATACCATTCGTTTTAAATTACCTTCTTTGTTTAAATGGGCTAATTGTGATTTTCTTGCAAATTATACAGGGCCTAAAACAACTGTAATATGCTATTTTGAAAACATTTTTAATAATGAACCCTATCAAGGTTCACAATTTGGTGAAGTAAATATGTGTGTATTTAAACTAGAAAATCAAAACACACTCATCAAGTTTTCAAACACAATATTTGATGCCCCTCTTGGTAAAGAAGGATTTTTAAGTTATCAAAATTTAATACCGGTAGGAGTAAAAGGTACTTTTTTTGTAATGAGTGTAAAAGATGAAAAATTTTATTGCCAAACAAAATCAGTTACAATTGATGCCCCTTTGGCCGGAAAAAATTACACCCCAATCAGCTTTCAGCTAAAAGAAGTAACAGAAACTGAACTTTTGAGCGCCATAAAATCAATGAACCAATAATTTACCGAAATTAACAGCATAATAAAAAGCATGGTTGAAAAAAATATTTCAGCCATGCTTTTTTGTTGAAATAATAATTTAGGCAAAAAGCTTTACCGCAGTTCCGCTAATAGTAACCATTAGCATGCTTCCCCTGGAGCCAATAGTTTCATAATCCAAATCAATTCCTATTACTGCATCGGCTCCCATAGCTTGGGCATTCTGGCGTAATTCGGTCAATGCATTTTCTTTGGCTTCCCTAAGCACTTGCTCATACGTGCCGCTTCGGCCTCCAAAAAAATCGCGAAGCCCTCCCATAATGTCTTTCATAAAATTGGCTCCGATTATTACTTCGCTTGTTACAATGCCCAGGTAAGTTTTTACGGGTTGTCCTTCAATAGTTGTGGTTGTTGATAGTATCATATTTTAAGTTTTTATTATTCGTTTGGTAATAACTTTTTGAAACATTCGGCTAAGTACCATTTCGGCTAATTGATGGTAGTAATGTTCGTTCATTTCCAGTTTGCTCATTTTTGCTTGAGAAATATCAACCCTGTAAATAAGGTGCATAAACCGGGTTTGATTTTGCCCGGCCATTTTTTGTAAATAATGAGCCAAATCTTTTCTCAAGGTTTCTAAAAATATCGGATTTTCGGCATCAACAGCGGTTTGGGTATAATCTAAGCCGGTATCTTTTTCTAACTGAACAATAAGGGCTGTTAATATTTCCTGCTTATCATGGTAGTGTGATAAACCCTGAAAAAGGTTCAAATTTTTAGAATCGTCCAATTGGTTTTGCAAAACTATTCAAAATCCTTAATTCAAAAGTTAATAATCGTTAAAACCATTAAATTTGACGGATGCAAAATATAGTAAGATGCAACTGGTGTGAGAAGGATGATTTGTACAGAAATTATCATGACACCGAATGGGGAAAGCCGTCACATAATGATAAACATTTATTTGAACATTTGCT
>CAYHCM010000260.1:0-3168 GCA_964355045.1 uncultured Chitinophaga sp. | reverse complement strand
AGGGTGAATTAGCCGGAATGAGGTTAGAGTTTGAAAGATAACTTTACTGCCTCAATACAAAATTTTGTCCTAAATACACTTTTCTTACAATGGGGTCGGCAGCCAATTCTTCAGCAGTACCACTCATCAATATTTTTCCTTCAAATAATAAATAGGAACGGTCGGTAATGGTTAGGGTTTCATGCACATTATGGTCGGTTATCAATACGCCGATATTTTTATCAATTAGTTTTTTGACAATGGCCTGAATATCTTCTACCGCTATAGGATCCACACCGGCAAAAGGTTCATCTAATAATATAAACTTTGGACTAACTGCCAAAGCACGGGCTATTTCGGTTCGTCGTCGTTCGCCTCCCGATAATACAGCCCCTCTGTTTTTTCTCACTTTGGTTAAATGAAATTCTTCAATCAGGGTTTCCAAACGCTCTTTTTGGGCAGATTTGCTCAGCGTTGTCATTTCCAAAATGGCCATAATATTATCTTCTACCGATAGGTTTCTGAACACCGAAGCTTCCTGAGGTAAATAGCCTATGCCATATTGTGCTCTTTTGTACATCGGCATTTTGGTAAGTTCGGTATCATCCAAAAATATTTTGCCATTATCGGCTTTTATCAACCCAACTACCATATAAAAAGTGGTTGTTTTTCCGGCACCGTTGGGCCCAAGTAATCCCACTATTTCTCCCTGATTTACCTCTATGGATACATCGTTGACCACCTTTCGGCTCCCATATTGCTTTACAAGATGCTCGGCTCTTAATTTCATATGTAATTAATATTTATTTTTTAAACTAAGGTCATATGGAATGCCCTTGAATGTGATCCCGATTTGTGTGCCATTATGCTCATGGGCATTTCATTTTGTTTACTAAGTCGGCAAAGATAGTTCTATTTATTATTTTAGATTTACGATTTGTTTTTGGGAATTTGACATTTTAGAATTTGGAATTCGTTTTTTGAAATTTTATTTTTAGGATATTCATACCATTTAAAATAAATTAAACGTTATTATTTTGCATTATTTAAAATTCTGATTAGGTTTGTAAACTTTATTAAAAAAATATGAAAAACAAGATAATATTAGTAACTCTGATTTTGGCTACTTCATTTGTGGGAAAAGCCCAGTTATATTTAGGCGCTAAAATGGGTTTAAACTTTGCCAATATAGCAACAGATTTTTCGGCTATCCCTCTGGTTAAAGGTGCTTCAACGTTTAACACAAAGATTGGTATCAATGGCGGTGCCACTCTAAAATTTAATTTTGTAAAAACATTTGGCATTCAAATGGATTTATTATATTCACAAATGGGCTCCATTTCAAAAGATGTGCTTATTGCTACTGACAGCGCAAATGGCACACTAACCACTACTACCGAAAAAACATATGATTACAGTTATTTGCAAATTCCAATATTTGCCAATATTGCATTTCCTATTAAATCGGAAAGATTGATTCCATATCGCTATACCGAAACTGTAGTTACGATTCATTTATATGGTGGTGGTTATTTTGGATATGCCCTTAGCAATAATACCTCAGGAAGTATTAAAAATTTTACGGTAGATGCAGATGGAAATAAATCAACTGTTGTGAATCCGATAAAGAGTGCTCCAAACAAAAAATTTAATGCTATTGATTTTGGATTAGCTTTCGGAGCAGGTATTTCGTTTAATATTAGTAAAGCCGGAAAACTTACCTTAGATGGAAGATACCTTATGGGTATGGCTAATTTTAACAGCGGTAAAGCCTATGTTAACGGTGTTAAGTATCCGATTATGAAAAATAAAGCTCCTCAAATTCAATTGGGCTATATTCATCAAATTACCAAATCAAAACGCTGGAAATAATTCGATTCCTGTTTTTCAAAATTTCAGGAGATTTTAAAAATCCTGTATTAAATTTTTCGGTTCAAAATAATGCCTTTATTCAAAAAGAATAGTTTAAAAATATTAAGTCTCGGTTTTCTTTTTGTAATACATATTTCGCTGGTAACACCCGTTGCTATTGAAAGCATGAGCCTTGACATGAGTGCCAAAATATTGAATAAAGGAAAATATGTGGCCGTAGCCGGGCAGGTATTTTATCAAAAATCGGGCGGAGTAATGGTTACTAAATTTACCAAACCTTCCGAAACCATTACCATAACCAATGCCAATGGTGAAATGAAAATTTATGATATCAAGGCCAATACCGTAATGCAAATGCAGGGTTTGGATTTCAGTTCCGAAAACAGTTTTTTCTATTATTTTTTGTGTGGCAAAACGCAGGATATGGGTTTAAAGTCAACCGGATTTAAATTGCAAAGCACCAAAATAGAAGATGGAATGGTAGTAACCCAATGGGTACCCGAAAAGGCCGGTACCAATGAACTGAGCAAAATAGAAATGGTTCATGAAAAGTATAAACCTATTTATATGGCGCTTTATAATGCCAAAAGTAAAGTGATAAAAAAAACCTATTACACAAATTACCAAAAAGTTCAGGATATAAGTTTCCCTTTAAATATTACCGAATTTAATTTTGATACCAAAGGAGATTCTACTATTACCCGCCGATTGTACACTAATGTAAAGACCAATAAAGACGTGGATCAAACCTGGCTCAATTATAAAATACCAGGTGATGCCAAGGTTTTAACTCCTGCCAAAAAATAAAAATGATTTTTTATCGGATTCTGTTTTCCTTTATTTTATTTACTTGTATTGAATCGTTCAACTCTGTTTTTGGGCAAACCAAAAGCGATTTGGAATTAATAAAAGAACAAAATTTTAAAGATGATTCATATAGTAAAAAACGAAAGGTTACCTTTTTGTTTACCAAAAGCAAAAGTGCAATAGTGCGCTATAATCCGCTAAGTATTTCGTTTGGTGGGATGATGTATGTATATCAAAAATTTATTTCGGTGCAAATTGGAGCCGACTGCCCGTATGAAATAAGTTGTTCGGCTTTTAGCAAACAGTGTATTCAAAAATTCGGGTTGATAAAAGGCATGGCCTTAAGTGCCGACAGGCTTATGTGTTGCACCCGCCTGGCTTCGGTTGATATAAAACTTTCGGATATAAATGAGCAAACCATGCACATCATTGATTCGCCAAACAGCTATCAATCCTCAAAAAAATCAACATCGGGAAAATAGAAACAGAAATGTGTAAAGTTTTATTTTT
>CAYHCM010000259.1:0-3175 GCA_964355045.1 uncultured Chitinophaga sp. | reverse complement strand
CCCAACTTTCGTTTGATGAAAACCGCGATAAACCGATTTTTGAAAAAGCCCGGACTTTGGGTCGCGAATATGTACTGCGGGTGACAGGCACAGTGGTTGAACGTATTGCTAAAAACCCAAAAATGCCTACAGGAGATATTGAAATTCAGGTGTCGAACATTGATATTTTGAATGAATCAAAAACTCCTCCATTTACTATTGAGGAAAAAACCGATGGCGGTGATGAATTGAGGATGAAATTTCGTTATCTGGATTTGAGGCGCGAAGTGGTTCGTAAAAATTTGGAATTGCGCCATCGGGTTTCAAAATACACCCGGCAGTTTTTGGATGCACAAAATTTTATAGAGGTAGAAACGCCTGTTTTAATAAAATCAACCCCCGAAGGTGCTCGGGATTTTATAGTTCCTTCACGTATGAATGAAGGCGAATGGTATGCCTTGCCGCAAAGCCCGCAAACTTTTAAGCAATTGCTAATGGTAAGCGGATTTGACAGGTATTATCAAATTGTAAAATGTTTCAGGGATGAAGATTTGCGAGCAGACCGTCAACCTGAATTTACCCAGATTGACTGCGAAATGAGTTTTGTGGAACAGGAAGATATTTTAAACATGTTTGAGCGGTTGATAAAATATCTTTTTAAAGAAGTAAAGGGAATTGAAATACTCGATTTGCCGAGAATGAGTTATGATAATGCTATGAAAAACTTTGGATGTGATAAACCGGATATCAGGTTTGAAATGCCATTTGTATATCTGGATGATGTGGCCAAAGGCAAAGGGTTTGGGATTTTTGATACTGCCGAAACCATTATTGCCATTAATGCCAAAGGTGCCGGCAGCTATACCCGCAAGCAATTGGATGAACTGACGGAATTTGTAAAAAAACCACAAATCGGAGCCAAAGGATTAATCTATTGCAAGGTTGAGGACGACGGTTCTTTAAAATCATCCGTAGATAAATTTTATGACGAGGAGGCTTTGCAACTTTGGGTCAATGCTTGCGGTGCCGAAAAAAATGATTTGGTATTGGTATTATGCGGTGATTTATATTCAACCCGAAAACAGATGAATGAATTGAGGTTGGAATTAGGAAAACAATTGGGTTTGCGGCAGCCGGATAATTATAAGGCTCTGTGGGTTACTGATTTTCCATTACTGGAACATGATGAAGAAACCAAGCGCTGGCATGCCATGCATCATCCGTTTACATCGCCCAAACCCGAGGATATCCCTTTGATGCAAACCGACCCGGGCGGAATAAGGGCCAATGCCTATGATATGGTTATAAACGGCGTGGAAGTGGGTGGCGGAAGCATACGGATTCATAATAAAGATTTACAAAAACGCATGTTCAGTTTATTAGGTTTTACGGATGAACAAGCTCAGGCACAGTTTGGTTTTTTAATGAATGCCTTTGAATATGGAGCCCCACCGCATGGAGGTATTGCATTTGGTTTCGACAGGCTTTGTTCTTTATTTGGTGGCTCAGAAACGATTCGGGATTTTATTGCTTTCCCAAAAAATAATATGGGACGGGATATAATGATTGATGCTCCTTCTGAAATTAGTGAGGAGCAAAGGAAGGAGTTGGGGTTGTAATAAATCCTTCTTAAGGAAGACTTCGCTCCAAGCGAAGTCTTCCTTGAAATAAAATCCTACTGCTTCGCAATCTTAAAAGTTTCCTTATTTCCAATTCGCTAATTCCAAAAATTCAATTTCCTTGTTAATTAATTATTACCAGAATTTAATAAAATTGAACGAACATGGGTCCAACTTAATTGGTTGGAAATGAATAATGAGTATTACTCAGAAATAATTTTGAGTTTATTTTATTTTTAAAACATTTTAGACTTCCAAGCTAAATAGCCTTTTAGCTATCATAAATTAGTTTTTTTACCAAAAAAAATTATTTTTGAATAATTATGTTCCGCAATTATTCTTTTATAAACTGATGATCAAAACAACAAATCTTCTTTTAGGTAATGCCAAATATTTATTAATTACCTCCAAACCAAATTACAAACCGATGAAACCAATTTTTATATTTTTATTTTTTATCTGCATCTTTTACAAAGCTCAAAGCCAGGGGTGCAGCGATGCCGGATTTTGTACTGCAGGGGGTATAAAACCTCTGTCAAACATCGATTCGATAAGAAATAGTTTGGGTTTTACGTTTGGCTTTGGCATTGGCGAACAGGGAACACTAATTCTTACTCCCCAATTTGAACCCCAAATAAAAGTGAGGGATAAAGGGATGATTCAAATAAAAATTCCGTATGTACTTATTATGGGCGATTATGCCAATAATAAAGGATTGGGAGATGTGGTACTTACCTATAATTATTTATTTGATTCGGTAGCAAAAAATCCAATAACATGTACGTTTGGAACCCGTATTGCCATGGGAACAGCTTCATTAAAAAACAATAATATTCCAATGCCAATGCCTTATCAGGTTAGTTTGGGGACGACGGATATAATTTTAGGAGCAAAATTGCAATTTAAAAAAGGGTTCAGTATTTCCATAGGTTTTCAGCAGCCGTTATTTAACAGAAACCAAAATGGATTTGATTCGGCTGCTTATTTGAAATTAAAAACACAAGAGCAATTAAAACCGGAAGATAATTTTTTTATTTCCTCCTACCTAAAACGTAAAGGAGACATCATGATGCGGATTGATAAATCGTTCCAATTTACTAAAACCTCAATTTCTATCGGACTATTGCCAATTTATCATCTTGGAAAAGATAAAGTGGAAACTACAAAAGGGCATGAGATAGAAATTGAGGGCTCTCAGGGTTTAACCTTAAATGTAAATGCTTCGCTCAATTATAAATTAACTTCTAAATTTGAAATATCAGCCGTGGCCGCAATGCCATTAATAGTTAGAAAAAGCCGGCCTGACGGGCTTACAAGGTCCTTTGTTTTTATACCCGGTATCAAATACTATTTATAAAAACTATTGCTAAACTTAAGGTAATAAAAAAGGGTAATCATAGTTTTTTTTGATAAGAATCACGAATAAAATTCAAATTCTTGATTCATATCAATATAAAAAAAGATATAATGGTATTATTTTTGCAGTCATGAAATACCCATATAGATATCTATCATACCAATTGAAAATAAAATAGGTTCTCATTTTTGGCGGATTACAAATGACTAAAAAAAATATA
>CAYHCM010000258.1:0-3217 GCA_964355045.1 uncultured Chitinophaga sp. | reverse complement strand
GATATTACCATTGAGGTTTATGACTTGTTGGGAAAATTGGTTAAAAAAGTGGAAACTTCTCCAAACAAGTCATCGAATCCTGTTGAAATAAAATTCTCCCTTTATGAATCACCCCCCTTGGGGCTTGGAGCTTGTAATTTGGGTCCGCCTAAGGCGGATGGGATTTATTTAATAAGGGTTAATAATGGGGATGTGGTTTGGAATCAAAAAGTGTGTATTACCAAATAAAATTATTTCCTGCTTCCAAAAATCCTCAGCAGCAAAAGAAATAAATTTATAAAATCAAGATACAGGCAAAGAGCGCCCATAATAGCTTCTTTTTTATCTTCATCGGTTCCTTCGTTCCCTATAATGTTCATTTCCTTAATTTTTTGGGTGTCATACGCTATCAACCCCGTAAATATTAGAATTCCAACGTAGGTTGTTATCCAATAAAGGGCAGGGCTTTGCATAAAATAATTAACCACTGAAGCAATAATTAAACCAACCAACGCCATCATCATTATGCGGCCAAAACTGGTTAAATCGGTTTTTGTATAATACCCGATGATGCTCATGGCAGCAAAAGTACCTGCGGTAATAAAAAAGGTGGAAGCAATGGAACCAAAGGTGAAAACCATAAAAATCATGGAGAAAACAAACCCGGTAATTATGGAATATAATATAAATGAAACTATGGCTACATTGGCCGACATTTTATTAATTCGGGCGGTAAGAAAAATTACAATACCAATTTGCACCACAAACAATATCAAAAAACCATAGCTATTTGAAAATATTAACGATAAAAGATATGGGGTTTGAGCCACATAAAAAGCCACCAATCCTGTTATGGACAAGGCCACGGACATCCAGCCATACACTTTGGTTATAAACGTTTTTTGTTCGGTTAATATCTGATCCGAGTCAAGAATTAAATCATTTTGCATATTAGTTTTTTTACGGATGCAAAATAATACGAAGTTTTGAATTGTTGCAACAGATTTGACAACTTTTAAAAAGGTGTCAAATCTTTCACAAAAAAACATTTTGGTTATTAACTCCTTTATTAAAATTTGTAGCTTGCGAACTATTTAAAAACCCTTTTTGACAAAACCAAAATTACAAATAATTGGCAGTACGGATTGTATTGATTTTATAGATGCAGAAATTGAAAATTTGCCATGTAAAATTGATACCGGCGCCGCTATTTCAGCCATACATGCCTATAGAATACGTATCATTGAAAAAGATGGAGTAGAGTTTTTAGCGTTCAAATTGTTGGATAAAAAACATCCTAATTTTAATAACAAGGAAATTTTAACCAATAACTTTTCAGAGAAACGGATAAAAAATAGTTTTGGTGAAGCCGAAACCCGCTATTTGGTAAAATTAAAAATAAAAGTGTTTGATAAAATTTATAATACGTCCTTTACCCTTACCAACCGCAAACAAATGGCGTATCCGGTGCTTTTGGGCAAAAAATTTTTAAAAGGAAAATTTATGGTGGACGTTACGCAGCAAAATCTATCCTATAAATATAAAACACACACTCTATGAACATAGGCATATTATCGCGAAACGGGAACCTCTATTCCACCCGCCGATTAGTTGAGGCAGCCATAGAACGAAGTCATAATGCCAGAGTTATCAATTTTACAAAATGCTATGTGGCCATTGAACATTTCAATTCCAAAATATTTTTAGGCGATCATGAGTTGGAGCCTTTGGATGCCATTATCCCCAGAATAGGGGCTTCGGTAACATTTTACGGAGCCAATATTATCAGGCAATTTGAAATTAAGAATATCTTTACAACCACTACTTCAGTAGGCTTGATGCGAAGCAGGGACAAATTAAGAAGCCTGCAAATATTGGCCAGTTCGGATGTTAATATTCCTAAAACCGCTTTTGCCAAATACCCGGGAGATATTAAAAATTTAATAAAAATAGTAGGAGGTGCACCTTTGGTAGTAAAACTTTTGGAAAGCACACAAGGCAAAGGCGTGGTATTAGCCGAAACCGCCAAAGCAGCCGAATCGGTTATTGAAGCCTTTTATGAATTGGGTGAAAATATCATCGTTCAGGAATTTATTAAAGAAGCCAAAGCCGAGGATATTAGGGCATTTGTGGTGGATGGCGAAGTGGTTGGGGCCATGAAAAGAAAAGGAAAAGATGGAGAGTTTAGAAGTAACCTGCATAAAGGAGGAACCGCCAATATTGTTCAATTAACAAAAGAAGAAGAAACTGCGGCTTTGTTGGCAGCAAAGGTTATGGGATTGGGAATAGCAGGTGTTGACATATTGCGAAGCGAACGAGGCCCTTTGGTAATTGAGGTCAATTCATCACCCGGATTGGAGGGAATTGAAAAGGCAACCGGAAAAGATATAGCCGGAAAAATTATTGAATATGTGGAGCGTAATTACGAAAAAGGGAATCCTGATTTGGAGCAGGGGTAGGGAGGGAAATTCCAAAAAACAAATTCCAAATTCCAAACAAATCCGAAAAATATAAAATCAAAATTTTTAAACATTTCGTTCAGATTCATCAATTTAGTATTTGAATAATTTTTATTTGATTATTATTTGATTTTTGTATTCTTGTTTTTTGATATTTAAAAAAAAATTATGCCCCATCTAAACAAAAACTACCGCCAATTTTTTATAGATTTGGCTCCTAACAACACTTCCGAATGGTTTAATGAAAACCGAAAACGGTATGAAAAAGATGTTAAAATTCCATTTAACAATTTGGTAACTGACCTTATTACTCAATTGGCTAAAACTGATAAAAACATTGAAGGAACCAAAGCTTCCGACTGTATTTTCAGGATAAACCGCGACATAAGGTTTAGCAAAGACAAAACGCCGTATAAGCTCAGTATGTCAGCAGCCATAGCTCCCGGCGGACGAAAAAATATGACCTATCCGGGTTTTTATTTTGAGGCTACGCCCGAAGGAATAAATATTTATGGCGGTGTGTATATGACCGAAAAACCTCAGTTGGATGCTATCCGAAATTTAATAGCCGCTAACTTAAAACAATTTGAAACGCTGATAACAGAACCCGATTTTAAGAAAAAATACGGGGGAGAAATATTGGGCGAAAAACAAGTAAGAATTGCTCCGGAGCTTAAAGAGGCTGCCAAAAAACAGCCTTTGATTTGTAATAAACAATTTTATTATAAAGCCGAATTTGATGAAAGTTATTTAACCAAAGAAAATCTGACGGATATTTT
>CAYHCM010000257.1:0-3238 GCA_964355045.1 uncultured Chitinophaga sp. | reverse complement strand
AAACCTCGTCAACGTTCAAACCTCGTCAACGTTCAAACCTCGTCAACGTTCAAACCTCGTCAACATTCAAACCTCGTCAACATTCAAACCTCGTCAACATTCATACCTCGTCAACATTCAAACCTCATCAACGTTCAAACCTCGTCAACGTTAAAAGGTTAATTTTTTTTATAATCTTTGTTGAATGCAAAACTCAACTCTAACCCTCAATGATGCCCAACAAAAAGTTGATAATTGGATAAAAACAATCGGGATAAAATATTTTAGTGAATTAACCAACACCGCCATTTTGATGGAAGAAGTTGGGGAATTGGCCCGGATTATGGCTCGTAAATATGGCGACCAATCATTCAAAGAATCTGAATCTGATAAAAATTTAGCCGATGAAATGGCCGATGTGCTTTGGGTTTTGATTTGTCTGGCCAATCAAACCGGGGTGGATTTAACCGATGCTTTTATAAAAAATATGGAGAAAAAAACCCTGAGAGATGCGGAAAGGCATAAGGGAAATGAGAAATTGAAATGATTTTTTTTCGTGAAATTTTGTGTTTTCGTGTTTTTGTGGCAATTATTCAAAAACCCCAAACCGCTTTTCCAAAACTATCTTTCTATAATCAAAAACACCTTTCAAATATTCTTTACCAAATAAATGATAGGCCGCAACTCCCATAAAACCTAAAGGAAATTTAAAAGTAACCTCATCCGTAATTTTTGTTCCTCCATCAATTTCGGTGAGTAAATGCTTATGTTGCCAATAAGCGAAAGGTCCTTTTAGCTGGGTATCAATAAAAAAATCGGGTGCCTGTAACTCGGTTATTTCTGATAAGAAAAAGGAAGGGAAAATCCCGAAAAGTTTTATCTTGATTTTTAATATTTTTCCTTCAAAAATTGGCGTCAACCCATTTTCCGATTCCATTGTCATCTTCATTTTTGGATGGGTTAAAATCATCAAATTAGAAGCATCAGAAAAAAATTTCCAAACTTGATCTTTGGAAACTGGCAAATTTTGTTCCGTATAAAACCGATGCATTCTCAGGTTCAAATATATATAATCCTCCGTTACTAAATCAAACAACCCCGTTGCTAAATCCATCCCGAACATTACTGAATGTAATGGTAACTTAGCGTTAGATTTTAGAAACAGGGAAATGGAAAGGACAATAAAAAAATTGATTTTAATAGCTATGATGGCCTGTATATCTTTTACAGCGAGGGCTTACGGCGATGATGATGATTTGAAAAAATCAACAAAGAAAAATGGCCAGATAAAAACTGAAAACAAGGAACCAAAAAAATTAATATCTCGCCGAAGCGACGATACCCTGATTTTTGAAAAATCAACAGATGATACCCTAACTTTTGGGGATGAAAAATCGAGTGACGATACCTTGATTTTTGCCGATGATGAAATACAGGCACCTGTTAAACCTAACACTAATAGCGGCAATCATGGCTTTTCCATCACTAAAAAAAGCGATATTTCAGTAGCTCTCAATCCCATTATTTACCCAAATCCATCCTTCGGTCAATGTACCTTAGAAATAAATGTGGCTGACAATGCTACTACTGAAATTACAGTTACTTCATTAAGCGGAACCTTCATTAAAAAAGAAATTATCATTGGCAAAAAATATGAATTAAAAGATTTGGTTACCGGTATTTATATAATAACCATAAGAAATGACAGTCAGGTTATTCAAAAGCGGCTATTTGTAAAATAAATTGCCCTATAATTGCGTATGCAAGAAGGGGCTAATACATTACGTTCTTTGACGTTATTTGTGTCGTCACACTCAATGTTCAACGTGCTTGGAAAATTGCAATCCGAGATATTGAACGGAGAAAAACGGGAGGCTGTTTCTACTCTCAGCCAATACTCAAAATTAGTGAGGCAAGCCTGTAATATTGCTCATAAAGAAAGGATATCAATGGCTGAAGAAGCCCTTTTTTTAGAACATTATTTAAAATCAGAGAAAGAAAGGTTTGCCGAAAAACCCTTCGAATATTCCATAATGGGATTTGATTCGGAGACCGATTTTATAGAACCTTTCATTCTGCAACCCTTTGTGGAATTGGCTTTATTGGGAAGTTTAGGAACGGAAAACAATTGTTTAAAAATAGAATTTGATAAAACGCTCCATTCCATTCGCATTGATTCTGTAATGCTAAACACGGAAATTCATGAAAAGCTTGCAGAAAAATGTGGAGTAGGCAAACACAGGTTGGAATTTTTTAATCATTCTTACCGTTTGTCAGAATCCAATTCAGAGTATTTACAAACTATTTTATTAAACCAATAAATCAAAAATTAAAAAGACGGCACAAATTTCGTAAAAGACAATATTTATTAATCAAACACTATTAATCCTGAGAATCATGCTGACTCAATTAATTGTGTTCAAAAACAAAAACCTAAAAACCCAATATCATGATAACCGCACTAATTGTAGATGATGAAGCTGCAAGCCGTAATGGTTTGGCTCAATTGATTAACGAATTTATTCCGGAAGTAAAAGTGATTGGCAAAGCCGATTCGGTTCGTAGTGCCACCGATCAGATAAGGGAGCTTAACCCGGATATTGTTTTTTTGGATGTGGAAATGCCGGGCAAGGATGGTTTTGAATTAATCCACGAAACCGAACCTGCCGATTTTGAAGTCATATTTACCACAGCCCATGAACAATATGCCTTGAAAGCTATAAAAGCCAGTGCCATTGATTATTTATTAAAGCCTATAAATCCTGAAGAATTGGCCTTGGCAGTAAAAAAAGTTCAGGAAAAAAGGGAATCGGGAAACAAAAAATTGGAAACTTTTATGAGCCATGTAGGCAATAAAAAACGCGAACCTCAATTGGCCATCAGCACCATGGAAGGGTTAATTTTTATAAAATTGGCCAATATTATTTTTTGCCGTGGCGATGGCGCTTATACCTTTTTTCATTTAAAAACAGGCGAAAAAATAATTGCTTCCAAAAATTTAAAAGAGTTTGAAGACATCTTGTGTGACAATGGTTTTTTCAGATCCCATAAATCATTTATCATCCAATTGGCCGAAATAAAACGCTATATAAAAGGTGATGGCGGCCATGTGATTATGAGCAATGGCGAAAATTTAGATGTTTCAAAACGGAGAAAGGAAAATTTTATTCATGCATTGGCTAATTTTTAAAATTCCAAATTTTAAAACACAAATTCCAAATAATCGCCAAATATAAAAATCTTAAAATCCAAACTGAAC
>CAYHCM010000256.1:0-3312 GCA_964355045.1 uncultured Chitinophaga sp. | reverse complement strand
TTTCTATCATGGAATGATGCGCAAATATAAACCTTTTGATGGTTTAAAATCAGATTATTACTTTTTAAAAAAAACTCTTTGCATTATAATTCAAAGCAAAAGAACAATTTTTACTGACGTATTTTTACCCATTTATTGTAAGTTTGCTAAAAAATGAAAGGAATAATATTAGCCGGCGGTTCCGGCACCCGATTGCACCCGCTTACTTTGGCCATGAGCAAACAAATGATGCCGGTTTACGACAAACCAATGATTTACTATCCGCTATCGGTATTGATGATGGCCGGAATTAAAGATATTTTAATAATAAGTACGCCTCACGATTTGCCTCATTTTGAAAAATTATTGGGAGATGGAAAAAATTTGGGATGTAATTTTCAATACAAAGTTCAATATGAACCCAATGGTTTGGCTCAGGCTTTTGTGATTGGTGAAGAATTTATCGGTAATGA
This sequence comes from uncultured Chitinophaga sp., assembly GCA_964355045.1. Classification (GTDB taxonomy): domain Bacteria; phylum Bacteroidota; class Bacteroidia; order NS11-12g; family UBA9320; genus JABWCE01. Next base: position 2,860 of record CAYHCM010000256.1, on the reverse strand, counting down.
TTCGGTCGCTTTAATTTTAGGCGATAATATTTTTTTCGGAAGCAATCTTCAGGAATTGTTAAACGAAAGTATTGATCCTGATGGCGGTGTGGTGTTTGCTTATCACGTATCTGACCCTGAACGCTATGGTGTAGTGGAGTTTGATAATAACATGAAAGCTATAAGCATTGAAGAAAAACCGAAACATCCAAAATCTAATTATGCCGTACCGGGATTGTATTTTTACAATAACGCTGTTGTAAAAATAGCAAAAGAATTAAAACCTTCATCCCGCGGCGAATATGAAATTACGGATGTCAATAAAATTTATTTGGAACAGGGAAAACTAAAAGTTGGCGTTTTAAGCCGCGGCACAGCATGGCTTGATACCGGAACTTTTTCATCACTCATGCAAGCCGGCCAATTTGTGCAGGTAATAGAAGAACGACAGGGTTTAAAAATTGGATGTATTGAAGAAATTGCCTACCGTATGGGTTTTATTTCCAAACAACAATTAACCGAACTGGCTACCCCACTTACCAAAAGCGGCTACGGAACGTATCTTTTGAATTTAATAAAATAGGTTTGCGCTTATGAATTTTATAAGCTCGCTTAAACAAATACTTCACATTTTTTATAGTAAAGGGGGGCGTCAATTTCCAATTGTTTTTATTATTTCATTTTTAGGAATCATTATTGAATTAACGGGTTTGATGATGCTTTATATGGTGGTAAGCAGTTTAATTCAATTGTTTGATGTTATAAAAATTCCGGTTATTCACTACTCTATCTCTACCTATTACGGTGTGTTGTTATTGGTTGGTTTTTATTTTATAAAATTTATTTTCTCCATCTGGCAAAACCGTTATTTCATTAACTTTTGCTACCAAATAAATTATAAAATTACCGCTAAAATTATTGAATCCTATTATAATCAACCTACCGAAACCTATAAAAATAATACCTTAGCCGATGCCTTAAATAAGGTGTTTACCATCGGTGGTTTTTTTTCTGAAATTATTTTTCAATCAGTTTTGGTTTTCTTTAGTGAGTTGTTTTTAACCCTTATAATTATTATTTCCCTCCTGATTTTTAATTATAAACTCCTTCTCCTTTTGCTTGTCATTCTCCTTCCGGTTTGCATTATATTATTATATTACAGCAGAAAAAGACTAAAAGAAATGAGCAAAAAAATAATGAGCGATAATATAGAATATCATCAATCGGTTATGACTATGCTTATGGGATTATTTGATGTAAAACTCTCGGGGAGATACGCTCATTTTTTTGAGATTTTTAAAAATAAAATAAATGCCCTGCATACCACCCGAAAAGTGATTACCCTTGAAAATAGTTTTCCTCCAAAAGTTTTGGAACTATCAGCCGTGTTGGGTATTGCAGCATTATTTTTTATAACCCATTGGTTAAGGAATGATCTTTATATGGCCGGACTTATTGCTGCATTTGCTACAGCAACATTTCGATTTATCCCATCCATCAACCGCATTATTGCAAGTATTCAAAATCTTCAGCTTTATACCGAGTACATTCAATTTATTGGTAAAATAAAAGAAAAACCTGCGGAAATAAAATCAGAAAGTGGTTATGAAATAAACAAAATTGATTCTATTGGATTAAACAATATAACGTTTTCATATCCCGATAATCCGGTATTGAATAATATATCTCTTGATTTATTAAGCGGCAATATTTTAGGTATTACAGGGCCGTCAGGCGTTGGTAAATCTACATTGGTTAATATTATTTCGGGGTTGCTGCAACCTCAAACAGGCGAAATGTTTTTAAACAATAATCATATAACTCCTGAAATAAAGGAAGCCTTATTGCACAAATCGGCGTATGTAATGCAAGACCCTTATTTTTTAACAGGAAGCATCATGGATAATATTGTTTTTGGATATGATTCGTCGCCCGATTTGGAGCAGGTAAATTGGTGCATAAATGCGGTGAATCTTAAAGGTTGGCTAATAAATCAATCGGCAGGATTAAACACCGAAATTGGCGATAACGGAACAAAACTTAGTGGTGGCCAAAAGCAGCGCCTTGCCATAGCCCGTGCGCTTTACCGCAAAGCCCAAATTCTTATTTTAGACGAACCTTCCAATTCGTTGGATGGATATAACAAACAAGAAATACTTTCGGTTGTTAAACAATTAACCCAGCAAAACCAATTAATCACCATCATCGTATCTCATGATGACGATGTTTTAAAAATTTGTGATTCAGTATTGGATTTAAAAAAAATGTAACTATTTAAAAAAGGAAATTGTAAAATAAAGCTCGGTTTATGAAAATAACGTTAGTTGATAAATATAAAAAATCCCCCTAACCCCCTTTATAAGGGGGAATCTGGACCTCGAAAATTGATAATGCTATTTCTGATGCATTATTATTCAGACTGAGTTATTAAAGAAAGTTTAAAGATATGAAGAAATTTAAAAAACGACATTTATTTTGGATAATTCCTCTATCATTAATTATGATACTGAATTTTTCAGGCTGTCTTCAATTTCGGGATTCAGATAGGAAAATAGCAAAAAAACTGGCTAAGAAAAAATTAATTCCCCATTTTCATAATTATACCGATAGCAACCAAACCATACATTATTGGGATATTCCCAATAGCGATAAACCATTAATCATGTTTGTTCATGGTTCGCCCGGAAGCAGCACAGCCTTGATGGGAATTGCAACTGATTCGCTTATTACTTCTAATTTTATGTCGGTATTGGTTGACCGTTCAGGGTTTGGATATTCGGATTTTGGTAAAGCCGAACAAAACCTCTCTCGGCAAAGTGAATTGCTTGGCGGAGTATTAAAATTATACCCCAACAAACGTAAAATATTGGTTGGCCATTCC
>CAYHCM010000255.1:0-3435 GCA_964355045.1 uncultured Chitinophaga sp. | reverse complement strand
TAAATTGAACTACCTTTGCGGAAGGTTTTTATTAACCTGTATAATTAATGAAAATTGAATTAAAAATACCTTCCGTTGGCGAATCCATATCGGAAGTAACAATATCGCGATGGGTAAAAAATGACGGCGACTATGTGGAAATGGACGAAACCGTTGCTGAAATAGAGTCGGACAAAGCTACGGTAGAGCTAAACGCCACCCATGCCGGTTTACTAAAAATTTTGGTACAGGAAGGAACGGATATAAAAATTGGTGCAGTAGTCGCCAACATTAACACCGAAGGCAAGTCACCTGTAAAAGAATTTTCAACACCTGAAACTACGCATGAACCTTTGGTAGCCAAATCGGATACCGCAATTTCGACTACCAATTATGCCACCGGAACACCATCGCTATCAGCAGCTAAAATTTTAAAGGAAAAAGGAATAAACCCATTATATATAAGTGGCACAGGTAAAGATGGACGGATAACAAAAGCGGATGCAGCCAATGCTTCTATAAAACCTTTAACTGAAATAATTAGCTCTGATGCAAACTTTGCCACCCGCCAACAACGGCGAGAAAAAATGAGCAACTTGAGGAAAGCTGTAGCCAAACGGCTGGTTGCTGCAAAAAACGAAACGGCCATGCTCACCACATTTAACGAGGTGAATATGCAGCCGGTAATGGATATTAGAAAAACGTATAAGGAAAAATTTAAGGAAAAACACGGCGTTGGATTAGGTTTTATGTCGTTTTTTACCCGTGCCTGTGTTTTGGCTTTGCAGAAATATCCTTTGGTAAATGCATATATTGACGGAACCGATATTATTTACAATGATTTTTGTGATATATCCATTGCCGTTTCCGGCCCTAAAGGATTGATGGTTCCTGTAATGCGAAATGCAGAAACTTATACAATGTGGAAAATTGAAAAGCAAATAGCCGCTTTAGCTGCCAAAGCCCGCGATAATAAATTATCCATTGAGGAAATGACTGGAGGAACCTTTACAATTTCAAACGGTGGTATATTTGGTTCCATGCTCAGCACACCTATTATCAATCCCCCTCAATCGGCCATATTGGGTATGCATAATATTATTGAACGTCCGGTAGCCGAACAAGGGCACGTTGTAATTCGCCCTATCATGTATTTAGCCCTTTCTTATGACCATCGCATTATTGATGGAAAAGAATCGGTAGGGTTTTTGATTGCAGTAAAACAAATGCTCGAAGATCCAAAGCTGCTTAATACTGTAGATGGCTCTTTGGATGATTTATTGGGGATTTAAGTAGAACATCCTTTAAATTTTAAGCCATTACTTTAATAAAATCAAAAATGGAGAACTGAGGTATAATACTCAAAAATAGTTGGTAAAATATTATGTAGGTCAATACAGCAAAGGGTTTTAAAAAATGAAATAGAAAACGGTTTCAATTTCCTTTTTCTATTAATCACCTGTTGGCAAATCAATAATTTCCTTAAACCTTATAGATTTAATAATTCTGTCATCAGGTATCATTGGTATGCATTGAATACGCCATTCGCAGTCGATAATAAATTTTGTGTCGCTTAATTCTAATTCAAAATTTAAAGTAGTTATACAGCCACTATCTATGCTAACATTGGTTATTATACTTTTTTTATATTCAATATAAATAACCTCCAAATCATAGTACCCTGAATCAACTGATTTAATTAGGTAATTACCATTTTCATCCGAAAGTGTGGAACCCCTTACTATACCATATTTTTTTATTACAACGGTAGCATATGACAAAAGCGCTTTTGTTTTTTTATCAATGACCGTTCCTTTAATTTGTCCGGTTGATTGCGATAGGCAAATATTGCCAAAACTAAGTGCACTTACTAAAAATGCAACTTTTACAAATTTTTTAAATTGTGAGTTCATAATCGTGTTATTAGGAATTTAAATACTAATAACGAGGATATTTCAACACCAAAAATTCAGATTATACCATTGCCATATTTGCCTTTAGCAAGTATATGATTTTACAAAGCAACGGAAAAATTAAAATTTACTTTCTTTCCCTCAAGGTAAAAACCCTTGAAATATTAAACCCGAATCGTATATCACCTTTTAGCCAATCGCCTATGGTTTGGGTAATGGCCTGGGCTTCGGTCATACCACGTGAGTTGGTAAAATGAAGTTGAAAAACATGGCCTCCCGTTTCAATGTCAAAACCTAAGGATAAACTATTTTTATACATTTCGTTTATTTGGTTTGGAAGTACAAAATAGTACTCGGCATTGATGGACAGGCGTTGTGTGAGTTTTTGCCTTCCGCCAATTCCTAATGCAATCACATCATTTTTATATTTTAATGAATCAATTAAATTGCGGTGAATCAAGGTAGGCATTAATTGGATTGAGGTGGTATTGCTAAATTTTCGGGCGATGAGCAATTGGTGGGTAAAAGAAAACCGTGATGTTAAATAATTGTTACGGTCAGGATATTGCCATTTTAAATTGGTGTAAGCCGAACCGGCAAGATAGGTAAGCGTTATCGGCATTCTTTTTTTACCGCTGCTTTGCCTCAAAAGTTTTGCTTTAATAAAGCCATCGTAGGTTTTATCAACGTTGGTATGTCCTATCCCAATCATAAGCCAGCGGGTAATTCCATAATCCAGCCCTATTTTAACATTGGCCTGATCTAATCCAAACCATTCGTAGGTTCCTCCATTTATATCACCAAACCGATGATGAATACGAAAATCTAAAACCCCGGCAGCCTGATTTTCGACACTGTGGCCATTCATTAACCGGGTGGTTTTAAAGGTAGCCGTTGTATGATTTATTTCTTCTTCATCACCCCCTAAAAGGCTCATCAAATCGGTGGTATCATTTTGGGCGTTTGTAATGACTGATATCCCGCTTAACAGAAGGATTATCAAAATTTTTATTTTCACGTTTTAGATTTATTTAAAAGGGGTATAATCCAGATCAACCGTAATTTCTATTTCCTTGGCAATTTTTTCCTTTACTACACTTGGCACTTCAATATTGTAGTCGGTAAGTTTTACTTTAAAAACAGCTTTGCCATTCAACTGGCCACCTTTTATGGTAAAGGTTCCGGTTGTTTTTACCGCGTTGGTTTTGTCTTTCATGGTAAGATTGCCACTAACAGTAGAAGTATAAGTGCCGTCTTTACCAAAATTAATTGCTTTAATATCGTCTATTTTACCATCAAATTTCGCTTTAGGAAACTTGGTTGATTCCATATAATTTTCATTAAAATGTTCTTCCATTAAGGCTTTTTTAAACACGAACGATTTAATAAGAACTTCAATTTGCATTTTACCTGTTTTACTGTCGAGCACACTTGCCACCTTATTATTATCGCCTTTTATATCTTCCATATCGGTATGCGAAAAGAAAGATACTTTGCCGTTTTTGGTCATGTATTTATCAGAAGGTGCTTTTAAAGTAAAGGC
>CAYHCM010000254.1:0-3442 GCA_964355045.1 uncultured Chitinophaga sp. | reverse complement strand
AGCCAAAAGTTTCAATCAACAATTCGTAGCCAAGTTATATGGTAGGTTTTTTTTATTAATTGGAGTTGTTGACGGAAGAGGTGTTTTCATAAAGATATAATATTGTTTTTCTTAGTTCGTCATAGTTTACGGGAGATGCCAAATTTTGCAAGGACTTTAATGTTATTGAACTAGTGCTTCGTTTATAATTATTTAGTGTCGAAGTAGAAACAACATAAAATTCCCACTGGTCTAATTTTATTGGATTAAGCGTCTCTTGGACTTGGTGTTTTAATAAACAAAAGACGTAAATATCAGCATGCCTTTTAGATTCGGATTGGGTGAAAGTTTCACTATCCCAAAAAACACTTGTTTTAGTTGAAAAATTAATTTTTGAAAAATCTTTCTGATTCCATGTTTGTATATATGAGGCAGATTTAACTTCAATTTTAATACCTTCAGGACTTTTCAAATCATACGCGTCCCACTCATCACGTATAATTGTTAAATCAATATTTAAGGCAGAAGCTACTATAAATTCAGCAAGTCTCCCGCGAGTTGCATTACTGATTAAATCTGAAACGCTCCACTGCCAAAAGTCAATAAGTTTCAATCCTGTTTCACGATTGTTGAATGTCAATGGCTCTTTACCAGACTTTTGATTTATTAAGATTTTGCCAAGTTTGTTTGTCATTATTGTAAAAGTTTGAAATCCTTTCGGCTAAATGTTTTCCTCTATTTTATCATACTCCCCCCTAAACGCATACCTCCCGAAAATAAACATCCCAATGGCAACGGGTGTAAAAATCCCGATGATAATGCTCCATTGCAAAATATCATTAAAAGTAGCTGTGCTTAGAGATATTTTGTGGTTGGCAAAATACATGAGTAACCCAATAACCAAAGGTCCCAAAAGCATTAGCAAAATTCCTAAAATTCGTTTTAGTACCGGCCATGAAATCCTTTTATGTTTATTACTCAAAAATAGCGTGCCGGTAATAAAACAAACTGAAGCCACCCCAATGGGATACCACAATCCGGCTAATGGATCGCCAATAGGATTTTCTTTTGTTTTGGTGTATTCAATAATTAATAATCCGATAAAAGGAACCAAACCGCCAAACACGCCATTGCCAATATGGTAAGGCAAACTCATGGACGTATAACGAATTTTTGTCGGAAATAATTCAACCAAAAAAGCGGCAATAGGCCCGTAAACCATGGTGACAAAAAATATTTGAATAAAAACTAAAAAAACCATAAGCCAATAGTCATGGTCACCAACCCGCTTTTCTATTTTTAATAAAGGTTTTAATTCTATTTTTCCTGAGGAATAAAGGGTGTCGGACTGAGATAATTTAATAATTGCCCCATCCGAATAATATTTAACAGTATCTGTTCTCATTAAGGAATCCTGAGTGTTTTCGATGATTATAGATTTTCGGTTAACGGTGGTTTGAGCGGTTATCACTTCTTTTTTTAATGGATTTGTAATATTTAAAAACGTTTGATATATGGGCCGATAACAAACTATTCCTAAAAACATTCCGCCAAGCATTATCCATTTTCGTCCCCATTTATCACTTAATGTGCCGAACACTACGAAAAATGGAGTAGCAAAAAGTATAGCCCAAAGTATAATGGTTCGCGATTGTTCAAAATCAACTTTGCATGTGTTTTCAATAAATGCCTGGGCATAAAACTGTCCGGTGTACCATATTACCCCTTGCCCCATTACAGCACCAAACAAAGCCAACAATACCATTTTTAAATTTTCCGGTTTTGTAAAACTTTCTTTTAAGGGATTTGATGATGTTTTTCCCTCATTTTTTAACTCGGTGAACATGGGGGACTCTTTCATTTTTAGCCTGATGATAATGGATACCACAACCAATAAGGCCGAAACCAAAAACGGAATACGCCATCCCCAGCTATTAAAACTTTCAACCCCTAAAGTGTTTCTGGTAAATAAAATGACCCCAAGGGAAAGAAATAATCCCAACGTGGCAGTGGTTTGTATCCAACTGGTAAAAAATCCGCGACGTCCTACGGGAGCATGTTCGGCCACGTAGGTAGCTGCTCCGCCATATTCACCGCCTAAAGCCAGGCCTTGAATTAATCTTAAAACTAAAACCAAAATAGGTGCTGCAAATCCAATGGTGGCGTATGATGGAATTAAACCTATTAAAAAAGTTGAACTTCCCATTAAAACCAAGGTGAGCAAAAAGGTGTATTTACGGCCTATAATATCTCCCAATCTTCCAAAGACCAAAGCCCCGAAAGGTCTTACCAAAAACCCGGCTGCAAAAATGGCCAAGGTAGAAAGAAGAGCCGCTGTACCTTGATCCTGAGGAAAAAACTGCTTGGAAATAATAGTAGCCAAACTTCCGAAAATGTAAAAATCGTACCACTCAATGAGGGTTCCAACAGATGATGCCGTTATTACTTTCCATATACCTTTAACCGGGGTGTGTTTATTCATGCAGTGTTAGAAAAAAGATAGGTAATATTTTACCCCAAAGGTATTCACCTGTTAATATAAATTCAAATTTATTACTCACCCTTTTTCCAAAGATTTGACAACTTTTAAAAAGTTGTCAAATCTAATACCTCAACCTCAACCTAAAACATACTATACATTCTATAAAGCCTGTAATTGAGTTTGGTTATCATTTTCCTAACTATAATTGGATCTTCAAAAAAGCTATCGCCGCTTAGATTTCGCACAAAAAATGGTTTATCAGGCACCGGGTTTTCCATTTTGTAATTATATATTATTAGCCCATGAGTGCTTGCTCTGCCCGTATTATAAACGATGTTTCCAATTTTAACAATAAATATTTGGTTTGAATCAGGTGCCTGTTGAAAGTCTTGAAGTGTGGATTTAAAATCACTTCCTTTTATAAAACCAACTTTGCTAAATGTAAAATATTTAGCAAGGCTGTCCCGAAAAATCCGATGGGAACTATCGGTTCCATCTTCAATAAAATAAAGAGTTCCTGCTTTAATGTTTTTGGCAAATTTTTTCTCAGAAGATGGAGTTGTATCATTTTTCCAGTTTTTTATATCATGGGTTGTTATTCGGTATTCAATTCCAAAACTTAATGAACCGGGAAGAGTAGGTTTACCATAGCTTGTATTTTGTATAACAGGCTGAATGGTTCTAATTGTAATATTAATAAAAGGCCGTGGTGAAAATGTAAGACCGGCCTCCAGAGATGGCACTATTTTATGAACAGTTCTTAAATTGATATAACTGCTGCCCGAACTGGTACCACCCGATAAAACGGTTTTGCCAAAATCAAAAACATAGTTGAAATTGAATCCGGTATAAAATTTGGTTTTAAATTTTAAATTGCTCCATTCAGCTCCTAAATTTAATGCGAGTGTTTGCCATACAAGGCTTGATGACTCAGTTTTATGGCCAAGTGAAATCCCTCTGTAACCTAAGCCTGTTACAAAA
>CAYHCM010000253.1:0-3540 GCA_964355045.1 uncultured Chitinophaga sp. | reverse complement strand
TCATATTTCAAAAATACAAAAAATACTCTTCGTTGAATTCCGTAATTTTCAAAAATCCAAAATCGTAAATCTAAAATCGTAAATTAAATTACCTTTGCGCCCTTTAAAAATGCAAATAGAAATATTAAAATCAAAAATTCATAATGTTAAAGTTACCCAAACGGAGTTGCATTATGTGGGGAGTTTAACGTTGGATGAAGACTTAATGGATGCTGCCAACCTGATAGAAGGTGAAAAAGTGTTGGTGGTAAATAACAATAATGGAGAACGTTTGGAAACCTATATTATTAAGGGAACACGTGGAAGTAAAATTGTGTGCCTTAACGGGGCTGCTGCCCGCAAAGCTCAGGTAGGTGATATTATAATCGTCATATCGTTTGCCCATATGGATTTTGAAGAAGCCAAAATATTTAAACCATTTCTTGCCTTTGTAGGCCCCGACAATTCTGTAATCTAAATGGAATTTAATTTTAAAAATATTCTTAAATTTATACTTTTCCTTGGTTTGGGGTTAGCACTTTTGGGCTGGGCATTTAAAAATATGGACCTCAAAAAAATGCTTGAGGAAATAAAACATGCCAATTATTTATGGATATTGATTGCCATGATTTGCGGCATATTAGCCCATGCCAGTAGGGCCTTGAGATGGAATTTATTATTAAAACCTTTAGGGTACAAGGCCAATAACTGGAACACCTTTTATGCGGTAATGATTGGTTATTTTTCAAACAATCTGGTTCCGCGTTTGGGTGAAGTTACCCGATGTGCAGCCTTAGCAAAAACAGATAAAATACCGGTAGAAAAACTTTTCGGAACCGTGTTTATCGAACGGGTTATAGATTTAATAATTACCCTGATTGTAACTCTTTTTATTTTTGTTTCACAATTCGATTTGTTAGACGGGTTTTTAAAGAAAAGCATTTACCCCATGTTTGAAAACAATTCAGAAGGGGGCTTTCCTTTAAAATTTATTATTTTAGGGGTAGTAATTATTACCGCCTTGGCAACTTATTTTTTGCGTAATAAAATTAAAAACCTGACTATTTATAAAAAGGCATCCAATATTGCCAAAGGATTTATGGAAGGGATAAAAAGTGTTTTAAAACTTGAAAATCCATGGTTATTTATTGCCCATTCCATTTTTATATGGAGCATGTATTTTGCCATGGCTTATTTTACTTTTTTCTCCTATCAGCCTACGGCACACCTGGGTTATCAGGCCGGTTTGATAGTTTTATTTTTAGGAACCGTAGCAGTTATTTTGCCTGTACCGGGAGGAATTGGGGTATATCATAATCTGGTAGGTTTAGGTTTGGTATTGTTTGGTGTTACCGAAAAAGAAGGCATTACCTATGCCACGATTAGCCATGCTGCGCAAATGATCATGATTTTTGTAATTGGGCTAATAAGTATGGTAATGGTTAGTTATAAATTGCGAAAAAAAGTAACAATGGACGATGTTTTATAAATCAAAAATAGTATCCCTTGAAGCCTTATCCCAATTAAGAAAAACCTGGGCTACGAAAGGCGAAACGGTGGTATTTACCAATGGCTGCTTTGATATTTTGCATCGGGGCCATGTGGATTATTTAAATAAAGCTGCCGCGTTGGGTACTAAACTTATAGTAGCAGTAAATTCCGACAGCTCAGTTGCCACTATAAAAAATCCATCCCGACCCATTCAGGATGAAAATTCACGGGCTGAAATAATAGCTGCTTTGGGGTGTGTAGATGCCGTTATAATTTTTAAAGAAAACACGCCTTACGAATTATTAAAAGTCTTGGTTCCTGATATTTTGGTAAAAGGAGCTGATTACAAACCGGAAGAAATTGTGGGATATGATATTATTATGACCAGTGGTGGTAAGGTGTTAACCATTGATTTTTTGGAAGGGTATTCTACCAGTTTGATTGAGAAAAAGATAAGGGGGCATTTGTGACTTGAATCAGCCAGGTTTCATATTCGTATTTTTTTTAAAAAGGCTGTATTTTATCATTACAAATTATACTCTCTGTTAAGATTGTAAACGAGGCTGAAGTTTTTCCCAAGTCGAGCATCCTGCCATTAAAAGGAGATTTTCATAGGTCTCTCTTATTACTTCTTACTGATTTTTATAACATCCTTCAATACATTTTTTTCTTCGCTGCTTAGTTTTCTTTTCAGTTTGCCAATGTCTTCAGCAGGTGGCAAAGCTTCGGGTTTTACACCTCTTTCTTTCAGTATTTTTCTTACCGCAAGATTGTTATCAATGTGTTCTTTTGAAATAGATTGCTCGCCTTTCAAATCTTTCTCCAACACATTATGGCTGGTGAGTTCGGTTGCAAAATCTTTCGCTTTGATAGTAAGCGTTGGAAGGAAGTCAGCCAATGGTTTGCGGTCAGGCACTTTCAATTTCTTTTTCATATCCTGAGTGCTGAACCCACCAAACAAAGCAGCATCGCCTTTGCTTCTTATGATTGCAAAACCTTTACCGTCAACTCCTCTTTCATAAATAATTCCCGAAAGTTTCTTTTCAGATTTAGAAAGTTTTTCACGGGCTGCAACTCTGGCAACATCAAGTAATCGCTGCTCAATAATTTCCTGCTTCCTTGTTTGCACTGCAAAATAAGTTTGAGCAAAAGCCACTTCGCTTTTTGCAGGGTCACCGTTTTGTGCAATTAAGTAGCAGGCGTATCTTGTCAAAGCAATATCTTCAATTGGTCGTTGCGTTCCGCTACCTATGACAACCATTTTCCTGACATCAGGAAAATGGTTCTTAGCTGCAACACCACTGGTTTCACAAGATGTTTTTGCTTTGTCAATTACTTTGGAAAAGTTTTCCCACTTAGTGTAACCAAGAATTTCCTGTAATTCCCTTGCACTCCAACACTCGATGCCTTCAAGGATGTAACAGGCATTTTGGAATTTCTCAAAGAGTTCGGTTATTTGTTCTTTTTTCATTTGTCAATAATGTTTTAAAACTATCACGTTGATTTCAATGACATGCTAATGCAAATATCTGTATAATTTCACTTAATGAAGCTTTCTCGGCTTTTTATCCTTACCTGTATTGGTTTGCCAATGAAATAAATTGCTTAATAATTTTATCACTTTTGTTTTCCGGTGAGCGGTTCAAACTGTTTATAAGTGGCGCCAATATTAAATTCCCATTACTTATATAAGCGTTTTGCGAATATAAAACAGATTGCTCATCTTTTCAATTTTTGAAACTGCATAACCTTTCTCCATAAATTTGTTTACCAACTTATTATTCTCCGGTAAAATAGTAAACGATGCTTTAGTTTTACCTCCTCCATTGCATACTGTAATTACAAAGAGATTTTTATCCATTCCGTAAAAATAAAGAATTCAACGTGATAGCGATTGACATAGTTTTTAGCTTTGACTTTTACAGGGGTCTTTTACCAGTTTGATTGAGAAAAAGATAAGGGAAAGTTGATAGGTGTGGAATTGCTTCTGGTGGAATTTTAAAACTTTGCAGTTAAAAACAAGCGGGTTTTCAAATCAATAAAGTTTATTGGAGGTATATACTTTCCGAA
>CAYHCM010000252.1:0-3667 GCA_964355045.1 uncultured Chitinophaga sp. | reverse complement strand
AAAAGGCAGGTAGCTTCACAAATTACAGTGATTACTGCTAAACAAATACATTTTGACAATCCGCAAACCAGTGCCGATATAATAGCCAACACCGGGCAAATAGTAGTTCAAAAAAGCCAGCAAGGCGGCGGAAGTCCTATTATCAGAGGCTTTGAAGCCAGCAGGATTTTGCTTGTAGTAGATGGGGTAAGAATGAATAACCTCCTATATAGGGGTGGGCATTTGCAAAATATAGTAACCCTCGACCCAAGTATGTTGGAAAAAGTGGAAGTATTTTTCGGGCCTACATCCACCGTTTATGGTAGCGATGCTTTGGGCGGAACCATTCATTTTATTACCAAAAAACCAATGCTTGATTTAACCGGTAAAAAAGTGCTTACCATACATGCCATGAAACGATATTCATCGGCCAATAAGGGCAATTCGACCAACCTTAATTTTAATTTGGGTTTTAAAAAATTTGCAAGTTTAACCTCACTTAGCTACAACAAATTTGACGACTTGAAAATGGGGAAAAACAAAAACTTTTTTTATGATTCGGCCTATGGCCTCCGAAAAATTTATGCTCAACATATAAATGGCAAAGATGCTGTAGTGGCTAATGATAACAAGTATTTACAAACCCAAAGCGGATACACACAAATAGATTTGATGCAAAAATTTTTATTTCAACAAAATAAAAAAACGGAACATCTTTTGAATATTCAATATTCCAATTCTTCAAATATTCCGCGATACGACAGACTTACCGAAATTGAAAATGAAAAACCAATATTTGCTGAATGGTATTATGGCCCGCAAACCAGAAGTTTGTTGGCTTATGATTTAAATATTAAACAAAAATTCGGGTTTAACAGTATTCATTTTGGTGTTAGCAGTCAACGGATTCAGGAAAGCCGTATGACCCGAAAATTTGATGACAGTATTTTAAACACCCGAATTGAAGATGTCGGGGTAATTGGCTATAATCTTGATTTTCAAAAAAACTTTAAGAAAAGTAAATTCCGGTTCGGATTGGATGGTCAGGCCAATAAATTGAAATCAACTGCATTTAGCTCAAATATTTACTCTTATCAGGAATTTCCGCTTGCTTCAAGGTATCCCGATGGAAAAAATTCGTTGAACCACAATGCTATTTATTTTACAAATACCTATAATTTTTCTTCAAAAATTATACTAAACGATGGATTACGAATTGGAATTTCATCCCTAAAATCATCCATTAAAGATAATTCTTTTTTTAATTTACCGGTAACATCAGTTGAACAAAATAACATGACCAGATCCGCCTTTCTGGGAATTATTTATAATCCGTTCAAAAATTTAAAACTTTCTTATCAGGCTTCATCGGGTTACCGGGTTCCTAATATTGATGACCTTTCCAAAATTTTTGATACAAAAAAAGGTACTGTAATTATTCCAAATCCTGATTTAAAACCTGAACAAACTCTTACCAACGAATTAGGGGTTAGCTACAAACCTGCCAAATCGGTAAGGATTGAGACATCTTTTTGGTACACAAATTTTAAAAATGCCATTACCACCAATGCCGCACAACTCAATGGAAATGACTCAGTACTTTATGATGGTAAAATGAGTAAAGTTTATGCCAGTAAAAATTCTGCTAATGCTATAATTTTTGGGTATTCGGCAAGTATTAATGCTAATCTTTCAGATAATTCACAGCTTTACGCAAACTTCAGTTTTACCAAAGGAACCGTTACTTCTACTCCCACCAATCAGCCTTTGGATCATATTTCTCCCGTTACGGCTAATTTGGGATATAGTCAAATTATTAAAAAATTAACCTTAGAAGGAATTGTGATGTTTAACGGTAAAAAAGATATAAAATATTATTCGGGCAGTGGTGAAGATAACGAGCAATATGCACCCCCCGGAGGTATTCCTACCTGGATGACCTTTAATATCAAACTGGCTTACAAATTGCCTAAAAACATGGTGGTACAGGGAGGTATCGAAAATATTTTGGATACCAATTACCGGGTTTTTGCTTCGGGCATTAATGGTTCCGGAAGGAATATTTATTTGGCCTTGAGGTTTTCGTATTAGGAAAAAACACGGGGACAGGGGAACACTGAGACACGGAGAACACGAAGAAACACGGAGAAAAAAGAAGATTTATATACCTCTACTTTTTAACAAACTCAGTGAAACTCTTTTATCTCTATTTCTCCGTGTTTTGTTTTTACCGAAATAAATTTATGATTGAACGATATAGAAATTTCCTTGATATAATGAGGCTGTTACTTTGCCCAACATATATAAACCTCCAGGGGGTTTTCGGAAACCAGGGAGTTTAATAAAAAACAAATCTAGTAATATATCACATGAGACAATTTTTCAAATTCGTATTGGCGGCCATTACCGCATACATAATTATTTTTCTCCTTTTTATTTTGGTAACTGTAGTGGTAGTATCGGTCTTTTCATCAGGCGATAAAGTAACTGTAGAAAAAAATTCGGTTTTAAAACTCACATTTAATTATAACATAAACGATCAGGAGGTTGAAAAACCGTTTAATCTTTTTGGAGGAATGTCGCCTAATGTGGGCAAAGCTATTGGATTAAATGAAATTTTGGCTTCAATCAAAAAAGCAAAAACCGACGAAAACATAAAAGGAATTTTTTTAGATCTCAATTTTATCGGAGCCGGTTTTGCCAAGATTGAAGAAATACGGGAAGCCATTCTTGATTTTAAAAAGTCGAAGAAATTTGTGTATGCCTACGGCGATTATTATTATGAAAACACATACTATCTGGCTTCGGTAGCCGATAAAATATATTTGAATCCTGAAGGTGAAGTTATGTTTAACGGGCTATCAGCCAATGTTACATTTTTTAAAAATGCTTTGGAAAAATTGGGTGTTGAAATGCAGGTGATCAGGCATGGAAAATTTAAAGGAGCCGTGGAGCCTTTTATTTTAGATAAACTAAGCGATGAAAACCGCAAGCAAATTGACGAATATCTTCATTCCATAATGAATAACCTTGGTAAAAATATTGCAGAAAGCAGAAATATGACGCCGGCAAGAGTGGAAGAAATAGCAAATAAATGGTTGGCAAGAACTACTGAAGATGCTGTAAAATATGGTTTGGTTGATAAGCTCAGTTATAAGGATGAGGTATTGGAGGAGATAAAAAATAAGCTTGGATTAAAAGATAAACAAACAAAGGATATACATTTTATAACCCTTGATAAATACCGGGAAACATTAAAAAACTATAAGGGACATGGGAAAGATAGAATTGCGATAGTATATGCCGATGGCGAAATAGTGATGGGCAAGGGTGAAAAAGATCAGATTGGAAGTGAAAAATTTTCGGACCTTATACGGAAACTAAGGGAAGATGATAAAATAAAAGCAGTGGTTCTTCGTATTAATTCGCCCGGTGGAAGCGCACAAGCAAGCGATGTAATCTGGCGTGAATTAGAATTATTAAAAGCCAAAAAAATACTGATTGTTTCGATGGCCGAAGTGGCCGCCTCCGGTGGCTATTATATGGCATCGCCTGCTGATACCATTGTGGCCCATCCATATACCTTAACCGGAAGTATTGGTGTATTTGGGATTATGCCCAATATGCAAAAATTATATAATGACAAACTTGGGATTAATTTTGATAATGTAAAAACCGGTGAGTTTTC
>CAYHCM010000251.1:0-3738 GCA_964355045.1 uncultured Chitinophaga sp. | reverse complement strand
AATAAAAGTAATATTAATCCAAAATACCATGAAACACATCAACCTATTTATTTGTACTTTAGTTTTCAGCACCGGTTTTGCTCAGGAATCTAAAAAAATTAAAGGCGACTTATCTTCCGTAACCCTTTACTCACTTGGCGCCATGATTACCGAAACCGGAAATATATCTTTGAACAAGGGAATCAATAAACTTGTTTTTACCAACATAGCCCGAACCATGGATCCCAAAGTTTTACTGCTTCAATTTTCAGCTGAAGCCAAAGTGGTTTCGCTTACTACCGGCAAAACAGATATGACTCTATGGAAGCAGGATAAGGTTTATAAATCTATTTTGGATTCGATAGAATTAATAACCCGACAAAAAATGGAAACTGCTTATAGCATCTCAGCTTACAACAGCGAAAAAATAATGTTGGATGCCAATAATTCAATTGGTGGAGTAAACACAGGAGTTAGTAATATTGAACTTCAAAAAGCCATTGATTTTTACAGGCTCCGAATAGCCAATATTTATAAATTATTAGTCTCGGCACAACAAACTGAACTGGAGCAAAATAAATTATTAGGATTGCTTAATGAAAAAAGAATAGCACTGGAAGCAGGTTTTTTAAAAAACAATACCCTTGTTTATGCAACCGTATTAAGCGAAAAAGCCGAAGAGACATTTGAACTTAGATATTTTGTAACCGATTGCGGCTGGGCACCTTATTACGATATTAAAATAACCGACATCAGCAAACCTGTTTCTCTGGTTTATCATGCCAAAATGGTTAATAATACCGGGGTTGATTGGAAAGATATTAACCTTACTATTTCAACAGCAGACCCATCTAAAACAGCACAATATCCGGCTTTGGAAAAATGGATTTTGGAGGAAGTTAATTCGAATTATGAAAATATAAACACTAAAAAAATGTATGATTATGTTAGAGACAAGGGTGATCAAGGAGGTATTGCAGAGAGAAAAAATGCTAAATCTGCTCAATCAACCATCAGTGTTTCCGAACTCTCTGTCAATTTTGCTATTGCAAATAAAAAAACAATTCCTTCCGATGCAAAACCCTATTTGGTAGAAATAAATTCAATCGCTCTTAACCCAAGCTATCAGTACATAGCCATACCCAAATTAGATGCTTTGGCTTACCTTACCTGTGGCATTACCGAATGGGAGAAATACAATTTGGTGGAAGGTCCGGCTAATGTATATTATGGCAAAACGTTTATCGGAGAATCATACATCGCCCCGCATCTGGCTGATGACACACTTGAAATATCCTTAGGAAGGGATCAAAAAGTGGTTTTAAAATATGAAAAGAAAAAAGATTTTTCGCGTAAAAGCTTTTTAGGAAATACCATTAACCAAACCTTTACCTATGAAATTTCCATACGAAATAATAATTCAAAAGATATATCACTCGACCTGTTCGATCAGGTTCCACTTTCACCAAACAGCGACATATCGGTAGATGTAAATGAAATTTCAAAAGCCGACCTTACCAAAGAAGACGGAAAATTGCAATGGAAAGTAAATTTAAAAGCCGGCGAAACGGCAAAATATCTGGTTTCGTATTCCATTAAATACCCTAAGGGCAGAACGGTTAATACCGTACGCTACAAAAAATTGACCTGCCCAGATTTTTAAAAAAAATGGAATCTCCTTTTATCTATAAAACTACCGCTCATACCTTAAAAGGCAAAGGTAGGCTAATACTAATAATGACTATTTTATCCATGGCCGTGATGTTATTATCCATTGCTATTACCACCAGTTTTATAGTTGGGATCCCTGTTTTTATTATTTCCATTTATGCAGTTTTATATTGGTTTACAGGTGATGCTGAATACACTCTAACCAATGAGGGTATAAGTAGAAATGTTAAACCAAAACTCAGATATAAATACAATAAACATGAGCAAAACAAATTTTTCAGATGGGATGAAATAAAAAGTTATAAAACCGGAAAGGATCAGTTTAGAACTTTGCAGGAGTTTGAATTTCTTGAAATAAATTTACCGGATAATGAAACATGGGAAATAAATAATGAAAAAAACAAGGAAGGTTTTAAAAATTTTAAGGAAGAATTTTTAAAAATGATTGATAAAATCAATTCGGAAACTGATTTGCAAATTATTAATATTTCAAAGCATAATTCATCCAATAAATTAAAACATATTGACCGTAAAAAAACATTTTATGAAAGCCCGTGGGCGAAGGTGTTCCTATGGTTTATGGCACTATTGGTGGTAGGTATTATTACATTTTTTATAGTGTATCCAAAATTTTTAAATTGGCTCCGATTTTTCCAGTTAGCTTTTATCATACTACCAGCCTGGGTTTATATTTATTATAGGCTTTATGGCCAAAAATCAAAATAAGGATGGTTTTGTTACCTTTGACTTCTTTTAATAAATAATAAAATTTTAAACCGAACCAAATTATGGACAACCGAAAAGACCTCCGCCTTGCTGTGCTAATAGATGCCGACAATGTACCTTATGCCAATATTCAGGGAATGTTGGAAGAAATAACCAAATATGGCACACCAACCTTTAAACGTATCTATGCTGACTGGACTCAACCAACCGTATCGGGATGGAAAAAAGTTTTATTAGAACATTCCATCACTCCCGTTCATCAGTACAGCTATACTTCGGGAAAAAATGCAACCGACTCATCCATGATTATTGATGCTATGGATATTTTATATACAGGTCGTGTAGATGGATTTTGCATCGTATCGAGCGATAGCGATTTTACACGCTTAGCTTCACGTTTAAGAGAAGGAGGGATGGTGGTTTTTGGTTTGGGTGAAAAGAAAACCCCAATGTCATTTATTTCTGCTTGTGATAAATTTATTTATATTGAAATATTAAAGAAAAATGAAGATTCCATAACTCCGGATATAGCTGCGGTAAGCGTTGACGAATTAAAAAAGAAAACAAATCCTCCCGAATACATCGAAAAAATCGGCAAAAAATTGTATAAACTGATTTATGAAAGTATAAATGATTTGGCAGATGAGAACGGATGGGTTTATTTAGGAGATCTTGGTAATTTGTTGGCTAAAAAACAACCCGACTTTGACCCTCGTAATTATGGGTTTAAAAAATTGGTTTTACTTATTAAAAGCGTTGATAAACTGGAATTGGATGAACGTGACACCGGTAAAAATAATATAACCCATGTGTATGTGAGGATTAAAACATTTTAGATTTACGATTTTAGATTTTAGATTTGGCCTTCAACCATAAAACAATTTATTATATGAAAAAATCAGAAATAAAAGTAATGCCTGATTATTTTGACCGCTATATAAATTTGGTGGAAGATATAGATGTCATTATTGCTATTGAAAAATATGGGATACCGGTGCTTCAATTTGAAGCAGAGAAAATTGAAAAATTGGGGGACAAAATTTATGCCTCCGACAAATGGACAGCGAAAGATATTATTCAACATATTACTGATACCGAACGAGTTTTTGCCTATCGCGCCTTACGATTTGCCAGAAAAGACCCAACCCCATTGCCGGGGTTCGATGAAAATAATTATGCAAAAAATGCAAATGCCAATCAAAGAAAACTGGAGGATATTATTAAGGATTTTAACCATACCCGCCAATCAACCATATCCCTTTTTAAAAGTTTTGATAATGAGATGATGCTTTCGGAAGGAATATCAAATAATAATAAAATTTCGGTTTTAGCCTTTGGGTTTATGATAGCCGGCCATTTCAT
>CAYHCM010000250.1:0-3750 GCA_964355045.1 uncultured Chitinophaga sp. | reverse complement strand
TGATATTCCTTATTGGCTATATAAATTAATTTATCATCATCAGAAAATTGAACCAAGCCGGGAACTATAACCGAAATTCTTTTTATTATTCCTAAATCATTGCTTCGCAAAAGAAAAATACCCTCATAGCAAACGGCAGCTATAAGCCTTCCATCGTTGCTTATTGAAAACCCGGTTACAGGCAATTGAAATTCAGTAAAGCGTTTTAAAATTTTACCATTCATAACATCCCATTTTAGCAAATATTTATCATCCCAACTGCAACTGTAAATATATTTTCCATCAGGGCTAAGTTTTGCATCATATACCATTCCTTTATGACCCCGAAATGTACGAACCAGCATGCCGTTATTTATCTGCCAAAGCTTTAGCATCTGGTCGTTTGCAGCAGTAAGTATATATTTTCCATCGGCCGAAAAATCAACGCATTTCACCCTATCGCTGTGTCCTAATTGCACAAGGAGTTCAGCATTTTGGGAATTTGCATTTATCCAAATAAACAAAAAAAAGAGACTTAAATACTTTGTCATAATAGGATGCAATTTACAATTTTGGTTAGATTTGACAACTTTTTAAAAGTTGTCAAATCTTAAAACAATATTTTTACCTTTACACGCTTAAACGTATTTGATCGGTATGAAAAAAATAATTTTATCCTTCTTAATTTCCAGCTTTTCCATTTTATCGTTTTCCCAATCCTTATTCCCTTTTAAAAAAGGAGAAGTGTGGGGTTATATTGATAGCACAGGAAAAGAAATTATTGCTCCGCAATTTCCAATGGCCGGTTTTTTTTATGATGGATTGGCGTATGTTCAAATTGGAGATGCTTTAGGTTTTATTGATATTACAGGCAAAGAAGTAATAAAAGCCAAATATCCGGCAGCCTATAATTTTAATGAAGGAATTGCCAGTGTGATGGAAGATGAAGATTGGGGAGCAATAAATACAAAAGGTGAAATGGTGGTAGAAGCGGTGTATGCAGCACCATTTATGTTTCATGATGGCCTGGCCCGGTTTAAGCTGGAGCGAGGTTTGTTTTCAACCTATGGATTTATTAATACCAAAGGCGATACGGTTATTTATCCTCAGTTTGAAAAAGTGAGTGAGTTTAGCGACGGGCTTTGCATGGCATCCAAAGATGGCCATAAATACGGATATATCAATTCCAAAGGCGATTGGGTTATTGAACCTATTTTTGAAATAGGTGCAAGCATGAAAATTGGCGGAGAATATGATTTTTCAGAAAAGAATTTTAGTAACGGATATGTGGCAGTTCAAAAGGAAGATAAATTCGGATTGATGGATAAAACCGGAAAATTGGTTCTGGATTACACATTTGCTTTTATCGGAAAGTTTTCGGAAGGCTTGGCACCAGCCAAAATGGACAGCCTCTATGGTTATATTGATATTAAAGGAAACTGGATTATCAAGCCAAAATACAATGGTGCTGAAATGTTTAGCCATGGATTGGCTGCTGTTTCCAAAGGCCCTTTTTTGGAGGAACTTTGGGGATTTATTGACCATACTGGAAAAGAAATTATTCCTTTAACAATATTTGGCAATTACTCCTATTTGCTTCCTATGCAATTTTGGGATGGAGCAGTAGCCTGTTACATTGAGAAAGGTATTTTTGGCTATATAAACAGGTCAGGAAAAGTGATTTGGAAAATGGAACCCTGATTTTTAATAAAGACAAATTACTTCAATATGGTTTTTATTGGTTAGCACCGGTATATGTTTATCTGCATCCTTTCCGTCGCGGTTCACTATAATTAAAGGCGAAGATTTTACAGAAGCCATTTCCAACAAATGCTTTTGTTTATCAGCTTCGTCAGAGATAAAGTTTAAAGTGAAAGAAATATTTTCACTATCCAATGTTTTTTTAAGGTTATTAACCAATTCGGAAACTGCAAAACCATTGTTTGGTGCGGTAAATACAAAATGAAGATGTGCGTTATAAAGTTTCGCCAATTCAAGCGTTAGAGGATGTAAGGCCACTCCCGGAAATTCATCCACATAAACAAAAATATTTTCGTAAGGCGTAATACTTGTTTGCTTTTGTATAACCCACGCAGGCTTGTTTGTATTATTAATAGTTTTTGCCAAAAAGCTGCCTGTAATATGCTGAACCCCATGAGTGCCATGGGTACCGATAAATAAAATATCAGAATTAGTTTCGTTGGTAGCTTCTGCTATTAATGAAAACAATTCACCTTCCTTGGTAAGAAATGACGTTTTTATTCCTTCTTTACTCTCAATATCCTGAACCGCTTCCTGCAATTGTCGTTTAATATCACGACTTAAAAAGTTGGATGCCATCATCTGTTTTGAATGTTCATCTACATCGGCCAATTCAAAAATGTGTAATAAAATAATTTCGGCATTCAATTTTTTTGCCACCATTACGGCACATTGCAAAGATTTATCTGACGCTTCGGAAAGGTCGGTGGCAACCAAAAGTCTTTTAATATTCATACCTAATTTGTTTCTTCAAAATTAGGATAAAAAAAATAAACCTCATCCAATTCTAAAGACCAGAATTTTATAGGTCGGTTTACTTTATAAACGAAGGGTGAAAGACTCAAAAACCTAAAAATTATTATTCGGCATCAGGGTGATTTCATCAATTAAGGGTTTCACAGTATTGCTTCGGGGTCGGGGTAAAATCTATAAGGATGTAGTTTTTAGTCTGCAACGATCCAGCATTTCGAGATGTTAAGAACTAAAAAAATAAATTTTTATTAATTGATAATGGTTCTCCCGTTAAAACGGGACAAGCTATACTACATATTCTTCATTGTTCATTTTTTAAATGCATCGAAACCTTAGCTATTAGCTACCCTTTCCGTTTCGGTCATTATTTTTTTTCCCATAATTCACACGTTTCAATTTCAAGAAATGCTCCATTCAAATATTTGAATTTACTTCTGTATTTATGTTGAAGCTGTTTATTATCATTATTACCTCCATAAAGTGAGTCGTCATTATCTGCTGCGAAATATTCATAAGAAAATACTTTTTCAATACTGTCATATTCAAAAACCTTTAAATCATAATATCGTCCGTCATATTGAGCAATTAGGTCTGTTTGATATGATACTGAATCGAGTTTTATAGTAATGGCTAAAGATGCATTACACGTATTGCAAGTTTGCACCCCTCCAATTACAAAATATTTTTGTTCTACACTGTCAAGCAAATAGACGTTTCCATAAGTCGAAGTCGCAAGGGCTTCTGACTTTTCTCCTCCAAAATAATCAGCTTTTACCATCCCATTTAAAAGTCTATAATGTATGATAGTTTTGCTTGTCCTGTATGAACCTCCAGTCTTCTCGTCTATTGAAAAAAAGAATATTTTATTGTCATTTGATTTTGAGATAGAAATTTCATTTTGATAGAGAAGTGTTTCGATTGGGTAATTGATTATTCTTTTGTCGTTCAGAATTATTAAAAGTCGAGTTGTAATGCTATTACCAATTGAATCAATCAAATCAAACCTATTATCATTGTCTGAAAAAGGCGAAAGTGTTCCATAATATTTAAGAAGTATATTTATCTCTTCAATTTTTTGAGTGATGTCGTCCTTTTTATTTTTAGCTAATTTTTTATTAGTCTGACCAAATGTTAGTATGGTCAGAAAGAATAAAATAAATATGGTCAATGTTTTCGACATGGTCGTTTACTGATATACTGTCTAACGTTTGGGCATACCAGAAGGGCGACTTCTACTACAAAGATATCCAGCGAAAA
>CAYHCM010000249.1:2360-3761 GCA_964355045.1 uncultured Chitinophaga sp. | reverse complement strand
ATGTTTTCAATGATAAATGCATTGGCCAAAATCAAGCCTTTCAATTTTTTTTCATTTAAAAACCCGATGGATTGTTTTACAATTTCCACCGGTTTGGGTATCCAGTTTTGCCTCACCCCTTCAATTATTAAAACTTCGCGGGTTTCAGGATTATAGGTAAATGTAAAAGGCAGTGGTCCGGCAAATCGTCGTGCTTCTTTCCAATCTTTGAATGGTGTATTTGCAGGAAGGTTGGTTTCAGGTTTATTTAATAAAACGTCTATTTCTAATTCCGATTTTTTGGAATAAATCGACATATTATCATGTGATTTAACATAAGAAATATCAGTAACCGTATAGCTATAATGGGTAAACATATTTCCAAAAAAAGCCATACTTTTTTTATTCGTTTCCGATCTCAAAATATACAAACCCCGTAAATGTTTGCCTTCATTGGTGGTGTATCTTACAAAAATGCGGTAGCCGGTTAAAAAGAAGTCACGACCCAAAAATTCAGGAAATCCTTTGGGTCGTAAATGTTTTGTATTTACCATGGCCACAGCTACAAAGGCCCATGCATCCTCAAATGTATCCAATTCCAAACATTCAGGAACCAAGTTTTTCAATTCATCTTTTGGCACCGCAAACGTCAATACCAACGAGCTTTCGAAAAAAGCTTCTACGGCAAAAGGATGGTTTTTTAGGGAGAACAAGAAGGAGTAAATTTTTTATTGGAAATTTAAGGCAAAGGTAATGGAATGCTGACTAAAACATCCTTTCGACAGTGCATCAATTACTCGTTTTTTTATAATTAAAAATAGCCCAGCTATTAAAAAAAATTCCAAACCCAATCATTATTAAAAAATGGGTTTTCAGGTCATTAAAACCGCTTCCTTTTAAAACAATCATTCGCAATACCTCAATAAAATAGGTTACCGGATTGCATTTGGCAATTATTCTGGCCCAATGAGGCATACTATCAATAGATGTAAAAAGACCGCTCATTAAAATAAAAATAACCATAAAAAAAAATACCACCGACATAGCCTGTTGCTGGGTATTGCTATAGGTTGAGATGAGCAAACCCAGCCCCAATACGGCTATAAGATAAATGGAGAGAAACCCGTATAATAAGGCAAGGCTCCCAAGCGGGATAATGCCATAAACAAACCGGGCTACCAAAAGCAACCCTATGGAAAACACAAAGATTCCTATAATCCAAAAGGGGATCAATTTTCCCAATATAAAATGATATTTTTTTATTGGAGTCACATTTATTTGTTCGATGGTGCCGATTTCTTTTTCCTTTACAATATTTAAGGAACACAAATAAGCGCCAACCATAGTTACCAACACAGCCAATATTCCGGGTACCATAAAAAAAGAATAATTCAAGGTAGGATTAAACCAATTGGTATAGGT
>CAYHCM010000249.1:0-2260 GCA_964355045.1 uncultured Chitinophaga sp. | reverse complement strand
GAAAGTTTAAAATATCCGGAGGATGTAATTTTGGAAACCAACAGGCGCGAGTAGGAGGAATGGTCGTGATCAACAATGGAAATATTAATATTTTTTACTTCGTAATCCGCTGCCAAGGGCATTATCAATAATTGGATAATGGGCATCATAAAAATCAGAGGGAGCAAAGATTTATTGCGAAATATTTGTCTGAATTCTTTTCGTAACAAAAATTTCAACGTTCTCATGCTAATCGTACTTTAAATTTTTTGAAACTTACAAAAAGAAAAAACACGGTCATACCAAACAGAATAAGGGTTTCTTTCCAAATGGCCGAAAATCCAAGGCCTTTTATCATGATGGATTTTACTATAAAATAGTACCACCGGGTAGGAACAATATTAGAAATCACCTGTAAAGGCCAGGGCATATTTTCGATAGGGAACATAAACCCCGTAAATAACATGATGGGAAGCATCATGCCCATAAGAGATATTAGCATAGCGGCTTGTTGCGAATCGGTAGAGGTAGAAATAAGCAATCCGGCAGCGAGGGCAGTAATGATTAACAGGCAACTTTCGCCAAATAGCAAGGCAATGCTTCCATTAATTGGCATATCAAGCAAAAAAACACTGAGCAAAAGAATAACGGAAAGATTAATAATAGAAAGAAAAAAATAGGGAACCGCCTTGGAAATAATAACCATAATAGGATTGAAAGGCGAAACCAATAAAATTTCCATAGTTCCCCGTTCCTTTTCGCGAACGATGGAAACAGAGGTCATCAATACACACACCAACATTAAAACGAGGGCCATTACACCGGGCACAAAATTGGTAGCGCCTTTTAATTCGGGGTTATAGAGCATTCGTATTTCGGGAATAATAGTTAATGGAACCGAACCAGTTTTTAATAATTCCTGCTGATAACTTAACAAAATTGAATTGGCAAAATTGGTAAGGGCAGTAGCGGTATTTGGATCGGAAGCGTCGGCTATAATCTGAATACCAACCTGGCCAAGATGAGATAAATCGTGATTAAAATTGGCAGGAAAAATAATGGCTAATTTTACTTTCCCTTTTTTAAAAACATCTTCTATCTGCGCATGACTTAACAGAGATTGCTCTATTTCAAAATTTTCACTTTGTTCCAGTTTATTAATTATTCGTTGGGTTGCTATATCCTTTGAATAATCGCAAACCACAATTCGCGAATTTTTAATTTCATTGGTTAAAGCAAATCCAAAAAGCACAATCTGAACTACGGGTATCCCAAACAACATCAACAGCGTTTTGCGATCGCGAAACACATGATAAAATTCTTTTTTTATAAAGGCAAAAAACTGTTTCATTTAATTATTAATTTTGGTTCTTTATGATTTTAATGGGTTTATTTTTAATTTATAACTTTTATCAAATGATCAATAATCAATGCTCAAATTTCAATGTTCATTTGGCTTCGCAATCAATAAGGGCATCCGTTAGGTATTGAAAATTGTTCATTGAATATTGATTATTGAAAATTTATTTTTTAAATAGTCATTGTTTTTCATTTTTTAATCCGCCTTTCTTTTAGCCCCTCTTGCCAATTCATAAAACACATCATCCATTGAATCGGCTGAGTACTTATTTTTTAAATTAGCCGGGGTATCCAATGCTTTTATTACCCCATCCACCATCATCGAAATCCGGTTGCAATATTCGGCTTCATCCATGTAATGTGTGGTAACAAATATTGTAATTCCGCTATCGGCAGCTTCATAAATCAAATCCCAAAATTGCCGCCTAACAATAGGGTCAACTCCTCCCGTAGGTTCATCCAAAAAAACAATTTTTGGCTGATGAATAACGGCTACCGAAAAAGCCAATTTTTGTTTCCAACCCAAAGGCAATGAACCCACCAATTTTTTCTTTTCATTTTTTAATCCTAATTTTTCCAAAAGAGATTCGCTTTCTTCATCAATTTGTTTATTGGTTAAACCATAAATACCGGCAAAAAATCTAATATTTTCAATAACGGTAAGATCTTCATATAATGAAAATTTTTGGCTCATATAGCCGATATTTTTTTTAATATTTTCGGTTTGATTGTAAATATCGAAACCAGCAATAGTAGCCGTTCCCGAGGTTGGAATAGAAAGACCGCATAACATGCGCATAGCCGTGGTTTTGCCGGCACCATTAGCCCCCAAAAACCCAAAAATCTCGCCTTTTTGCACATCAAACGTAAGTTCACTGGCAGCAACAAAATGTCCGAATTGCTTGGTGAGTTTATGGGTGGT
>CAYHCM010000248.1:0-3804 GCA_964355045.1 uncultured Chitinophaga sp. | reverse complement strand
CTGATGTAAAGTCTGAATTATTAAAATGGCTAATCGTATTATTCTTGCCATTTTATATAGGCATGATCGTATTTTTAATAAAACAATTTATGTAATTATCGTATTTTAAAACAAAATATTGCTTTTTTAGCACAGGGTGTGAATTTTGATTTCTTCTAAAAAATTATAAACCTTAAAAACGGCCAAAAATTAAATTGATTTATGAAATCCTTATTTTCAAAATATTTCCCCAAAATCTTATTAATTTTCCTAATAATTTCTGGTGCATTTTTTATTTTAATAAAATTAAAACCAAGCAATAATCAGCCTGAAAAAAATAAAAACACATTAGAAAAAACTGGAAAAGATAGTTTAAAAAATGGCGATCTTATTTTTCAAACTTCCCTTTCCTCCCAAAGTCAGGCTATACAATTGGCCACAAAATCAAAATACTCGCATTGTGGAATTATCTATAAACAAGGAAATGACTATTTTGTATTTGAGGCCATACAACCTGTAAGCAAAACTCCACTTAACGAATGGATAAAACGTGGCCAAAACGGTCATTACGTTGTTAAGAGATTGAAAAATGCCGACGAAATTTTAACCCCAAATATCATTTCTAAAATGAAACAAGTTGGTGAAGAATTTAACAGCAAAAATTATGATTTATATTTTGATTGGTCGGATGATAAAATTTATTGCTCCGAACTTATCTGGAAAATATATCAACGAGCCACCGGTATTGAAATTGGCCGGCTTCAAACTTTGGGCGAATTTGATTTGACAAGTAAAATTGTGAAACAGAAAATGCAGGAACGCTATGGTAATTCGATAAACTTAAATGAAAAAGTAATTTCTCCGGCCTGTATTTTTGAAAGTAATCTGTTGACGTTTATTAAATCGAACTAAGCCCGTATTCCTTAAATTCTTTTCAAAACAAGCTTACTCGCGTGTGAATTACGCAAGTATTTTAAATGATTATGTAAGTATTAAAGTTTTCAAACAATCTACATTTGTTCCATATTAATTTCCTCATAACCCAAACATGAATATTAAACGAATTTTTGGAACCATACTTACCATTCTTGGGATTGTTGGACTTATTTACACAGCAGTTCTTTTTGTAAATTCCTCAGGTGACAGTAATAAGGATATAAAAACGCTTGTAATTTATGGCATTTTAGGAACCGTATTTTTTGTTTCAGGTATAGGATTGATTAGAACCACCAAAGACGAATCATAAACAGAATGAATTAATACTGTTGCTCTCTATTACTTACACTTCCAATTGAGAGTGCTTACTACATCAGCCTTACCTATACTTGTTATAGTTTGAGTGGAGGTATTTCCATTTGCATTTTTGGCATAGGCATAGTTATACATAACCGGAGTGCTGCCTTTGTAAATTTCTTCTTTTGTTTTTACAAGATATTTGCTTTTTAAGCCTTCAAAATCGGCTAATTGTTCAAATTTGGCTAAATCATTTGGTGTATTTGTAAAGGTATAATTATATGTAATTTCAGTACCTGCATCCGGTTTACTTATACTTTGTACCAATAATCCATCAATAAATTTATAATCATACAAATGAATATAAGAATTTCCCCCCGTAGTGGTGGTTAATTTTTCATTGGTTAAATAACCTGCCCCATCGTAGGTATAATCCGTTTCGTTAACCACTGAAATTATGTCGGGATTAAGGCTTGCAAAGTAAGTTTCTTTTTGCTTTTGGGCATCTCCTTTGGCGTTCAGGGTTATTTCCGATTTATATAATCCCGACTTGCTGGTAATAAAAACCTTGCCAATAACAGAATAATTATACGTTTGATAATCATTGGTGGTATTAATTTCATCAAATACATTTTGTTTACTTATCCGACCTTGCGCATCGTATTCATATGAAATTAAAAATTGCCCCGTTTTAAAACTTTCGATTTGGCATGATGTCTTTCCCGGATCGAGCTTGTCTTCTGTTGTATCGCACCCAGAGAAAATTAAAAACAAACATGAAATTGACAGACAAAGTAAAAAATTATTTTTCATAGCAAATTTATTTGGTTAAACAAATCTATAAATAGTATTTAGAAATACTATTATTTTTTAAAAAAAACTAAAACGGTAAAAAACCAAATAAGGAACCAAAAGTTGCACTTGCTCTTTTGGGTTTGGATAGGGCTGGTTTAAATGCCCGCTTAATGGATAGCTCTGATTCAGAAGGAGTGAATGATATGGCATTGATAAGTTCAATCCCCGTATTTTTATTATTGAATTTATCTTTAAAAAAATCAATTCGTTTCAATTTTTCTTCTTCATGAAAAGGTTCTTTCCAATATTTTTCAGTCAATTTAATAAATTGTGACGAATTGTTTGCTATATGGCAAAGTTCTTCAAGCCCTGTATTGTCAGCCATTTTATGGTTAACAATACAATGCCGGCCGGTAAAAAGTGCATTTAATAATTTTAATTTTATACCTGTATCCTGCGCTGTATAAAGCAAATTTATCTGGGCATTATTTATTAAATCATGGATTTGTTTGGTATTGCCATCGGCTATTAATTGGATGTGTTCGTAATTGGCAACGAGTTGTTTTAGCTCCTTTTTAGGATTTGAACCGGCAATAATAAAAGGTAGTTTAAGCTTTGAAAATACTTCATTAATCAATAGCAGTGCCGCTTCGTGATTTTCGCCAACCGCTAAATTGCCGTGATATAAAATATAATCACCTCGTCCTGCTTTTATTTCTACTTCTTCATTGCCATGAAATGCAGGTATAAACAATGTTTTACCGTATTTTTTTTTGAAATAGGCTGTATCGTTAGGAGAAATGGCACAAATTAAATCGGCATGTTTTAGCACAGCCTGGTATTTTTTAAGTTTTTCTGACTCCAGTTTAAAGAAATAGCGCTTAAAAAAATTCTTTTCCACCATTTCCAGATGACGGTAATAGTCGTGCTCAACATTATGCGTTCTTACAATTTTAAATCTATGCTTTAAAGCCAAATGTTTTAAAAAAATTGTGGAGTGAAGTCCTTCAAATAATATGGGATGATGGTCTTTTAATAAATTTTTTAAGAGTTCATCTGAATCACGGGAGGCCACTATGTATGGAATATTGCCGTATAAAAAATTCTTAAATGTTTTTCGGGGGTAATAATATACCTTTTTACAAAGCTGGGAAAGCTGAAGTGAAGGGTTCCGCCCGTATTCAAAACAATGAAGGATTATCGTAATTCCTGCATCATGCAATGCTTTTATTTTATAATAAATATCAATAACGCCTCCATAGTTTGCCGGGAAAGGAACATCAAATGCAACTACATGAAGGGTTCTGCCAGGTTTCATCTGTATTTTACTGTTTTATGATTATGGCTTCCCACTAAGGCGGAACCCTTAATTTTCATGGCTATTGGTATTATTGAGATTCTCATAGATATTTCAAAAAGTCCGGCAATTTAGAATATTGCAGCAATATGGACTAACTTATAGTAAAAATAAAATCATGTTTGGTCTTTTGACGGCCGTATGATAATTGAAAATTCTAAATTTCAAATTCCAAATTCCAAATTTCAAGAAAGGTCAAATCTTGGAATTTGAAATTTGGAATTTGGGATTTACCTAAACATTAAATCTAAAGTGCATCACATCTCCATCCTGCACCACATATTCTTTACCTTCCACATTTAGTTTCCCATTATCACGGCAAGCTGCTTCTGATTTATAAAAAATATAATCATCATAATGAATTACTTCAGCCCGAATAAATCCTTTTTCAAAATCGGTATGGATTACCCCTGCTGCCTGAGGCGCTTTCATACCTTTGG
>CAYHCM010000247.1:0-3896 GCA_964355045.1 uncultured Chitinophaga sp. | reverse complement strand
TATAGAAGCCATGGCTGCGGTTTTTGGCGGCACTCAAAGTTTGCATACCAATGCCTTGGACGAAGCCATTGCGTTGCCTACGGATTACTCAGCACGAATAGCCCGCAATACTCAAATATATTTAGCAGGAGAAACAAACATTACCAAGGCGGTTGACCCCTGGGGCGGTTCCTATTATGTGGAATATTTAACCGGACAATTGGTGGATAAAGCCTGGGAACTGATAAAGGAAGTGGAAGCCCTGGGCGGCATGGCCAAGGCTATAGAAACTGGTTTACCAAAATTGCGAATTGAAGAAGCGGCTGCCAAAAAACAAGCCCGTATCGATAGTGGAAAAGATACCATAGTAGGAGTAAACAAATACCGATTGAATGAGGAAACGCCGATGGAAATTTTGTCAATAGACAATAACGATGTGCGGCAACAACAAATCAATCGGTTGACAAAATTAAAAGCCAACAGAAATGCCGCCGAAGTGGAAGAATCCTTAAATGCAATAACAAAAGCTGCCACCGAAGGAACTGGAAATATACTGGAACTGGCCATAGACGCTGCCCGGAAACGAGCTACTTTAGGTGAAATATCCTTAGCTTTAGAAAAACATTATGGCCGCTACCAACCAACCATACGAACCATTTCTGGAGTATTTAAAAATGAAGCCCAAATGGATGAAGATTTTATAAAAGCCCGAAAATTATCGGATGAATTTGCCTTAAAAGATGGCCGCCGTCCTCGGATTATGGTGGCCAAAATGGGACAGGACGGTCACGATCGTGGTGCTAAAGTTATAGCTACTGCTTTTGCCGACCTTGGTTTTGATGTAGATATCGGGCCTTTGTTTCAAACCCCGCAGGAAGTAGCCAAACAAGCCGTGGAAAACGATGTGCATTGTTTAGGAATCTCCAGCCTTGCCGGTGGGCACAAAACGTTGATACCCGAAGTAATTAATGAACTTAAAAAATACGGACGGAACGATGTCATCATCATTGCCGGTGGGGTAATACCCGTCAAGGATTATGACGCCCTTTACAAAGCCGGCACCCATTTTATCTTTGGCCCGGGAACTATTATTACCAAGGCCGCTTGTGAGGTTTTGGAAAGGATGATGGGGTGATACAACGATTTGGAGATTTGAAAATTTGGAAATGCCTGCGGGTTAAAGTCCCCCTTGTGAAATGGCGAAGAGCCTGTCCCGATTTTTCATCGGGAGGGTAGGGGGATGTTTTTTGGAACGATTAAACATAATTAAAAATTTATATTTGCATTATGGAATGGCAAAATCACATTGTCTCAGACAAAGATATTTTATTAGGAAAACCTACTATAAAAGGTACCCGCTTATCGGTTGACCATATTGTTTCCCTTTTGGCACAAGGATGGAGCGAACAAAAAATATTGGATAATTATCCCCGTCTTACCAACCAAAGCCTGATGGCGGTATTTGCATATATTCATGATTGTATGCGGGATGGTCTTTTATACACCCCAACCCGCAAGATTGCTTAATGAAACTTTTGGCTAACGAAAATATTCCGATTGCAAGTGTAAGATACCTGCAAAATAAAGGTTACAATATTAGGGCTATTGGAGTTGACAACCCTAGTGTTAAAGATAATGAGGTTATGACTATGGCCATTGCTGAAAACAGAATTATTTTGACGTTTGACAGGGATTATGGTGAATTAATTTTTAAACATAATCACAGACCGGAGGCAGGTGTTATTTATTTAAGACTTAATGAATATGGGAGTGATGAGCCTGGAAAAATAATAGATCGGCTTTTATCCGATTCAGATTTTGAAACAACTCGAAAGTTGACCGTTGTAAGTGAAGAATCTATTAGACAAAGAAGTTATTAATATTAATTTTAAAACCGAAGGAATTAGAATACCAGCCAAGGATTACGATGCCCTTTACAAAGCCGGAACCCATTTTATCTTTGGCCCGGGAACGATTATTACCAAGGCGGCATGTGAGGTTTTGGAGAGGATGATGGGGTAATTTTTTGATTTGGAGATTGGAAAATTTGGAGATTTGAAAATTTGGAAATGCTCGCGGGTTAAAGTTCCCCTTGTGTGGTGGCTTGTGAAATGGCGAAGGGGGTAGGGGGATGTTTTCATAAACGATTTACTTATAGGTCGGTGTCTTCATCAATCGAAAGCTGTATTATGTTTCTGTCGGTGCGGACACCGACCGATAAATTAATTCTAACGAAACCATATTTCAAACCGAAAGAAGCACATATGCAAAAACTGTTTAAATTATTTGGATAATAGGGATGTTAGCTTTTAATATTTCCTCCGCCTTGATTCGTGTCACCAAGAATCGGAATATTATTGGGGTTTGGATTTGGTTTGTGACCTCACGAATTAAGGCGAATAATTACTCCTGATAAAAATTATATGAATACCGATAAAAGTCATTTTTAGGCGGAATTATTAAATTTACCTTCGCGCAGGTTATTTAAAAAAATCAAAATAGATGATTACTTACATTAGTGCTGAAGATGCTGTGAAATCAGTAAAAAGCGGAGAAAGAGTTTTTATACAAACTGCAGCCGGACCTCCTCAAAGGCTTATAAAGGCTTTGGTTGAAAGACATTCCGAATTAAATGATGTTGAATTTATGCATATGCATACCGAGGGAAATGCTGATTATGCCAAACCTGAATACAGTAATTCTTTTAGAGTAAATTGTTTTTTTGTAGCTGGTAATACCCGTCCATATATCAATAACTTCAACATTGAATACAATCCAATGTTTTTAAGTGAAATTCCTGTATTGTTCAGAAAAAACATTTTGCCATTGGATACTGCACTGGTACAGGTATCGGAACCGGATATTCATGGATTTTGCTCGCTTGGAATATCGGTGGATATAACTAAAGCTGCTACCGATGTTGCCAAAAAGACGATTGCTTTGGTAAATCCAAATATGCCTCGTTCTCATGGTGACGGGTTAATACATTTTTCAAAGTTTCATTCAGCCGTGTATGCAGATGACCCTATTCTGGAATTTATCACTCCTGATGCTAATGAAGTAGAATTAGCCATTGGAAAACATATCGCAACACTTGTTGAAGATGGTTCTACATTGCAGATGGGATTTGGAGGAATACCAAATGCAGTATTGGCGTGTCTTGAAAATCACAAAGATTTGGGAATTCATACCGAATTGTTCAGTAATGGTATTTTACCTTTGGTTGAAAAGGGCATTATAAACGGGAGTAGAAAAAAACTAAACAGAGGAAAAATAGTTTCGTCTATAGCCATGGGGAACAAAGTTTTATATCAATTCATACACGATAATCCCGTTGTGAATATGCTTGAAATAAGTTATGTAAATGATACAGCAATTATTCGTCAGTTTGATAAAATGGTGGCCATCAACAGTGCAATAGAAATAGATTTGACAGGACAGGTTTGTGCCGATTCTATAGGAAGCAGTATTTATAGTGGAGTTGGGGGACAAATGGATTTTATACGAGGTGCTACCCTTAGTAATGGGGGCAAAGCAATAATTGCAATGGCTTCAATTACCTCTAAGGGAGAAAGCAAAATAGTTCCTATGTTGAAACCCGGCGCTGGAGTTGTGACCACGAGAGCACACGTAAATTATATTGTAACAGAATATGGCATAGCTAATTTATGGGGGAAAAATCTTGCACAACGAGCCAGAGAATTGATAAATATTGCTCATCCAAATCATAGGGAGGAGCTTGAAAGACAAGCATACTTAATTAATCGTTTGAAAAATAAATAAAAAATATGTTTTAGCTTTTCAAATGGTAGTGTTATTTTTATAAATACTAACATTGGAGAAGCTATCCCTACTCATGTGTAACCTTAAATCCGCAAGTCACTGTTGAAAAGAAAGTGGGAAAGTCAGTAAAACAA
>CAYHCM010000246.1:0-3943 GCA_964355045.1 uncultured Chitinophaga sp. | reverse complement strand
CATTATCCGCATGCTATAATGTTCGTCAATCCATGATGACAATGATGTATCTCTACCTTCATAGTAATTCAATAAAAAATCAGGAGGGAAGTAGTTTGGAAGAGTTACTGGCACGATGCATTAGCGTTAATAAGCAATTTGCCGATGTTGATTTAACAAAAATATTATGCAAAGAGCATGACCATGCTGCCTGCACAAGCCAATACTGTTTGACTACTGAAAAAGTAACACATTGCCTGATAGTGGCCAATCAGATTAAAGGACTAATTTTAGATAATATGAATATCAGTGAAAATTGATTAAAAAAAAATGACAAATTTATCTTTACTTATACTTGTTCCATTGCTAACCGCTTTAGCAGTTTTGCTCTGTAAAAATAATTTACAGATCAAATGGACTGCTTTGACGGGTTCTTTAATTCAGCTTGGAGCCGCTATAGGTTTACTTTTTTCTTATAAAGCAGAACGGGCTATAGGAAATACAGCACAAATGCTTTTTGAAACCCGGTTTACGTGGTTTAAGGCTTTAAATATTCAATATTACGTAGGTGTTGATGGCATATCCATTGCTATGATATTACTTACAGCAGCGGTAGTCATAGCCGGGATTTTAGTATCATGGAAAGTTGAAACGTTGACCAAAGAATTTTTCTTTCTCTTGATATTACTCAGTTTGGGAGCTTATGGATTCTTTATTTCCCTTGATTTATTTACACTATTTTTCTTTTTGGAGGTGGCTGTGGTTCCTAAATACTTGTTGATTGCAATATGGGGCAGTGGAAAAAAAGAATACAGTGCCATGAAACTTGCACTTATGCTCATGACGGGCTCGGCGTTGGTTCTCATCGGAATTTTGTTAACCTATTTCAATACCGATATTGGAAATGGTGCTCATACATTTGACTTACTAAAAATTTCACATCAGCAAATTCCAATGGCAGCGCAGATGGTTATTTTCCCTTTGCTATTTGTAGGTTTTGGAATATTTACAGCATTGTTTCCTTTTCACACTTGGGTTCCCGATGGGCACTCTTCGGCACCAACAGCAGCCTCCATGTTTTTAGCAGGAATCTCAATGAAATTAGGTGGATACGGTTGTTTACGGGTAGCTACCTACTTAATGCCCGAAGCCACCCGGGAATATTCATGGTTAATCGTATTGTTGGCAACCATTGCTATTATTTATGGAGCGTTTGCAACGCTGATGCAAAAAGATTTGAAATACATGAATGCTTATTCCTCCGTGAGTCATTGCGGATTTATTTTGCTGGGAATTGGTATGCTAAACCAAACGGCAATTAACGGAGCGGTTATACAAATGGTATCTCACGGATTAATGACAGCCCTATTCTTTGCTGCTATCGGCATGATTTACGAACGAACTCACACACGGGAAATAAGCCAGTTGGGAGGTGTTTTAAAAACAATTCCATTCATCGGAACGGTCTATATGATTGCGGGATTGTGTTCACTTGGATTACCTGGTTTTAGTGGATTCGTAGCCGAAATGACCATTTTTATGGGTGCATGGCAAAGACCGGAACTTTTCTACAGGGTAGCTACTATTCTTGCCTGTGCATCCATTGTTGTTACCGCCGTTTACATTTTAAGAGCAGCAGGAAAAGCTGTGATGGGACCAATAAATAATGAGAAGTTTTTACATCTGAAAGATGCCACATGGAACGAAAAATTTGCTTCGGCACTTTTAATCATAGCCATTCTTGCCATCGGGATTACCCCATTTTTAATACTAAATTTAATTAGTCCTGATACGCAACTAATCATTCAAAATTTATCGAGAGGAGTCATTAATAATTAACTATGAGTATTGATTTTTTTACATTGATGAAATCCGAGTTGAGTTTAATACTCATCATTTTTCTATTGCTTTTTTTAAAGGTTTGGGATGGAATAAAAAGCAATAAAACATTACTCAACGGGATTAATTTTTTACTACTTATAAATTTTATTATTGGTTTTTTTGATTATCCCGCCAGTTCCTTGTTTAACGGAATGTTTAACCATAACTCCATTCTAAATACTGAAAAATTACTCCTGAATTTTGGAACACTTATAATTTCATTTCAGGCTTACGATTGGGTTAAAAATCATAAACATTTACTGGAGTTTTATATCTTGATGCTTTCCACTTTGCTCGGTATGTTCTTTATGATATCCGCAGGTAATTTCTTAATGTTTTATATGGGACTTGAGTTGGCAACCATTCCATTGGCCGCCCTTGTAAATTTTGATTTAGACAAACGCAAATCATCGGAAGCCGCCATGAAAATGATATTGCTTTCCGCATTTTCTTCAGGAATTATGTTGTTCGGTATTTCAATGATTTATGGAACAACCGGAACTTTAAATTTTTCTGAATTACCAGCACTCTTAACCGGTGGACATTTACAAATATTAGCTCTCATTTTCACGTTCACAGGATTTGCTTTTAAACTTTCAGCCGTACCTTTTCATCTGTGGACAGCCGATGTATATGAAGGAGCCCCGGTTCCAATCACTGCCTATTTATCGGTCATATCAAAGGCTGCAGTAGTTTTTATTTTTATCTCGGTTTTAAATCCATTGTTTGTAAACTTAGCCAATTTATGGTACAACCTTTTGTTTTTGGTTATCATTCTTACTATTACCATTGGTAATTTATTCGCCATTCGCCAATCCAATATAAAACGATTCCTTGCCTTTTCATCCATTGCTCAGGTAGGTTATATTTTATTAGGTCTCTCATCGGAAGACCAAATGGGGTCAACGTCAGCCATTTATTTTTTAATCGTTTACGTATTTTCTAATCTTGGTGTATTTGGTGTTGTAGCCTTAGTTTCAGCCCAAACAGGAAAAGAAAATATCAGTGATTACAAAAATTTTTACAAAAACAATCCGACCTTAAGTTGGGTGTTGGCTATTGCATTATTTTCATTAGCGGGCATTCCTCCTACCGCAGGTTTCTTTGGAAAAATGTTTTTGGTAACAGCCGGAGCCAGTCACGGAAATTATATTTTGGTAACTCTGGCAGTGCTCAACATGGTTGTTTCCTTATACTATTATCTAATGATTGTAAAGGCAATATTTGTTGACGCCAACGAAGAGCCTTTATCAAAGTTAAACATCAGCTGGCCAATGAAACTGAGTTTTATTATTTGTATCGCAGGTATTGTTGCCACAGGTTTTTATGGCGATTTATACGAATTCATCAATCAATTGTTTAAAATTTAATTACTAAAAATGGCCTTAAATCCAAACCATACTTTTGAAGACCTTGAAGAGATAAAATGTTCTATTGTAGAAAAAAATTGCAGCAAAGAACGTGTTGATTATTTAAAAGCAATTCTGGAATTTAATAAGTTTAAAGTGGTGGTAGTGCCAAGTCCGCCGCCCAAAGTTGCTGCAGTTCCCGAACCGGAAGTTGAAGTAATTCCGCTTCCTGAAACATTTACAGTTGGTGTTACTGATTTGTCGTTTAACCCTACTAAGGCGATTTATAACCGCGAATTAAAATCACCTTCCGGAAATACTGTTACTCCCAATTATTGGAAACAATTGGAATCGGTTTCTAACGATGAAATTTGGTATTGGAAAAAATAAGTCTTCAAAGCAATGACTCTCGAAAAAGATATACAACAAATTGATGTCGAGAAAATCATTAAAGATAAAAATCCGCGCTTATTAAAATTTCTTCCCAGCCCAATTCTAAGGTATATTAAACGGGTGGTTCACCAGAAAGAGTTTAATGATTTTATAAGACAAACAAAGCATGACTATGACCATGAATTTGTAAAATCCGCCATAAAAACATTTAAGGTAAATGTGAGCAGTACCGGACTTGAAAATATTCCCGAACATGGCGGTTGTATTATAGCGGGCAATCATCCATTGGGAGGATTGGATGGTATTGCCGTAATGCACGAGGTTGGGAAACGCAGAAAGGA
>CAYHCM010000245.1:0-3963 GCA_964355045.1 uncultured Chitinophaga sp. | reverse complement strand
GTGCTAAGTTCTCTGTGCTAAGTTCTCTGTGCTAAGTTCTATATGTGAAACGGGATAAATTATCATAGTGTGATTTGTTTTTTTTTAGTGCCGTAGGCACAGAATATAGGTAGAAACAAGTCGCCCGTAGGCAGTTAGTGCCGTAGGCACGAAATATATTTCGTCCGTCTATGGTGGACTTGTTCAATAGTATCTGTATTTTTCTACCAATATAGTATCCCAAAAGGAACTTGAAAAAATGTGATAATTTATACCATTTGCACTATAAGTTCTAAGTCCAGAGTTTCCATATACTCTGAGTTCTGGTTTTGAGGCTGCAAAAACATAGAACTTAGCACTCAGAACTTATAACTTCCCTTAAAATAGTTTAATTTTGCAAAAAAATTATCATGAACTCAACACTTTTATTTGGAATGCCCGGCGGATCAGAATGGATACTTATTTTTATCGTCGTTCTTTTATTGTTTGGGGGTAAAAAAATCCCTGAACTTATGCGTGGATTAGGTTCCGGAATCCGTGAATTTAACAATGCCAAAAACGACGTGAAAGACAAAATTCGCGAAGGCATGGAAGAACCAAAGGAACCCCAAAAACCAACTGACAAAAATAGTTAGGATTTGAGTTACCCCAAAGGATTTAATAATATCAAACCTGATATTGCTTCAGGAAAGTATTCGTGTGCTGATTTAGCACATTTTTACCTTTCTAATATTGAAGCTAACACCCACCTCAATGCGTTTTTAAAAGTTTATAAAAAAGAGGTTTTACAACAGGCAGCCGAACTCCTTAGCGTTGAAAAAACCGGCAAACCGGCTGGAATGTTTATCGGTCTTAAAGATAATATTTGTAATAAAAATCATAAAGTTTCGTTTGGTGAATACACCGTCCGATAAAAAAATTTAAAAATAACTTAGACATGTTTCTTAGAATCTTTAACGAGAATATTTCTCAAAGTTCCTTAGGAACGGTTCAATTTTGTAGCAACGGATTTCAATCCGTTGCCGAAGAAAATTGCAAACGTTATTTTAAAAACCTTAAAATAGTGACCCATTAACCCCTAACCAAAAAAATATTGAAATTTAAATTATTCCTTATCCTGTTTTTATCAGTCAGTCTTCCTCATTTTGTAATAGGAAATGCTGTAAACACTTTTGAAGATTACGATTCAATAGCCCGACGAATTGTAAAAATCAAAACCACCATACCTATTGAATATAATCAATATGTGCAGCAGCATATCAATGAATTTGTAAGCGTTACCAATTTCAAAATGACGGCCGAAATTAGCAAAGGACTCTATATACTTCCCGAAATAGAAAAAATATTAAAGAAAAATCGTTTGCCGGGTGAATTGCGTTTTGTAGCTTTTGCTTTGAGCGGCCTCCAAAATCAAAAGGTTTCAGATGAAGGCGGCTCCGGAATTTGGCAATTGAAATATCACGTTGCCAAAACCTACGGTTTAAAAATAAATTCGTACATTGATGAACGCCGCGACCCTTTGAAAGTAACCGAAGCGGCTTCGCAATATTTTGAAGATTTATATAAAATTTATGAAGATTGGAACTTAACGATTGCCGCTTTTTATTCATCTCCTCTCGATGTAAACAAGGCTATACGGCAAAGCGGAGGAAATTTGGAATATTGGAAAATTCATAGTTATCTGCCTGAAGAATTCCAAAAAACAGTGCCGCGGTTTATAGCCAGTATGTATTTGTTTACCCATTTTAGGGAACATAAACTAATTGCCCATGCCTATAAACCTGTTCAAACGGATACTGTTGCTATAAAAAACTGGACCACCTTTGAACAGATAGAAAAAGTAACAGCCATTGATATGGATTTTTTAAAAGAGTATAATCCTATTTTTAAAAAGTCAATCATACCTTACACTCTCAAAAAGTATTACATATCCATACCTTCTAATAAAATTAAAAATTTTAGGGAAATGGAAGATTCACTTTATATTTTTAAAGATAAGGAACCCGGTCTTGTAACCATTCCCGACAACCTACCTAAAACTGCACAGCCCGGCGATTCATCGCTTACCGATGAGGCGGCAGGCGATAAATCGTCACTGGAAGATAATGATCCTAAACCGAAGCCTAAACCAAAGCCAACCGAAAACCTCAAAGGCCAGGCCTTACTTACCTATACAGTAAAAAAGGGAGATGGTTTGGGCAAAATAGCCGCCAAATACGATTGTACCATTATTGAAATTAAAAAATGGAACAAAATGAAATCGAATATGATAAAACCGGGGCAAAAATTAAAAATTTACGTTCCAAAAGCCAAGCTGAGCAAATACAAAAAAATAAAGTAATCCTTAATGGAAAAGGAAAAAATTACGGCTAAAGTTTCTCCCTTAAAAATATTCGGGGCCTTACTCCTCTTGAATTTGCTGCTTGCCATGATTGTGGTTATTTTCCCTTCAGGTAAAATTTCGTTTGGAAAAATAAAAATACCTTTTGGAAAACATGTTTATGAAAAAGAAATTACCCTCGATTTTGTTTCCCTGAGAAAAGTTTTTGAACATGACACATCAGCCGTGGTAGATGCCAAAGCTGTCATTGCAGGCATTGAAACCGTTGACACCAATTTAATATCTCTCGACAGTAAAACGCTTGCAAAACTAAAGAAGGAAAAGATTGTAGTACCCGAAGATAAACAAATTCAATATCCCGATAATACCCGAACGGCCATGGCCAATTTTTTCAAGGCATTGGCTTTATTAGAAAAACAAACCACCCATATCCGAATATTGCATTATGGCGATTCGCAATTGGAAGGCGACCGCATAAGCGACTATCTTCGAAACCGGTTGCAGTTGCGGTTTGGAGGCTGGGGTCCAGGCATTATTTTACCGTATGATATTTCTAATTCGCGTATTACGGTAAGGCAAAGCGAAAGTACCAATTGGGTGAAATATGCTATTTATGGTAAAACCTCAAAACTTGCCAATGGCTACTATGGTATAGGTGCGTCATCCTATCGTTATCCGGCAGCAAGCGACAAACCTCTGAATGTGGTAAAAGATACGAAGGAATACATAAAAAAATATGCTGTTAAAAAAATGGTTGACGAAAACGACAGTATATGGTACGAAACAGATTCAAGCAATTTTTATTATGATAGTATTGTTATTAAAACACCGATAAAACTAACCGGCAGTGCCTGGATGAAAATAATAAATGTCAAAGGAAGTTACCCCCGTGTAAGGCAATACCAAAAACTTACCTTGCTTTATTCAGCCGATGAACCGTTTAATTTTAAGCTTAAAGTGAACGAAGGTGCAGAAACCAGTGAAATTGTTCCCGGCTCGGCAGCGTCAGCACTATCCTTTGATTTAGGCGAAGTTTCTACCGGTGTTCAACTTAATTTTACAGGCAAAAGTCCTTACCTGTATGGCGTGGCCTTAGATGGAAATACCGGAATAGCCGTTGACAATTTCCCTATGAGGGGCAGTTCGGCATTGGGTTTTGATGGTATCAATATCACCATGCTTTCTGAGTTATACAAGCAGATGAATGTAAAATTAATCGTGTTGCAATACGGCATCAATTTAGTTCCCGGTGCATTAAAAAATTACGACTGGTATGCCAAAGCTTTCTCAAAACAATTGGCCGCCATTAAAGCTGCATCACCCAATGCTTCCATCCTCATTATAGGCCCATCGGATATGAGCCGCAAAACAGCCGATGGGTACGAATCGTATCCAAATATTCCCCTCATCAGGGATGCCATGAAACGCGCGGCGTTTGAAAATGGCTGTGCCTTTTGGGATTTATACACGGCTATGGGTGGCCAAAACAGTATGAGCAGTTGGGTTAGTAATAATTTGGCCGCCAAAGATTTCACCCACTTTAGCACCGAAGGAGCCCGTTATGTTAGCGAAATGCTCTACAATACCCTGATGGACGAATATCAGGAGTATTTGAAAGAGATTGGGGCGATGTGATGGGGTTG
>CAYHCM010000244.1:0-3993 GCA_964355045.1 uncultured Chitinophaga sp. | reverse complement strand
CATCATTTTCAGGACTATTAATAAAATTATTTATTCGAGCAGAATTAAAAATTAGTATTTCTGCAAGAGCACTTGTTTTTATATTACCTGTTCTAAGCCAGATAATTTTTGGTGGAAAGCCATTTATTAATATGAAATCATAAAAATCTGAATCAAAAGTCACAATGACAAAGTTTTCTTTTTTGGCAAATTTCCAAATATTATAATCATTGGAATTTTCCAAACCTAATTCCTTCACATGTTTGACATCTGTAAAATGCCCTATTAATCTGATGACAATTCGGTTAGAAATGTTTTGGTCTATCAACAATTTCATCTAAGCATATTGTAATTTATGCTCTCTATCTGCAGCAAAGGCCAAACAAGCTATTATATCTTCTTCAGTAAGTTCCGGAAAATCTTCAATTATTTCAGCATGGCTCATTCCTGCTGCCAACCAACCTAATACATCAAATACAGTTATCCTTGTTTCTCTTATGCAAGGTTTACCAAATCGTTTTTCGGGGTTTCTTTTAATTATTGACTTATAATCCATTTTGTAAATTATTTGATTACAAACTTACTTAATTAATCTTGAATAGCATTAAATTCTAAGCAATTTTCTAT
Organism: uncultured Chitinophaga sp.; assembly: GCA_964355045.1. Classification (GTDB taxonomy): domain Bacteria; phylum Bacteroidota; class Bacteroidia; order NS11-12g; family UBA9320; genus JABWCE01. The sequence continues at coordinate 3,387 of CAYHCM010000244.1, read as the reverse complement.
CTCAACTCTTCAAACACTTCCCTCAATTCCCCTTCCACCACCACCGATTTTCGGGTTTTTAAATCCATCAGTACAAAAGTTACATCGGCATCACAAACAGCATGTTCTTTAGTTTTGTCAAACACATCATGATGTACCACGATACTTTTTTTTCCAATATTTTTCATCACGGTTTTTACTTCCAATATGTCATTTACAAACGAAGCCGCACGGTAATTGATATTAATATTTACAATTACAAAACCAAGGTTTCGCTTGGCAAAAAAGCCGGAAGCAATTATTGGTTCCAATGCATCCCAGCGGGCAATTTCCATAAATTCCAAATAGCGGGCATTGTTGGTATGTCCAAATACATCAATGTGAAAGCCGCGAACTTTGATTTCGGTGGAATAGGTTTTCACGATATTAAACTAAAATACTTATTACAAAAACCTTAAATTCATCAGCTATTAGTATAGCTTCTTCAAGGTCGGCATTAGTTAAATGTAAGGTTTCATTCGGATATCTCATTTCTACACCATAGTCATTTAAATTTAATGCCTTTGTATAAAATTCTGATGAAATTTCAACATTTACTGAAAGCAATTCAAGAAGATAAACTAAGTCATGCCTCTTCTGAAATTGTGTATTATTATGAATTAAAGCTGCTTTTAAATATTTTTCTACAGCTTGTTGACAATGAAATGCAATAATATCATGATACGTTGGTAAATGTAAAAATAATACTTTTGCTGAACCCAAATCGTGATCTGCTTTTTCTAACCAGGATTCAATTATTGGATTATTATTTTCGCTCATAAAGAATTTTGGATGTTTTTATAGCATTATTAATAAATGAAAATTTAATTGCTTTTTCCGCTTCAAATTCTTTTGGGGTATAAACCATTATATCTATAGGAATCATATTTCCAATCAAACTTTTTCTGACATCAATATTTCTTAGGCGTCGTGGTTTGTCGGTTTCCTCAATAATTAATAAATCTAAATCACTATCCTCATTAGCCATTCCCGCGGCATACGAACCAAATAAAAATATTTTTTCAGGATTAAAGTTTATAATTATTTTTTTAACAATTGAATCAATTTTAGTCTTGCTAATCATTTTGTTTCTATTACACCACAAATTTATAAAATCAAACCCTATTCATACATACAATTTATCAAAAACTTAGTATAGTCGGTTTGCGGGTTGTTTATCATATCCAATGCTTTTCCCTGTTCTTCAATTATTCCGTTTTTTAAAACCAAAATGGTATCAGCCATATACCCCACCACATTTAAATCGTGGGAAATAAATAAATAGGTAAGCCCCAATTTTAATTGAATATCTTTTAAAAGATTTAAAATTTGGGATTGAACCGAAACATCCAAAGCCGCTACCGATTCGTCTAAAATGAGGATGGAAGGTTCCAAGGATAAAGCTCTGGCAATACATACCCGTTGCCTTTGGCCACCACTCATTTGATGCGGATATTTATAAAAAAACTCTTCCGTAAGCCCGGTAAGTTCCAATAAATCTAATGCCTTTTTTTTGGCCTCTTTTGGTTTGGCAATTAGTTTATTTTTATTTTTTAACCATGGGTATTGCCGAATCTGCGATTTGACAATTTTATGAACCAACAAAGGTTCCATTATAGCTTCCCCGCCTGTCAGGGAAGGATTTAAGGAAGAAAAAGGATCCTGAAAAACCATTTGAATTTGCCGGCCAATGGCGTTGGAATTGCTCTTTTTAAAACTAACAGTTCCTTTGGTAATGGTTTCCAATCCGGTTAAAATTTTGGCCAATGTACTTTTGCCGCAACCCGACTCACCAACTATCCCAATGGTTTGGCCTTGATTAATGGAAAAGCTAATTGAATTTAAAACCGGCTGTTGAGGTTGGGTTTTGCCAAAAAACTTTTTTTTGGTATAAGTTTTTTCTAAGTCTTTTACTTCTAAAATAACATCGCCTTGGGAAAGATTAACTCGGGTAGAAATTTTGAAAGTTTTTTCTGAAAACGAGCCATCTTCATTTTCTTTCAACAAATCGGGAATGGTAGGCAATATCATGCCGGCCTGTTTATAGCTGGGCCGGGTTTTCATCAATGCCTTGGTATAAGGATGTTTGGGGGTGTTAAAAATTTCATCGGAGGTACCGTTTTCAACAATATGGCCTTTATACATTACCAGAATAGTATCAGCCACCGATTTCAAACAACTCAAATCATGCGAAATAAACAGCATGGCCATACCTCGTTTTTTCACCATGTTCACCAATAAATCTATAATGCTTTTTTGAACTGAGGCATCCAAAGCGGTGGTAGGTTCGTCGGCTATCAATAAGCGGGGATTGTTGGCCAAGGCCATACTAATCATTACCCGCTGCCGCTGCCCGCCTGAAATTTGGTGAGGATATGAGCTATAAATCCGTTCGATGTCGGGAAGTTTTACTTCCTTAAAAAGTTCTAAAACTTTTTGTTTTCGTTGTTTTTTATCTAAATTTTGATGGGCTTCTATCGCTTCTTCTACCTGATAACCGCAGGTATGAACAGGGTTTAGAGCAGTCATCGGTTCCTGAAAAATATAGGCTATTTCTTTTCCTCGTAAAGTTCGTAATAGTTCATCAGGGCATTTTAATAAATCTATTACATTTCCTTTAGCATCTTTAAAAAGTACATTTCCATTAATAGAAATACTTTCGGGTAAAAGCCGTGTTAAACCCATACAGGTAACGCTTTTTCCCGAACCCGATTCGCCAACTATTCCTGTTATTTGGCCTTCTTCGGTTTCAAATGATATTGAATTAACCAAATCATTTTGGTCGGCTTTGGCTGAATATTCAGAAACAGAAAGTAGCGGCATACGTTCCGCTTATCTTATACGGTCGTAAGATTTAACAAGGGCTTCATCCTTTTTGATGCCGGCCATTGCTATATAATTGAACCAGGCCATAAGAAATGGAAAGAAAATTGAAATTAGGAATTGCCCGTCAGGTTCAAGATCAACGTATCTTTTGCTCCAGCCATAATAATACATTAATACAGCCATTGCCAACAGCAAAAAATAAATAACCTTTCCTAAAATTAATTGATTTTGCCGGCGTTTGTAAATAAAAATTGAAGCAAGCGAAATTAAACCCAAAAGTAAAGTACAATATTTTAAAAGAGGATTAGCTTCGATTCCAGTTTTTTCTTTACCCACAATTTCGATGGATGTGTACGAAAATCCAATATGCACTTTGGCATCTTCAGTCATTTTTCCATCCAATTTTCCATCCACATCCCGAAACGGAATATTAATATAAACTGATGAAAAACATATCAAAGATATAAGTGCCAGCCAAAAAGTTTGTTTACGTTGAATCATAGCTGCAAACCAACCTAAAAATTTTCAATTGAGCAACACTCA
>CAYHCM010000243.1:0-4012 GCA_964355045.1 uncultured Chitinophaga sp. | reverse complement strand
ATGGCGGCACCAAATGGACATGGAGCCCCAAATACCGGATGGATGACAGTACCAAGCGACAACCCACAGTTTGGCCAATCCGCGATACAGTTTACCGAATAATAATAGCTGACAGCAGCGGCTGCGGGCAACCCGATACGGCTTTTAAAAAAGTTTTTGTAAGGCCATATCCCGTATCCATATTAAAGTTTACCGATACCATGCTCTGCGAAAATATAGATTTAAAAATTCCGGTAAAGTTTAGCGGGGGTGATTCAGCCTATCAATGGCAATGGTTTTTTGTTAATTCACCCAAATCATTTTTTCCCTTACAAAAAGGTAATTCCAAATTTACAGATACCTTGAATTATACAACAACAGTTGATTTGAATACCTCCGAGAAAATAGCAATAGTGCTGAAGGATGGTTGCACCGCCAAAGCAGATACGGCTTATTTAACTATCAGCCAACGAAAACCAATTTTGATAAAGACTAAGTTCAACGATACCTCGCTTTGCTCGGGTTATTTATTAAATTATAAAGTTTTGGCCACAGGCGGTGTTCCAAAACAATACAATTACCAATGGAAAGATTTAATCACAAATACTGTTTTATCAACTTCTGATTCTTTTAAATTTACAACTTCAAAAACCTTAAAAATCCAATTGATAGTAAACGATGGATGCCCGGCATTGGGCGACACGGCAGAATTTAATATTACTGTAAAACCACCACTAAAAGCAACTGCCAATTTAAGGGATACCACTATTTGTTTTGGGAAAACCATAAGCTACAAAGCCAAAGCCCAAGGGGGAGATGCAAAAGCATATAAATTTTATTGGGTGTTAAATAACAAACTCATAGACTCAACCTCAACCCCAACCTTAACCTCAACCTCAACCTCAACCTTAACCTTAATCCTCAAAGACAATTGCACCATCCCAAACGATACCATTAAAAAAACGATTACCATTAAACCATCCCCCAAGGCGGACTTTACCTATGATCTGGCTTGTAGCCGAACCATCACCAAATTTCAGTTTACCGGTACAAAACCACCATCACCCATAACCACCTATTTCAACTGGAATTTTAATAATGAAGCTACTTCCACCCTCGAAAACCCTACCCATAAATTTGCTGCCGCAGGAACTTCAACCTCTACCTTAACCTTAGCCTCCGACAACGGGTGCACCGATACTTTAAAGAAAACGATAGAAATAAAACCCCAATCTAAAGCTGATTTTGAAACTACTGATGTTTGCGAAAGTGACAGCGCTGTTTTTGTAAATAAATCACAAGATGCTACAGGTTATAACTGGAAATTTGGAGATGGGCTAAATTCCAAATCCCAAAATCCAAGGCACAAATTCCAAATTTCAAGTACCACTACGTTTAATGTAACATTGGTGGCTGTCGTTAATAACGGGTGTTCCGATTCTATAACCAAAGCCCTCACCGTAAATGCAAATCCCGATTCTGATTTCAGTTTTACAACTTCAGGTACTAAAGTGGATTTAAGAGCCACAGTTCAGGGAAATACAAAATATCAATGGAAGTTTGGAAATACCGATAGCGCTACCACCACCGTTGGATATTATACTCATACGATAAAATCATCCGACCAATACAACGTGTGCCTAAAAGTTACCAACCTGGCCGGTTGTACCTCCCAAACCTGCAAAAATGTAACGGTAGGAATTACTAATATATCCGGGTCTTCGGGTTTTAAAATTTACCCCAACCCGAATGATGGAAATTTTATAATTGAAATTGAAAATCCGGGAAAGGACGTTTCTGTTGAGATTTATAATTTTATAGGGAATCTGGTGAAAACCATTGAAACCAATTCTTCCAAAAAATCTTACTCTATAGAAATGAAAGTAGCAGATGGAATTTATTTTGTGAAAGTGAAAAATGGAGGGGTGGTTTGGAATCAAAAAGTTATGATTTCGTTTGGTGGAGACACCAACCGATAAGTAACTTACTTACCCTATTAAAAAAATAGACTTAACATATACTTTGCAAGTTATTATTATATTTACATTTGTTGAATGTAACCATTAAGAAATAATGAATCGAAGCAGATTATACAGCCTTCTTTTGGTATTTTCGAGTTTTATAAAACCGGCGGTTTCTCAAAATTTTGAGTTGTTAAAAACCTATGGCACAAAATTAAACAAAGAATATATTTGCAGTATTAGTGCCGAACCAACGGCGGGCTGTGTTTTTCTTTTGGAACAAAAGGATTCGGGCGTTGTAAATTCTTCGACCGGCCCAGATACTCTTCAGTTTGATACTTCAAGATTTATATATTCCACTACCAATAACAGAGCCATGTATTTGGTAAGACTGGACCACAATGGAAAAGTGGTAAAAACACGAAATATTGGAACATTTAACTCTTTGAATGCTATTCCCTCTAATTCAGGATTTACATTTTATGCCGGTATTTCAAGTGATTACAAGGGCAATATTTATATAACAGGAAATTTACCTTCAGGTATCCAAAATGTAGGTGGTAAATATCTGAACAGCAATAATGGTAAAATATTATTTGCCAAATTCGATAAAGATTTTAATTTAATATGGGCTACCCAAACAGGTAATTCCACGAACTCTCTTCCTGGCAATATTGTTTATTCGGCAGGCCATGTCTATTTTTATTGCAGTAGTGCAGATATTACTCCTATATGGAAAAATTCATACAGTTTTAGTAAACCTTATAATGCAACTGCAAGCAAAAACAGAACTTATGTTTATGGTGAATTAAAACAATCAGACGGTAATATTTTATGGTCGAAATATTTATTTATTACACCTCCGGGTGCCGTTTTAGAAATAACCGGAATGTTAAATCTAAAGAATAAATTATACCTGACAGGCAATAACTATCCCGATTTTATTATAGGTAATGACACTTTATTGCCGGGGTCATTTATTGTGGAAGCTGATACAGCTGGGAATTATAAAAAAAATTTTATGATAACTGCTAAAAGAAAAACCTTTATAAGTTGCATCGCTACTGATGGAGAACATCTATATATTGGAGGTGCTTTTACTGATAGCTTGACCTGGGGCAAACAAAAAATTGCACCCCAATTTCCGACCGGCCAATTTCTCGTTAATCAAGCCCAGGAACAATTTGCTGCTTCTATTACTGCTTCCTTGCAACCACGGTGGTTTTATCACCCTAAAATTCTTGATTCTACCGCAAAAACGGGAAGTACACCTTATGGAGCTAATTATTTAACGAGTGTAAGTTGTAGCAACGGTCATCTTTATTATGGTGGATCATTAGCTATAAAATCATTGTTTGGTAGTGATACACTTAAGGCGCCATCGGGATGGTTTTCGCAATCTATTATTTTTAAAATTGATTACCTCGGAAACGTTTTATGGGCAACAAGTGGGGGCAGTGACGGATACAGTCTTGGCAATGTAAGCACCATTAGTGCTATTGCAGAGCAATCTGTGTTTTCAGGAGGCGTATGCCAAGGTAAAATTAAATACGGCAAATATACCGACAGTTCAAAAAAATATAAGGGTGTATATACGTATGATGCCTGGCTCACCAAAGTAACCGATTACTATATTACTCGAGGAAAGGTAGGTGCAGGCCCCTATTGTGCCGGTGATACGATTCAGGTACCTTATTCAAAAAAAGGAAATTTTGACACCTCCAATTACTTTATTGCAGAACTGAGTGATGAACTGGGAAATTTTGAAACGGGATACCGTGAATTGGGCAGGCTTAAAACAAATAAGGACAGTGTAGTACCGGGAATATTGCCTATGTTTAAGGTGGCATCCTCGCCTTATTACCGCATCCGTATCAGAAGCACAAATCCTAAAGTACAGAGTTATTATTTTTTAGATACCCTTCGTTTGCTCATTTACTCCCGCGACAAAGCTAACCCCGGCCTGCCCGAAACGATTTGCAAAGGGGATAGTATAAAACTGAATACGTATGGTGGCACTAAGGCTCTGTAACGAAATAATATTTACAAAGTATTCTTTATTATATAATTCC
>CAYHCM010000242.1:0-4021 GCA_964355045.1 uncultured Chitinophaga sp. | reverse complement strand
CATGAATTAAAAACGTGTAAAATTAGCATTTTAATAAAATATTAACTTATCTAATTATTTTTGAAACAATTAATGAACAACTACCGATTTAACCGGATTATAAAACCGGTCCTTTTTTTTCTGGCTATCCTTATAGGAATCATTTCGCTTTGGTACACCAACAACCTTGCAAAAAAAATGGAAAAAGAGGAACAGCTAAAGATTAAAACATGGGCCAAAGCCACAAGCCTTCTGGCATTGAGTGAGGTATCTACCGATCTTACTTTTTTGCTTGAAATAGTTAGTCAGAACACAACCATTCCGGTAATACTGACGGATGAAAGCGAAAATATTGCGAGTTGGCGAAATTTAGACTCAGCCAAAGTGGCCAACCGGCCTACATATCTTGTAAAAAAATTGGATAAAATGAAATCGGCACACGACCCGATTATTTTAAATTATTACGAAGGCCAAACTGTAAAAGTATTTTATGAAGATTCTGAGATTCTTACCCGGCTTAAATATTACCCTTTAATTCAATTAATCATTATCTCTTTATTTTTAATACTTAGCTATCTAGCTTTTAATTATTCGCGGAGGTCTGAACAAAATCTCGTTTGGGTAGGTATGAGTAAGGAAACAGCGCATCAATTGGGTACTCCTCTTTCTTCACTCATGGCATGGATAGAAATTAATCGCGAAGACGAGAGCAGCAATAAGGAAATTTTGAACGAAATGGAGAAGGATGTGAACCGGCTGGAAATTATTACCGAACGGTTTTCTAAAATTGGTTCCGACCCAAAACTTGAACCCCTTGACATTGTAAATGAACTTAAAATTTCTATTGATTATTTAAAAAACCGTACCTCTAAATTAGTAAAATTTACAATTAATAATCATCTTATTAATCCAACTCTTATTAATTTAAATCCCTATTTATTTGCCTGGGCTATTGAAAATATTACCAAAAACGCCATTGATGCTATGGAAGGAGTTGGTGAAATTACATTTAATATTGAGCAAAAAGGGCATCACTTAATTATTGATATTACAGATACCGGAAAAGGAGTGCCGGCTAATCGTTTCAAATCAATTTTTAAACCCGGCTTTACAACCAAAAAACGAGGATGGGGCTTAGGACTTTCATTTGTAAAACGAATTATTGAAAATTATCATCAGGGACATATTATTGTTAAGGAATCGTTGCACAATAAAGGAACTACGTTTAGGATAACGTTGAAGGTGGCCGATAAGGGGCAAGATTAGAAACCAAATTCCAAATTCCAAATTTCAAATTTCAAGTTTCATCCGCCTAAGGCGGATTATTTCCCCAAAAAAACCTTCGTTCGCAAAGCCGCGTTTTCACGCACATTTATATAAAACAGATTATAGTCGGCAACATGATAATTTTTAATTCTAAGAAAGGCACTTCCTTTATAATGAGGTTTATTTATTCTTAAAACGCCATCTTCTATCCGCGCATCGCATATTCCCGGAATAACTGTCCGCAAATCAAATAATACGCCTCCTTTATTTAGTTTTGCCGGGGCATAGGTTGAATCAATAGTCCAGATAAGCGGATTTGTACACACGCTTAAACGGGCTTTTTGCATATACCATTTGGGATAATATCCTACTGCAAAGGTTCGCCAGGTGCAATAGCATCCGGTTTCCTGTTCGTTTTTACAAGGTTTAATAGTTTGAAATAACGTATCATAAACTGGCATTCCTGTTAGGTATGCGCATACTAATCGGTTACCTAAATCTTTACCGTCAAAAAATTCTTTTAGCAACTTTAGCGCATGTGTAGTTCCCTGACTATGTGAAGCCAAAATTATGGGTCTTCCATTATTATAGTTTTTAAGATAAAATTCAAAGGCAGATTTTACATCCTGATATGCCACGTCAAAAGCTTGCCCCGAACTTGCGGTATCCAATGTAAAGTAGCTATAATAATGGGCCTGGCGATAGTAGGGTGCATATATTTTTCCTGTCCCGTTAAATATGCTTGCCTGATAACGAATACCACCTTCATCGGTTATTTTTTTTAACTTTTTATCGGCTATATCGCCGTTCCATTTATTAGGGCCTTCGGGTTTGTAAGTAAATGAAGTGGCATAAATAAAAAATACATCAGCGGAGGCGGTACTTTGTTCATCTTTATAGTTTCCGGTACCAACCGCTGTATCGGCATAGTCTTTCATAAAAGGCAACGCAGCCCAACTGGTATTAAGGCTATAATCAGGCTTTCGGGGAGTTAAGGAACTATCAAATTTTGTGGTTAGCCTTACCTCCTGAGCTAAAATGTTAAATACTGAAAAGGTAAAATAAAAAGGCAGGAATATTTTGAAAATCATTGAAGGCAAAAATACAGATTAGAATCTTTAATAAGCAGTGCTTTTTTTAGGGTGTATTTCAAATTGTCGCATTCATTGAACCACATAGGACATAGGAATACATAGGCTTTAAGCTATGTGAAACCTATGTTTCTATCTTTCTATGTGGTTCAATGTTATATTAATTATGGACAAAAAATTATTTAGCGACAATTTGGAATTCACTCTTTTTTTAACCAAATACCACTTAATTTACCTAAGTGAAAACATATTTTTTAGCGGAAAAAAATCACCAATTTGTATATTGCGGTTTTATTATAAAATAGCCATTTAATAATGAAAGTATGATGCTTTTTAAAATACAGATGGGCAAAAAGTATTGAAATAGAAAAACAGACATTAAAAGAGAAATGATAAATAAAAAGGATATCTCGGAAAAATTAAACATTAAATATTGGCTTAAATTTTCAATAATTAATCTGCTTTTAGTAGGGTTAATAGGAGTTTTGATGCGCTATAAAATTGGTTTTGAATTTCCTTATTTTAATCAAAAATATCTTCAGGAAGCCCATTCGCATTTTGCCTTTATCGGATGGATAAGTCATACCTTATATGTATTAATGATAAACTTTATTCAGGATAAAATTCCGGATACAACCCTCAAAAATTATAGATTATTATTAGTTGCAAATTTGTTGTGTGCCTATGGTATGCTTATATCTTTCATTATTGACGGTTATGGAATATTTACAATTTGTTTAACAACGGGAGCTATTATTATCGCTTGTTTTTATACTTATTTTTTTATTAAAGACTTAAAAAAAATAATATACTATCATCCGGCTGCCGCGTGGTTCGAAGCGGCCCTTTGGTTCAATATTATTTCATCTATCGGCACTTTTTATTTGGTATATATGATGGTTTCCCGAAATTTTGATGAACATTGGTATTTGGCCGCAGTTTATTTTTTCTTACACTTTTCGTATAACGGATTCTTTGTATTTGCATGTCTGGGCCTTGTTCATACCCATATTCAAAAAGTTTTACCTTCGTTTAAGCATGATAAAACAATCTTCCGAATGTTTTTTAGCTCCGTTATCCCGGCTTATTTCCTTTCTACCCTTTGGGCCAATTTACCAAGTTGGCTTTATGTTATCGTTATCATTGCAGCCTTTGTTCAGGTATTGGCCTGGATTAAATTTTTAAATAATATACGAAAAGCTATTCCATCCAAAATTAACCTAACAAAAATTATGCAAAATTTATTTTTGTTCGTGGCCATTGCCTTTTCCATAAAAATAATATTACAACTTGGCTCTACAATACCAATGTTAGCCAAGCTGGCTTATGGCTTCAGGCCCATTGTTATAGCCTATCTTCATCTGGTTTTGTTAGCAGTAATCACTGTTTTTTTGCTTTCATTTATGTATTCGTTTAAATTTATGCGCGAAAACCAATTGAACCATATCGGCATGGTTTTGTTTGTAATAGGAATTTTTCTCAATGAGTTGGTTTTAGCCATACAGGGAATTGCCTCCTTCAGTTATTTTCCAATTCCATTAGCCAATGAAATTTTATTTTTTATTTCCTTAATTTTATTAACTGCGCTTGTTTTGTTGGTAATATCCCAGATTAAATTTAAGCCTTATGTACAAGTAAAATCTAAAAAGGATTTAGTTTAGAAATAGTATTTATTCCATTTCTAT
>CAYHCM010000241.1:0-4044 GCA_964355045.1 uncultured Chitinophaga sp. | reverse complement strand
AAGTTGCCATTGTCTTTATCTCTTTTATAGTACATTCTTGTTCGGTTATTTTCATAATAACCAAGCGTATCGTCAAGCAATTTTTCAGCTTTCTCAATTTTTAAAATCTATTTCTTTTATAAGTTGGCCTTGTTCGTTATAAATTTTGCTAGTTCATTTTTTTTAGTGGTTTTAATGTAATATTGCCAATTCAGTGTGCCTGAAAACAAGGCACTTACAGCAGTGGTCGTATTTAATTTATCCTGGATAGAGCCTTCCATTTCTATTTCCGCGGGATTTTTTAATATCTGCATAATTCGTATTCATTTAAGGCAATTACAAAACCACATTTTGTGAAAAAGATATTTAGCTTATTAGGTAAAGAAATATGAAAAGAAATGATTTACTCATTCCACCTAAACGCAGATAACAATTTTAATATTTTATCCCTTCTTCGAAAAATCCCTCACCAATTTATACATTATCCCCACCAAACCCAACAGCATAGCCGAAATAGTAAGCCATGGCGTTTTCAATTTAAAATATTCATCCCCTTTTCGGCCAAGCCAGGTAAAAAGCAAAAGCGTGCCTATCATTTGCAAAGCAAGGCCACTGTATTTAAGAAAAGAGCTTGAATTATTTTTGGTTTGCATAGGTTAAACAAACAGACTCATCCACCTACCCCGCGAACTACATTGAACATTGAAATATGAACATTGCTTATTGATCATTTTTTATGTTTTCAGGAAGGCTTCGCTTTGGTTTTCCTATTGCCCGTGCATATGACAGTTCCCATTAAACTCGCCTCCTGATTCTATTACCATTTTTGAAGTTGATATATTTCCGTCTATCCGGCCTGAGGCTTTTAGAAAAAGAATATCGGTAATGGTAAGGTTTCCTTTTAATGTGCCTGATACATCTGCGCTATTGGCCGATACATCGCCTTCAATAATGCCGGAGTTTCCCAATACCATTTTAGATTTGGTAATCACATTTCCAATTACTTTTCCATCTATCCGGATATCGCTGTCGCAATGTATATTCCCTTTTATTTCTGTGCCTTCGCCTACCAGATTAAGTACTAACCCGGGGCCAAAAGTGGCAACATTATCTTTTTTACCAAACATAGCGGCGAATATAATAAAAAGTTCAATGTGCCAAGTTCTATGTTCTAAGTTTTTGCAGCAGAATTTTTTCTTAAAACTCAGAACTCTTTCAAAAAAGTATAAAATCCTTTGGGTTCACCGGAATTCCGTTTTGCCAAAGTTCAAAATGAAGATGATAGCCCGATGAAAGCTCTCCTGTATTACCAACCAAAGCCACCGGTTCGCCGGCGCTTACATAGTTGCCGTTGTTTTTGAGCAAGGCTGAATTATGTTTATAAACTGAAATCATATCATTTGGATGTTGGATTACAATGATGTTTCCGTTATCTGGTGTCCAGGTGCTTATTATTACCATGCCGTTCATTACACTTTTTACTGCCGTATTTTTAGGGGCGGCTATATCAAGCGCAAAATGATTTTTTTTAATATTGAATGTATCGGTTATAAATCCTTGCAAAGGCGTATAAAGTGTATTGCCCGAATAGCCTACCGGTTCTAATTGATTAATATCGCCGTTTTCCAATTGCTCTCTCAAATCCTTTTCTTCCGGACTTATTTTATCAAAATCTACATTACCACTTACATCAGCTGTATCAGGTTTAGGCGCATTGCGATATATTGAATCGCGACCCATTAAAATATTTAATAAATTATTTCGCTCCTTATCTATCGTTATTACGCGTTGTGCCAATGAATCTTTTAAATAATTCATTTTTAAATATTCAATTTTATATTTTTCTGATGGGTCGCCTCCATATACATATTCACGAAGTGGCGTTCGGGTTAGTAAAAGCAAAATCAGGATAGAAAACGACACCATTATTCCGCTCAAAAGCATCAACGTGTTAAGAGGAGTAAGTATAAGGCTGAACTTATCGTCCCAGGTTTCGCGGTTTCTAAGAACAAGTATGTAATGTGTTCTGCTTTTTACGGCCAGATATTTTCTAAAATCTTTGAAATTCATTTCTTATTATTGTTTAATTTTAAGATTAGAAAGCCAGAATGAATTTGGTTCGAATTTTTAAGCTATTTAGCGGGTATTTCATAATTGCGTAAAATTGATTGAAGGAATGATACTAATATTACCGTTTAAAGAAATATTTTTGCGGTTACAAAGTTATATACTTAACAGTTAAATAAAGAATCTCCATTTGATAAAGCTCAGATTAACAATTTTAATAATACTCTTTGGTTCTTTTTCGTCATTGGCCCAAAAGAAAAATACCTGGTTGCGCCGCAATTGGACCAATATGGTGGCTCATTACAATATTTATTTTCATGGAAAAAAAATAGTGGACGAATCGTTTGAGGACCTTGTAGTCCTGCATAAAGACGATTTTAAAAAACCAATTGAAGTATATCCATACAGCGATGAAGCTACTGCTACTTCGCTAAAACCCAAAATGGAAATAGTTCAAAAAAAGACTTCCATTATTATTAATAAAAAAAGCAGGAGCAAATGGGTTGACGATTGCTGGCTGTTAATTGGTCAATCTCATTTTTTAAGGGGTGATCTTTTTTCTGCAGATGAGGCTTTTCAATTTGTAAATTCTCAATATTCTGACCGGCCAATTCGTTATGAAGCCAAACTTTGGATTTTAAAAACTTTGGTAAGGGAAGGAAAAATAAATGATGCGGAAGCAATATTTAAAACATTTCAACGGGATGAAAAATTTCCAAAATATCTTCAGGACGACCTTAATAATGTGGCCGGTGATATTTATACCAAAATGGGTTTATACGTGGAAGCACAAAAGTATTTGGAACTGGGACTTAAAGGAACCCAAAGCCATGTTCTAAAATACCGGATAAATTTTTTATTGGCCCAAATTTATTTAATTACCAAAGATTACGATAAAGCGCGAAGCCATTTTAGGAAAGTAGCCAAAATGAATGCGCCTTACGAGTTTGCCTTTCAATCGAATATTGGAATTGTAAAAGCCAATGCCCTGAGCGGCAAAACAGATACCCGTGAAAGCCGCCGAAATCTTAAAAAAATGCTGAAGGATGATAAAAACATTGAATACTACGATCAGCTTTATTATGAATTGGGAAATCTGGATTATGCTGATAAAAATTATAATAAAGCCATAAAAAATTACCAATCAGCAGCCCAAAAGGCTACAAAAAATCCGGATCTAAAAACCAACTCCTATCTCAATATTGCCAAAATTTATTATGAAAATAAAAATTACCGTTTAGCCGAAAAGTTTTTTGACAGCACCTCTTTGTTTATTACTGAAACACATCCTGAATATGAAAAAATAAAGATTCAGCAATCTGTTTTGTCCACCTTAATAAACCACCTTATTACCATAAATACGCAAGATAGTTTATTGCGATTGGCCACATTGCCTAAGGAAAAATTAGAGGCCGAAATACGATTGATTATTCAACGCGAAAAGGAAGCAAAGAAAAAAGCAGCCAAAAAAGCCAAAGATGCCGAAGAATTTACACCACCGGTTCAACCTATAAACAATTCAACCATAGCAATCGGTACCGACCAATTTATTTTTGATAATCAGGCATTATTGGGCAGGGAATACAACGAGTTTTTGAAACGCTGGGGAAACCGCAAACTCACCGATAATTGGCGAATTTCATCCATAAAAAAAGAATTAATTGCCGATCCTGAAACCCAGGGCAATGGAACCGACCCCGATAAAAAGGATGAATCAAAAACCGGTGATGACAATGCACCGGATGAGTTAAAAAAATATTATACCGGAATTCCGTTTAACGAAAAAGACAAAGAACTGGCCTATAAAAAAATATTGGAAAGCCACTTTGAAGCAGGTAAAATTTATTTGGAAAAACTAAAGGAGTTTAATGAAGCGATTATTCATTTTGAAGAGGCCAATAAGCGTTTTCCGGCAAACAGTTATGAAGCCGAGATATTTTATTACCTCACCAAAAGCTATGATGGGCTTAAAAACACCAATCTGAGTAAATTTAATAA
>CAYHCM010000240.1:0-4100 GCA_964355045.1 uncultured Chitinophaga sp. | reverse complement strand
AACCTATACCTTAACCTCAACCTATACCTAAACCTCAACCTCCTCTTACCTTATAAAAACGAAATAAAATACTCAACATTGCCTTGTAAAAACGACATAATATCATCAATATTGCCTTGTAAAAACGTAAAATATTCTATCTTTGCATTCCGAATGAAGTTAAAAATGAATGGAAATGACCTATTACAAGCGCGATATAGAACAAGAATTGCTTCGTTGGAAGAATGACAACGGAAGGCATCCCCTCTTAATCAGGGGTGCACGGCAAGTTGGCAAATCGTCAGTAGTTCGTCAATTTAGCTCACAATTTAGCAACCTTTTAGAGGTTAACTTTGAGCAGGCCAAGGATGCGAAAAGTATTTTTGAAGGAAGTTTAAGTCCGCAACGAATCTGCGAACAATTGTCGGTGCTCTATAACACACCCATTGTGGCAGGAGAAACGTTAGTGTTTTTCGATGAAATACAAAGTTGTGTTCCGGCCATCTCGTCTTTACGTTTTTTTTATGAGCAATATCCTGAACTGCATCTTATTGCCGCCGGATCATTATTGGAGTTTGCTGTATCTGAACTGCCATCGTTTGGTGTAGGGCGCATCAGTTCCTTGTTTTTATACCCATTTTCGTTTGGTGAATTTCTACATGCTGCCGGGTCAGATTTATTGCGAAAAGCCATTGCAGATGCTTCACCACAATTCCCTTTATCTGAACCTATACACTATAAAGCGCTCGATTTATATAAACGTTTTTTAATACTTGGAGGTATGCCGAAAGTGGTTAGTACTTATTTTGAAAATCATGATTTATTAAAATGTCAGCACTTGTTGGATGATTTAATCAACTCATTCGAAGACGATTTCGCAAAATACAAAACCCGAACTTCAACATCTGTTATTCGTGATGTTTTTAAAGCTATAGTGCTGCAAAACGGACAAAAATTTATTTACAGCAAAGCATCACCTGAATTGAATCGTTTGCAAGTCAAACATTCAATTGAACTTCTGACTTTGGCCGGATTAATTATACCAATCACCCATAGCGCTGCAAATGGAATCCCGTTGGGGGCTGAAATTAATCCTAAAATGCGTAAGTACATCGTTTTTGATTCCGGTATTTTTCAACGTTTACTTGGGTTGAACCTTTCGGAAGTGCTGTTAAAGGATGATTTTCAGTCCATAAACAGGGGTGCCATTGCCGAACTGAATGTAGGGCTGGAATTGATAAAGTCCGCATCTTGCTATCAGCGACAAACCCTTTATTATTGGCAACGCGAATCCAAAAGCAGTAATGCCGAAGTAGATTATTTACTTCAACATGGGGTGTACATATATCCAATAGAAGTGAAAGCAGGAACAAAAGGAAGTATGCAGAGTTTGTATCTTTTTATGGATTTAAAAAAATCAAAAAAAGGAATACGAATATCGCAGGAAAATTTTTCAACTTATGGCAAAATAGAAGTCTATCCATTCTATGCCTTGGCAAATCTGAACACAAAGCATGATAAAGATACAATTGACCAAAAATTAAACATAAACTAATCGCCCAATTCTTACTCCCTCCAACCTCAGTGTTAACCTTCCTCATTACCAGATACTCAATATTCAATTTTTACCACTCATCCCGATAACTATCGTGACAATAACTAACGGCGGCTATTAATCGTTGTAAAACCAAATTGAACATTGACCCGATAGCTATCGGGTTGGATATTCATTTTAAAAGCCAACCTTTCAATCCTTTAAACTTTCCTTCAAACCTCAACCTTAATCTTAAGCTCTTGAAACCCGAGAATACCCCCGAATTAAAACAATTTATTAAGGATAATTCCTCACTTTTCTGGTATATTAAAGAAGAAGCAAAAGAAAACCTGTCGCATGAAGTTGTCGTTGAATTTGTGCTTAACTATGGGGATGATAAAATGTGCAAACGCATGTTTGAAATTTTAGGGATAAAACATGTAGCTGAAATTTTTTATAAGCAAACAGCTCCGGATAGAAGAGTGAATTATTTTCCAAGAACGCAGCATTTCTTTAATCTCTATTTTGTAAAAAATGCATAAAGAGATTTTTTCTCCTGAACAAATTGAATTATTAGATATCCTTCCTAAATTCAAGAAAGATTACTATATGGTTGGCGGCACTGCCATTGCTCTGCATATAGGTCATCGCTTTTCCCTCGACTTTGATTTATTTACCTATAAACCTCTAAACAAAAAGGTCATAAATTCAGTTATCAATGGATTATTCAAATTTAAACCGAAATTAATTTGGGAAAATTCCGAACAAAAACATTTCAATGTAAATGGTATAAAACTAACTTTTTTCAGATACCCCTATCTCTTAGACAGATTAGAATATTTTGAAAATTATATTCGAATACCGGGTTTGTTGGATTTAGCAGCCATGAAGGCTATAGTCCTTGGTGGAAGGGCCAAATGGAAAGATTATGTGGACTTATATTTTATCCTCAAGAATCACCATTCACTAAATGAAATTTCAGAAAGAGCTACTCAGCTATTTGGACAGGCCAATTATAATTTTAAATTATTCAAGGAACAATTATCATTTTTTGACGATATAAACTATGAAGAAGAAGTGAATTATTTAGAAGGATTTGAAGTATCCGAAGAGGAAGTAAAATCTTTTTTAACCAATGAAGCAACCAGGCCATTTTAAAAGAAAAAGGGTTGAGGTTAAGGTTGCTTGCAGACGTGAATATTTGAAAATAGGTAAAGGTTGAGGTTAAGGTTAAGGTTGATTTCGGAAGGGATTATTTGAAAATAGATAAAGGTAAAGGTTAAGGTTTCTTTCATAGGAATATTTCCGAAATAACTTCGACATATTTTTTATAATATTTTTGTAAGCAAGATTTTTTTAATATTCAATAAACGATGTTCAATATTCAATATTCAATGAGCTTCGCACTATAAATTATCTTCCGTTAGGTATTGAAAATTGAGATTTGAAAATTGATTATTTGACCTTGAGCCTTTTGTATAAGTGATTTCGAAAACTTTACATACCCACGACCAACAGCAATAACTTTTAGAAGAAATCAAACTAAAGCTTAGCCAATGGAAAAGCATTACGTAAAATTTTTAAAGGATATCACTTGGGAAGATCTCTTTGAAAACTATGGAGGTCAATGGATAAATTATTATAAAGGTAAAATAATTAGCCATAATACTAATCTCAAATTAGCAAATGAAGATGCTGAACGTATTTTGAAACATAAAAAGTATGTAAATGCATATATAAAACCAGAATGGGGTCGCCAATTATGTTTACCTATATATTTTAGAACTGTTAATGTTCATCCTTGGAAACCTAATATCGAAGCGGCAATTGGAAAATCACCAACTCAATTAATCACCGGATCTTTTTTAGTCGATTCAGGAGCAGATATTTCGGTTATCTCAAAAGATTTTGGTGAGAAATTAGGATTAAATGTATCAGAGAATGAAACCATTTTTAATGCAAATGGAGTTGGTGGCGGCATCTTAAGCTATGTTGAACGTGATTTGTATATTAAGATAAATAATACAACAATCAAGATCCCTGTTGCATGGGTTCAAGATGACCGCTACCCGGAAATGATAATAGGTCGTGAAATTGTTTTTGATGCGTTTGATATAGAATTTAAACAAGCCGATGAAGAAATAATTTTTAAGTTTAGAAAGACATAAATGTTCAGGAAACCTTAACCTCATCTAAATACATGAAACATAAATATATGGTATCGGTAAATAATGAATTAGTTGCATCATATGCCGGGCGTATTGTGGATTTAAAAAACGAATATTATTTTGAGCTTTACCACCGACAATCAGCTTAGTAAAGTTTCAAAAATAACTCCTGCATTTGAATAAAAATTTTACGCAAAAAACCTCCGGGGTTTATCTTGCAATCAAAGCTATAATAAGTAATCCAGGCTATTTTCTTCGGGCAAAACCCCGGAGGTTTCGCGGAAGTTATTTTGAAAACTTTACTTATCAGAAAAAATTATTTAAAGCCCTGTTGGTAAATGTTTTTGGGTCTGAATATGCCAAACGTTTCCGTTTATCTGCCACCTCTACTACACAAAAAGCACTCCTTGGATTAATTG
>CAYHCM010000239.1:0-4173 GCA_964355045.1 uncultured Chitinophaga sp. | reverse complement strand
GTTTAGGCTGCGGCTTGCCAACTCAATTTGCAAAAATAAAAAAGGGTGATACCGTTATTGACTTAGGTTCGGGTGCAGGGAACGATTGCTTTGTGGCCCGCGCTGAAACCGGCGAAACAGGAAGGGTTATCGGAATTGACTTTACCCCTGAAATGATTAATCGCGCAAGAATAAATGCCGAAAAACTCGGGTTTAATAATGTTGAATTCAGGCAAGGTGATATTGAAAAAATGCCCGTCACGTCTAACATAGCTGATGTAATAGTGAGCAATTGCGTTTTAAATTTAGTTCCCGACAAAGAAGCTGTTTTTAAAGAAATATACAGGGTTCTTAAATCAGGCGGACATTTTAGTATTTCCGATATCGTGCTTAAAGGAGAATTGCCGGAAAAAATCAGAAATGCTGCTGAAATGTATGCAGGATGTGTTTCGGGTGCATTACAAAAAGATAGTTATCTTAATTATATCTACAAAGCAGGCTTTGACAATATCTCCATACGGAAGGAAAAGCAAATTATTATACCCAACGATATTTTATTAAACTATTTATCGCAATCAGAAATTGATGAATTCAATCAAAGTGGTTTTGGAATTTACAGTATTACGGTATATGCCGAAAAAGCGACCGAAAGTTGTTGTGCCCCGGGGTGTTGTAATTAGAAGATGTGAATTAGGAAATCAGATTTTTAAAAAGAATTACTTCAATACAAAAAATGTTTCGGGTGATATTCCCCTCTTGAGAGGGGTTAGGGGTGTGTTTTTAGAAATACAACTATCAACGAACTTTACTTTACATACTTAAATACACTTTAATTGAAAAAAATTCTCGTTTTATGCACAGGCAATAGTTGCCGAAGTCAAATAGCTGAAGGGTATTTACGATTTTTTGCGAAAAATAAAGCCGAAATTTATAGTGCCGGAATAGAAACGCATGGCGTAAATCCATCAGCTATAGCTACTATGAATGAAGATGGAATAGATATCTCTAGCCATACGTCGAATAACGTGGATGAATATGCCAAGCTTAATTTTGATTATGTGATAACAGTGTGTGATAATGCCAATGAACATTGTCCGATATTTTCCTCATCAGCCAAAAAATTTCATAATAATTTTCCCGACCCGGCCAAAGCCACCGGAACTGAAGAGCAAAAAAAGAAAGAATTCAGAAGGGTTAGAGACTTGATAAAAGTATATTGCAAAAATTTTATTGAAAATAAATTATGAAAAAATATCTGGCTGAATTTATAGGAACGTTTGCCATTGTTTTTTGCGGAACCGGAGCAATAATTATAAATGAGGAAACCGGAGGAACTATTACCCATGTCGGCATTGCCATCACATTTGGTTTAATAGTAATGGCCATGATTTATGCCTTGGGAAATATTTCAGGAGCTCATTTTAATCCGGCTGTAAGTATAGCATTTACCCTCATCAAAAAATTTCCAATCAGAGAAGTTTTGCCATATATAATCAGTCAATTGACCGGGGCTTTATTAGCTAGCCTTGTTTTAAAATTTCTTTTCCCGGATAATCTTTCTTTAGGAACCACCATCCCGGCAGGTTCCGATTTGCAATCGTTTGTTTTAGAATTTATTTTAACATTTTTATTAATGTTGGTTATCATAAATGTCGCTCATGGTTCTAAGGAACAAGGCCTGTTTGCGGGCATGGCCATTGGTTCGGTTGTGTTATTAGAAGCTATGTTTGCAGGACCAATTTGCGGAGCAAGTATGAACCCTGCCCGATCCTTTGGCCCAGCCATCCTATCTGGAAATTTAACCCATTTATGGCTTTATTTGTTGGCTCCGGTTATGGGTGCTATTGCCGCAGTTTTTACAGGTGAATATTTAAAAACAGAAAAAAAATGATACGAAATGCCAAGCCTGAAGATGCCCAAGCTATTTGTGATATTTACAATTACTATGTTCTAAATACAATTGTCACTTTCGAGGAAGATATTGTTTTAGCTGAAGATATGGCTGAAAGAATAACTAAAGTATTGGAAAAATATAGTTGGTTGGTGTATGAACATGAAGGTGAAATTGTAGGATACGCCTATGCCGGCGAGTGGAAATCGCGGTGCTCCTATCGTTTTTCAGTAGAAAGTTCTGTTTATTTAAAAGATGGTTTTTCGGGTCAGGGAATTGGTTCTAAATTATACGAGGCTCTTTTTAAAGAGTTAGAAAAAACAGACATCCACGCCATTATTGGCGGAGTTTCATTGCCAAATGAAGGCAGTGTCGCCTTACATGAAAAATTTGGTTTTGAAAAAATAGCCCAATTTAAGGAAGTAGGTTACAAATTTAAGAAATGGATAGATGTGGGGTACTGGGAAAAAATAATATCTCATTAGTTTTTTAAAATATAAAACTCATCCGAATGAACCTAATAATTAATCTATTAATGTAATCATTAAAAAGAAGCTAAAATCTTAAATATTGGTTTAAATAATCTTTTATCTTTGTAGTTTAAATTAAAAAATGGAATCACTAACTTTAAAACAAATCAAAGCTAATTACCCGAATGAATGGGTATTAGTGGGCAATCCTGTTCTTGATGATTCAATTACTTCTGGCACTACTGTTAATAAATTAATAAAAGGAACTGTTCTTTCATCAAGTAAAGATAAGCGTGAATTAGCTTCCAGAGCCAAGGAATTGAAGGTAGGATATAAAACCATTATGTGTATATATACCGGAACATATCCAGCAAAACGAAGATTCTTACTCTTGAATTGAAAAAATAGCCCAATTCAAAGAAGTGGGTTACAAATTTAATAAATGGATAGATGTGGGGTATTGGGAGAAGATTTTATAAATATGCAAGAAATTATTTTGACTATTAAGGTGTGTTCAAGTTTTAGTTTTACCATGAATTGAGCGATGTTTCAAAACTTTAGCTTCGATATAAAAAATTATTTCTTCGGCCATGTTTTTTGCCTGATCTCCTACACGTTCTAATTTGCGAATTATAGATAATAAGTATAAAGCCGGTTCAATATTATCAGGATGATTCCGAATATAATCTGCAATTACAGGATCCGCTTTATTATTGATTTCGTCCAACAATTCGTCTTGCTGAAATATTTTTCTGGCAATAACCGTATTTTCTCTATCAAAAGCTTCCATTACTTCTTGCATCATTTTAATGGCGGCTTCATACATTTCCACGACGCGAGTTATTTCTAAAAGTTTTTTATCAAAATTTTGGTCAACATTAATTACAAATTTGGCTATGCTCTCGGCAATATCTCCTGTACGTTCTAGGTTATTATTAATCTTTAATACCGCCAAAACAAAACGCAGATCAACGGCTACCGGATTAAACAATGCAAAAATATTTTCGCAATCTAAATCGAGTTTTAGCTCATTGGCATTGACCCGTTTTTCACTAAGAATTAATTCGCGGGCTAAATCCTTATCAAGATTCAATAACGATTCTTTTCCTTTAACCAATTGCAAATTTACAAGCGTCCACATTTTAATGGCTTCGGCTTTTAATTGTTGTAGTTCAATATCTAAATGTGTCATATTTAATTTGAAAATTTGTTAATGTGCTAATTTGAAAATGTTCTCAATATTTCAATTACTTAAATTTACCTTTTACCCAAATCGGCCCGTAATATAATTTTGTGTACGTTCATGTTTGGGGTTTGTAAAAATAATCTTTGTACTATCGTGTTCTATCAATTCGCCCAGATAAAAAAATGCTGTTGTATCACTCACCCGCCCGGCTTGTTGCATATTATGGGTTACAATCACAATGGTATAATTATTTTTTAATTCATAAATAAGTTCTTCCACTTTAGCTGATGAGATGGGGTCGAGTGCTGATGCCGGCTCGTCCATGAGTATTACGGTAGGTTCCACAGCCAGTGTTCGGGCAATGCACAATCGTTGTTGCTGACCACCCGATAATGCGAGAGCTGAGTTTTTTAATTTATCCTTTACTTCTTCCCAAAGTGCCGCTTGTTTTAATGATATTTCCACCGTTTCATCCAGTATGTTTTTATCCTTAATCCCTTGAATTCTTAAACCATAAACAATATTTTCATAAATGGATTTAGGAAAAGGATTTGGTTTTTGAAAAACCATACCCACTTGCTTTCTTAATTCTTCAACTCTAATATTTTTATCATAGATATTTCTGCCATCAATCAATACCTTTCCTT
>CAYHCM010000238.1:0-4176 GCA_964355045.1 uncultured Chitinophaga sp. | reverse complement strand
ATAATATCGGATTGCATTTTGAACCGGTTGATGAAAATATTGAAACTCCTGTAATCCGGGATGAAATACGGCATGGAAAAAAAACCGATGAAGGCTATGGCTTAGTTTATCTGCCTTTTTATAGTGATGAAATTATTTATAAAGCCTTACAAAAAGTTTCATCCATTCACTGGATTGTTTTTTCCAAACATTCAAAACAAGCCTATCACAAAGGGAATATCCAGTTTGAGCCTATAAATGGTACATTGTTTAATGAAAAACTTTTAGGATGCCATATAGTAATTACCGCTGCGGGATTTGGAACTACTTCCGAGGCTTTGTATTTGGGCAAAAAAATGATTGTGATACCCATGAAAGGCCAGTACGAGCAAAAATTTAATGCTTATACCTTACAAAAATTTGGGATTAAGGTTTTAAAATCGTTGACTTTACCTGATGCCGAATCCTTAATAAAAAGTGTTTTGGAAAGTTCGGTAAGTATTAAAATGAATTACCCGGATAATGTCGAGATGATTTCAAACAAAGTGATGCAATTATACCACGGGCCGATTATAGAAAGTATGCATGCCAATATTGACCAAAGCAACCCACCGTTAGATTATTATTTTAACCTCCCAAAAGTAAATCGTGGATCTACCGGATCGCTTTCCTACTGATTTTATTTGGGGTACGGCCACCTCGGCGGCACAAACTGAAGGAATGCCGCAAGCCGATGGGGCAGGGCTATCTATATGGGATGAGTTTACCTCGAAAAAAGGAAAAATAAAGAACAACCACTCCAATCAAACGGGATGTAATTTTTATACGCATTACAAGGAAGATATTGAAATAGTAAAGAAATTAGAGATTCCAAACTTCCGTTTCTCCATTGCCTGGCCTCGAATTTACCCCATGGGATATGGCCATGTCAATCACCCGGGTTTAGATTTTTATAAGCGACTTATTGACCGATGTCTCGAAAATAATATTCGTCCCTGGGTTACATTATATCATTGGGATTTGCCTGCTGCATTGGAAAGCAAAGGTGGCTGGACTAATCGAAATATAGTAAGCTGGTTTAAGGATTATGTGCTAACCATTGCCATGCATTTGGGCGATAGGGTAAAAGATTGGATAGTGCTAAATGAACCCATGGCATTTACAGGAGCCGGATATTTTTTGGGCCTGCATGCCCCCGGAAAAATGGGAATGGGAAATTTTATCCCTGCCATGCATCATGCAACTTTAGCCCAAGCTGAGGGGGCAAGAATATTGCGAAGCGAATATAAAGATGCCAATATTGGCACCTCCTTTTCTATGTCACAGATTCAGCCATTTTCTGATAATCCTTCTGATATTATAGCTTCCGAAAAAATTCATGCGCTATTGAACCGCCTATTTTTAGAACCATCTTTGGGATATGGGTATCCTGTGAAAGAACTTCCGTTTTTGCAAAAGGTAGAAAAATATATGCGACCCGGTGATGAAAAACGCATGGAATTTGACTTTGATTTCATTGGGGTTCAAAATTATACCCGTGAAATTGTTGCGGCCAATTGGTACACGCCATATCTGCAAGCACGCATGATTCCGGCCAAATTACGCAATGTGCCTCTTACCGCTATGGATTGGGAAATTTATCCCCAGGCTTTATACCACGTTTTGAAGTTTGCCGCCGGGTATGATAAAGTAAAAAGCATTATTGTATCAGAAAATGGCGCGGCCTTTCATGAACCCCAGCCTCATGATGGCGAACCCGATACCGCACGTATTGAATTTTTTAAGCAAAATGTATATCAATTACAAAAGTCACTATCAGAAACGGACAAGATTAAGGGTTATTTTATTTGGAGTTTACTGGATAACTTTGAATGGGCCGAGGGTTTTAACCCGCGTTTTGGCCTGGTTCATGTAGATTTTGAAACCCAAAAACGAAGCATCAAACACAGCGGCTATTGGTATCGTAAGTTTATAATGGAGCAGATGGCCAAAGACCACGTATTATTATAATCTATTTCTACAATCCTTTTATGTTTATATTCGGAACGGTTGCTTGTGAAAGTGACCGTTTTTTTTGTTCCTCTTGAATTTAATTTATTATAGTACTCAATCTTATAATTTTTTAAACAAAAAAAACCCACCATTTTCATAGCGGGCTTTTATATTCCTAAGGTTTAGTTATTTATTGAATAATGAATTTAGTGGTTTCTCCTTCAAAGGTTTTTAACAAATAAATACCTTTTGGCAAATCAGAAACATTGAGTTCATTTACTTTGGTTTCGGTTTTTATAAGCTTTCCGGTGTAATCAAAAATTTCAAAGGAAATGGTTTTACTAAAATTAAGGATGCCGGTGTTATTGGGGTTAGGATAAACTCTAAGCCTGTTGGTTTTAATGTCAATTTTAGCAACAGAGGTATTAAAAGTTCCAAATCCTTGCAAAACATATTCAAACTCAGGTTTATCAAAATCATTATTAAAAATGATAACAGATGTTACTTTACCACCAAGAGTTTTTGGTTCAAACTGAACACTGATAGTTTGAGACCCATTGGCAGCAATTGTAAATGGAAAAGAAGTAGGGCTTATTAATGAAAACTCACGGGAATCGTAACCGTCAAAACGAATGGATTTAACATCCAATTCGCCCGGGCCGGCATTTTTTATTACGAATGGCAGAATCTTTGAGGTGTTCTTAATAACATTTCCAAAATCAGTATTATCAGCAAAACTTGGGGAGGCATCACCTAAGTCAATTTTTAAATTATTGCCGGTTACATTAATTATTGAAGTGGACAATTTGGTTTCAGGATTAAATAAAGTTAGCAATTGACCTCCTTCATATATTTCGCCGGTTATTGAATAGTGTGCCTGATCTACACAAAGAAACATACCTGCCCCTAAAATGGATTGCATATCAATAATTCCTGATGACTCTTCGTCTTGTGTTAAAAACTCTGGCAATCCGGCTGTAAAACGGCTGGCATTATGTTCAGCTAAAATTTTCACATTATCAGTGGCAATAGTGTATTGCCAAATTTTTGCAAAATAGGTTTGATTACCCGGATCTTCCTGAATCAGGATGTGACCATAATTATCAATTACCATATTGTCCATCATTTTTGGGCCTTCGGTTCCGTCTAATACTGCTGTAATTGTTCCACCCATTTCAGGATTTAAAATATCATTAAAACGCAATCTCCACAAGCGGCTTGGGGCGGTGAATGAATTGGTGGTGACAAAGTAAAAATCTCTTGGGTTTGAAATATCCCAAGCTCCGTCTTCGGGGCGAAGGAATTGAGTAACACCCGCAGTAGTGCTGTTTGTTTGCAATGCGGCACCTGTAATATTTTGAACCTGACCTAAATCAATTAATGAAAAAGCGGTATTTGTTGCTGGAATACTGGTGCTTGATTCTAATGCTAAACCGCTAACGGATACTCCAAATAGTTTACCACCGGATAATCCTGCTTTTTCAATTTCAGTACCTGTATTTGTTTTTGTACCTATATAAAAATATACCTGACCTGGGGTAGCATCATCCGTTCCGGCTACTACTGTTTTATTAGTTTCAAAAGGACTGGCAATGGCATTTTCCCAGCTAAATTTACCAAGATACGGCAATTCATAACTGGTTCCTGCATTCGTTCCGGTTGCTATGTGAGCAAAGGCTCTTCCTTCAGCACCTGCTTCCTCACCGTTCAAAAATATTCTTTCTTGAGAACCCAAACCGGTTGCACTATTATAAAAAGCTGAAACCAATGGTAAATCGCCAGCACAAAAGCGATTGAAGGAAGTAGTGGAATCAAAATATGTATTGGCTGATGGTTTCCAAAGTTTTACTTTTTTAATTAAATCACTACCACTTGTAATGGTTAAGTTTGATTTATTAATAACCCATTTAGATACGAAAGCTCCTTTTGAACCATGAGCTCTTGCAATACCACCTGAGTTTGGAATTTCGTGATTCATTAATAAGGTAAACGTTCCATTATTATTATCATAGGCACCCAATCCATCAGGAATACCGCTCATTTTATAATTGCCAACGGAATCTCCTGCTGTTATCAATGCATTTATTTTTACTCCAGGAGCTACGCCTAACAAATAGGGAGATTGTGAACTGTTTGGTCCGGCACCTAAAAAACTGTTTTTAGTATCAGGATTGAACATGGCCAATAACTGACCTCCTTCAACTA
>CAYHCM010000237.1:0-4178 GCA_964355045.1 uncultured Chitinophaga sp. | reverse complement strand
CTATGAATATCTTCCTGATGACAAACTTTACTATGGCGAGATTGAAGGATTTAAAGGTTTATATGCTTCTGCAAAAAGTTTAGAGCTTTGCAGGGATGAATTAATGTCGACCCTTGAAGACTGGGTTCTTTTTAGTATTCATAAAAACATTGATTTGCCAAATAGAAACTACTTGTCATTTTTAGAATTAAAATGCTTTCATTGAATCACTCATAATTTGAACGACATCACCTTTTTGTTTAAGAACCACTATTCCATTATCTATGGCTAATTTTTCCGCCTTAGCTTCAAAACTTAACCCAGCGATGCCCACATATAATTTATAATTGGAATATGTTGGAAACAGCGTTCTAAAATTTTCTACTTTCTTATTCATCAATTTTTCTATGTGTTCATTTTGTACCTTATATTTAACTTCAATAATGGCAACACTATCGCCATTTTCCATATAAATATCATATTCATCTTCCAAACGATGTTTTTTTTGTTTTATATTTTGACTTATTTCATCAAATATAATATTTCCAAGTTTCTTTTTTTCAACCAATGAATTATAAAAGAAACTTTCTGCGGCATCTCCATTACTATTTCCAATACCACCTAATTGCTGGCTTAATTCTTTCATTGATTTTCTTAAATCCTGTGTTGCAGCAACGGTTTCTTCCGAAAACTTAGCCAATTGGGCATCTGTTTTTGCCAGCTGCGCATCTGTTTTTGCCAGCTGTGCATCCGTTCTGTCTTGGGCTATGGCCAATCCGGCCACTAATGATTTTAATTCTTCGTCAGTCATTATTAATGCAAATTTACAAATTCTTTATAAAAAAATTAACCTTAACTTTTTTAACCTATTCTGGATCAAAAGCAACTCTTTCACCCAAAGGTTTGTCTATTACAGTAAGATTGACGTATTTTGAGTTAAATTAGTGCTACAGCGTTTTTTCATATATTGCCTTTTATCAGGAATATTTTTTCCTCTACTTGCAAATGCACAAGATGAGGATGCTTTGCAATTTGTTCAAAACAAAGGTCAGTTTGAAAAACAGGTATTGTTCAGGGTTCAACTTCATGCCGGCTATGTTTTTTTGGAACAGAATGCCATCACCTTTAAACTTTTTAATGAAAAAGAATATGAGAATTCGCATCGGCATATCCATACCGATTCGTTTTTAGAAACCCCTTTTATCCATGGTCATGTATTTAAATATATTTTTTTTAACAGTAAAAATAATGCCCTAATTGAAGGTCAAAATCCTTTTAAAGAAAAGTTTAATTATTTTTTGGGAAACGATAAAAGTAAGTGGGCATCCAATGTTCCGGTATTTTCGGAAGTCGTTTATAAAAATATTTATGAAGGAATTGATTTAAAAGTTTATTCAAAACACGGACAAATAAAGTATGAATGGAAAGTGAGCCCCCATGCAGATCCTTCGCAAATAGCCATTGATCTTCAAGGATTGGATTCAACCACCATTAAAGAAAAAAATATAATACTGCATACCAGCATCGGTAATTTTACAGACAGGAATTTAACGGTTTATCAAACTTTTAGCCCTTTCGGATGCTGGGACGACCAGACCCCTTGCCGTTATAAATTTGAAAATAACCGTATTTCCTATAATTTTTATGCCGGCTATCTTAAAGAATGGTATTTAACCATTGACCCAATCCTTATATTTTCAACCTATTCAGGTTCTAAAGGCGATAACTTTGGTTATACCGCTACCTTTGATTTGCGGGGAAATTTATATGCCGGTGGAATTACAGACAATACCCATGGTGAATATCCTGTTACTACCGGAGCTTTTCAAACCAAGTGCAAAGGCGGCCAAGGTTTTTCACCGGTTAACTTGCCGTGCGATATCACCATTAGCAAATACGATTCGAGCGGAAAAACTTTGCTTTATGCCACATACGTCGGTGGTATGGAAGATGATTATCCGCACAGCATGGTGGTAAATGGTGATTCGGAGTTGGTGGTTTTCGGAACTACCTATTCCCGCGATTTTCCGATGAAAGCAAACGGCTACGATACATCTCACAACAGTTATTCCGATACCATGGTTTTTACGGATATTATTGTATTTAAGCTTTCAAAAAATGGCGATAGTTTGCGAAGTGCGACTTTTTTTGGAGGGAAGAATGACGATGGTTTGACCGATGCAGCCCTTAAATATAATTATGCCGACGAATTCAGGGGAGAGGTTTTAACCGATAAAGCAAATAATATTTATGTCGTTAGCAGCACCAATTCCGACAGCCTCACTATGAAAAATGCCACAAAAACAAAATTGGAAGGGCCGGCGGATGGACTGTGTTTAAAATTTTCGAAAGGATTGGATTCCTTGCTTTGGTCCACCTATTTTGGCGGCGGCGGCAGCGACGGTATTTACAGCCTCGAGTTTGATAAATCAGAAAATATAAACATTGCCGGAGGAACTTTTAGTTATAATCTTCCCACTACTTCGGGGGTTTTTAATAAAAATAGCAATGGTGGAATAGATGGGTTTATGGCGGTTTATAATAAAAAAACCTTTGCCCTCACCAAAGCTACCTACTTCGGTACGTCGGCCTATGATCAGATCTATTTTTTGGAAATTGATAAATTGGGAAATGTATATGCCACCGGGCAAACGGAGGGAAATATTACCCCTACAAAAGGGGTCTATTCCTATACCGCAAACTCAGGTCAATTTATAATTATGACTGATTCTAATTTTAGCGTTATTAAAAAACAAACTGTTTTTGGGAGTCGTGCCAACAGCCCCAATATTTCTCCTTCTGCTTTTTTGGTTGATTCGTGTGGCAATATTTATATTTCCGGTTGGGGTTCCAATGTTGGCGCCGGTCACCGGGGCACCACAAGTGGATTACCGATAACTGCCAATGCACTTCAAAAAACCACGGATGGTTCTGATTTCTATCTGGCGGTTTTTGGTAAAAATTTAGCCGGACTTTTATTTGCTACATACTACGGCGGAAACCAATCGGCCGACCACGTGGACGGCGGCACAAGCCGGTTTGATAAACGCGGAGTTATTTATCAATCCGTTTGTTCAAGTTGCCCAAACACTCCGGGAGCTACTCTAAATGATTTCCCTACAACTTCCGGTTCGGCATTTCCAAAAAATGTAAGCTGGCGATGCAGTAATGCGGCTTTTAAAATAGATTTTCAAATTAATAATCTGGTAAAAGCTAAATTTATTCCCGATCCAACTCTTTGCGGTCCTGCCGAAATACAATTTACAAATCAAAGCACAGGTAATGGGCCATATGAATGGGATTTTGGCGATGGTAAAACTTCAACGGCAAAAAATCCAATCCATACCTATCCTAATGTTGGGAAATATAATTTAAGGCTTATTGCCATTGACTCCAATACATGCAATGTGTCGGATACTATTATTAAACAAGTAACGGTATTGCAACGCCCGACGGCTGATTTTTCTGTTAAAGTTTCGCACTGTATAAAGCAGGTTGAAATTACCAATAAGAGCAAGGATTACTCTGTTTTGGACTGGGATTATGGAGATGGGAACAAGGATCAAAATCCAAAACCGGGTATTTATAGCTATGATACCGGGAAATACAAAATTACCCTGATTGCAGATGCCACAAAGCTATGTTCTGATACCGCTTCGGTGTCGTTTGAGATTAAAGAGATAATTTATGCCAAAGCAAAATTTATCCCTGATACCACGCTTTGCGGCCCGGCCGAAATTCAGTTTACAAACCAGAGCGATGGCAACGGGAAGTTTTATTGGGATTTCGGCGACGGAAAATTTTCCACTGATAAAAACCCTTTACACACCTACCCGTCGGTAGGCAAATACAAAATTAAATTACTGGTTATCGATTCATTATCCTGCAATGTTAAAGACAGTGTTTCACGACTTGTCAATGTATTAATTCACCCGCATGCCCAATTCGACCTAAAAGAATTTAAATGTCAAAACCAGGTAGAAATTACAAATAAAAGTACTGATTACCTGATTTTGGATTGGGATTACGGTGATGGAAACAAA
Source organism: uncultured Chitinophaga sp. (assembly GCA_964355045.1). GTDB lineage: Bacteria > Bacteroidota > Bacteroidia > NS11-12g > UBA9320 > JABWCE01. The sequence continues at coordinate 156 of CAYHCM010000237.1, read as the reverse complement.
GACCAAAACCCCAACCCGGGTATTTATAAATATCCCAACCCGGGTATTTATAAAATAATCCTGATTGCAGATAATACCTTGTGCTCCGATACTCTTTCCAAAACGTTTGAAATAAAAGTTAACACCTACGTAAAGGCTGATTTTATTCCAGATACC
>CAYHCM010000236.1:0-4264 GCA_964355045.1 uncultured Chitinophaga sp. | reverse complement strand
CCTTTGTTCAGGGAGCTTTATAGCATGAAGAGTATGTATTTGAGTAGGTAGAGAATTGGATGATTACACTAGTACCGGCTCATGATAAAGTTTCAAGAGTTGCTCTTGGTGGACAACCGGCATAGCATACATCACACCGTTAAGGTCTGAAAATTCAACCAGATAGTTCTTGCTTTCCAAAAGCTCAACGATTGTTCCTGTTGAACCTTTTCGGAGTTTTTTTTCGGGCATATCCTTGGTTAAGGCTACAGTATCGTATAATTTTAAATCGTTCATCTTTTTTATTTTATTACAAAGCAACTTGTTAATCTTGGAAATTTCTCATCCATTTTAATAATCCAACAGGTTCTTACCAAAGCGGATAAATTATCATTTGTTATTCCCAAATCGGCATAGTACAAATTACCAAATTCGTTTTGCTCTAACAAATTTACATCAACATTTTTTATTTTTCTAATTATTGCACTCTTTAAAATCTCAAAATTAGTTTGGTCTATATTTAATGCTGATTTAAAAACCCTTGCTTTATGTTTGCCATCTGGATGTGAAGGATTCAAACAATACTCCAATAATTTGTCATCAGAAATAAAGGGGTTATTAAAAGAATCTAATTTCACGTCACAAACATATTAATAAACTTTTAATACCTTAGAGATACTTAAGAATTAATCCCCGAAATGAAATCAACCGGCGAAGCTATTTTATCTGTAAAAAATATAAAAGACCAATTGTTTTGGGAACTTTATAGTATGAAGAGTCTGTATTTGAGTAGGTAAAAAGTTTTTTGACTAGGCTAGCACCGGCTCAAAATAAAATTTCAAAAGCAGCTCTTGAGAAACAACCTTCATAGCATACATCACACCGTTCATGTCTGAAAATTCAACCAGATAGTTATTATTTTCCGGAAGCTCAACAATTTTTCCGGCATAACCTTTTCGGAGTTACCTTTCGGGCATATCTCTTGTTAAGGCTGTATTATCGGATAATTTTATATGGTTCATCTTTTTTTTATCACTAAGCAACTTGTTAATCTTGGAATGTTGTCTTTCATTTTAATTATTCAGCGGGTTCTTTTTATTTTTCTATTATAGCAATCTATTCTACAAACCAAACACCATTTTTAGAATTCTAAAAAAGGTGTTTGGTTATAAAATTAAAAAGTTTAGTTTTGCACTCCTTTTAAAAAAATAACAAAACATGAAACGTACCTTTCAACCATCCAATAGAAAACGAAGAAACAAGCATGGTTTCAAATTGCGTATGGCCACCAAAAGCGGTCGTAAAATTTTGGCCGCCAGACGCGCCAAAGGCCGTCACAAGCTTAGCGTATCCGACGAAGGCCGTCATAAATTTCAATAATATTTAATAGCCATTGGCTGATGGCAGGGTTATATACGTTATCCAAAAATGAGCGGTTAACCAGCCGAAAGCTGATTGATAAAATTTTTAAACGAGAGGGAGAACTGATTTCAAAGTTTCCCCTCTCGTTTATTTTTTTAGAACATCCCAATACTGAAAATGTCCCGGTTCAAATTCTGTTTTCAGTTCCGGCCAAAAAAATTAAAAAAGCCCATGACCGCAACCGAATCAAACGATTAATGCGCGAAAGTTACCGCTTACAAAAACCCGATTTTTACGAAGTAATTAATAAAATACCCGGGCGGCAGTTTGTTTGCTGCCTAATGTATAACGCCATCACCCTGCCCGATTACGAGGAAATTGATACCAAAATAAAATATTTATTAAATGAGTTTGTTAAGAAAATTTCTTAAGATTTTGGCATATCCGTTTTTAGTGTTGATTTGGATTTATCAAAACGCCATTTCTCCCTGGCTGCCTTCGTCATGCCGATATACACCTACCTGCTCGCAATATGCCAAAGAAGCGTTTTTAAAATATGGAATTTTTAAAGGAAGCTGGCTGGCAGGTAAACGGATTTTAAGTTGTAATCCCTGGGGCGGGCATGGGCATGATCCGGTGCCGTAGTTTCAATTTTTATCATCCCAAAACTTTTGCAACAACTTTCCCAAAGTTTCAAACTTTGATAAAGTTTTAGACTAAGAACATAGCACTAAAAACATAGAACTTTAAAAATTACCTTTGCCCCATGTCCTCCTATCCACCCTTTTTAACCAAAGGCGATAAAATAGCCATTGTAGCCACAGCCCGAAAAACCAATCCGGATGAGTTGCAGCCTTTTATTTTATTGGCAAAAAAAGCGGGGTTTGAAATTGTTTATACCCCTCAACTTTTTGCAGAAGAGCGCCAATTTGCAGGCGATGATAGACACAGGGCGGCTGATTTTCAATTTTGGTTGGATGATAGGGAAGTAAAAGCAATTTTATTAGCCCGAGGAGGTTATGGAACTGCACGTATGGTGGATAGTTTGGATTTTTCAAACTTTACTAAAAACCCCAAATGGCTAATGGGGTTCAGCGATTTTACAGTAATTCACAGTCATGTTAATTGTGTTTTAAAATTGCCAACCCTTCATGCTGCCATGCCGGCATTTTTAAAATCGGATAGCAAACCTGATGTTGTAAAATCATTTAAAACCATGTTTGAGTTTTTGAAAGGAAATATTCCAACTTACCAAATGCCTGAACATCCGTTGAATAATCCGGGAAATTGCAGCGGCACTTTGGTAGGAGGAAACCTTTCGGTTATTTATTCCATCATGGGCTCCGTTTCAGAAATTGACTCCACGGATGCTATTTTGTTTTTGGAAGATTTGGATGAATATCTGTATCATATAGACCGGATGATGGTATGCCTCAAACGGGCCGGAAAATTAAATCCTCTAAAGGGAATAATAGTTGGCCACATGAATGAAATGCACGACCGTGGAACCCCCTTTGGCAAAACGGTTGAAGAAATTATTAAAGAACATACTGAAGATTTGGGAATTCCGCTTTATTTCAATTTTGATGCCGGTCATCTTCATCTCAATTTGCCTTTAATATTTGGCACAAAAGTAAAAATTGAAAACAATAGCCTTATTTTTGACAATTATAGATAAAATGAAGGTTGCCTTAAAACAGTTTGGAATTTTCTTTGTCGTTGGCTGTTCGGCGGTAGCGGTTGATTTTGTGGTATATAATTATGTACTCGATTGGCTGTGTCCGGGTTGTGCCGATGAAACAAATTTTAAACATTATTTTTTAAATTTCAATAGTGCCGACTTGGCAAAAGCCACCGGGTTTATGTGTGGTTCCATGTACACCTATTATATGAATAAGCATTTTACATGGAAACAAAAAGACCGCAATAACCGCCGACTTGTAAGATTTTTCGCTTTGTATTCCATTTCATTTGTGATGAATATTTTGGGAAATAAATGGGCATTGACCTGGCCTGACGAATTGGTGCCTTTTATAAAAGTAAAAGATTCAGCATTTTTACTTGCCACTGGTTTAAGCGTAATTATTAATTTTTTAGGTCAAAAACTTTGGGTTTTTAATGCCAATGTTTCATTGATGGCCAAAATGAAAAAAACTATTTCCTCCGGAAATTAAATTACCTATGAACCACACTTTGGTTTTGCATTTGGGAAGTAATTTGGGTAACCGGTTAAACTATTTGAATACCGCTTTGCAATTATTGGAAACAGAATTCGGGCCACCTTTAAAAATTTCACGTATTTATGAAACCAAAGCTTGGGGAATTAATGAGCAACCAGATTTTTTAAACACGGCACTGGTTTATCAAACACATTTTATTCCTAATGAGGTTTTGAAAAAAATTAAAATAATTGAAACTGAAACAGGAAGAATGCCACGTGAACATTGGCATGAACGGGAGATTGATATTGATATTATTTTTTATGGCAATGAAATAATTAAAGAACAAAATCTTGAAATACCGCATAATAAAATGCATTTGCGGCGGTTTGTTTTACAACCTTTAGTTGAAATTATTCCTGAATTTGTTCATCCTGTTTTAAATAAGTCCAACTTGGAATTATTGGCTGAATGTAAGGATACTTTGGAAGTGAATTTATGGAATCAATAACCGCATTACCATTATATATTTTGCCTCCCATAAGTTATATAAAAATGCTTTTGGCTTTTCCTCAACCTACTGTTTCCATTGGTGAAAAATATTTAAAACAAACCTACAGCAACCATTTTAAAATTGCAGGGCCCAATAATATCCAAAAGCTAAGTATTCCGGTTATTCATCCTTTAAAAAATGCAATGATGGCTGAAATCAAAATTGATTATAGCCAAAACTGGAATGTTAAACATTGGCGAAGCATTGAAAC
>CAYHCM010000235.1:0-4285 GCA_964355045.1 uncultured Chitinophaga sp. | reverse complement strand
GCTAATATGATTTAATCTGAATTAATTTTTAATCTGAGAATCTGTGGCTTTTAATAATGAGAAATTTTAAATAAATCATCTCAAATATTAACCTACTTTTGCCTTCGATTTTGGGTTTCAATTTCAAAAATCATGAAATTGAAATTAAAAGGGAATCCGGTGAAAATCCGGGACATTGCCCGATGCTGTAAGCTCCGCCAATGTTTTTTACATTAAAAGTCACTTATTTATTACCGTTGGTTAAAACCAACGGCAAAGGATTGGGAAGGCTGTAAAAAACTGGAGTAAGTCAGAAAACCTACCAAAATCCTTTACTTATTTCAAGGCTTTCGGGAACAAAAGCTGAAAAAGTCTGATACATATTTATTAGCCTTTTTTTGCGATTATTTCTGAAGGTTACAGTTCCGAGTTCTTAGTTCGGAGTTCTAAGTTTTTGCAGCAATTATTATTATGCTGCCAAACTTGTACTTAGAACTTCCTTAGAACTTTTTAGAACTTAGAACAATTAAAAAAAAATGTATAAAAAAAAATTTACTCTTTCGATTCTGTTAGCTTTTTGCTTAACAACATTTGCCCAAAATGAAATGCGTACCAACGTTTCCACATTCGATGTTGTTCCATTAAAAACAAATGGAAATTACAATGGCAGCGACCTCAAAGCTGGCTTTTGGAATGGGCATTTCTTTTACCGGAATAGTTTTGATACAACCTGGAAAACCTGGAAAGGCATTGCGGTTTCCAATAATACGGATACTATAACTAATAGTTATACCAACGAATACAGCAGCATTACCGGTGGCGGAATTAACGGCACAAAAAATTATGCGGTGTGTTATTTATCGGGAACTATCATCCCTGAAAAATCAACCAAATTAACCGGATTTTATGTTACCAATACTACTTATACGTATCGCACTATTAAAGAAGGTTCGGCATTTTCCAAAAAATTTGGAGGTAATATGGGAAATGATAAAGACTGGTACAGACTAAAAATTATAAATTATAGCGGAGGGGTAAAGTCCGATTCATTACGATTTTATTTAGCCGATTTTCAGAATGATGATAATACAAAAGATTATATTTTGAATAAATGGACGTGGGTTGATTTGGCAAATTTTAAAACCTCGGATAGTTTGGTTTTAAGTTTTGAATCAAGTGATGTAGGGCAGTTTGGAATTAATACCCCGACTTATGTTGCAATTGATGATTTAAATTTTATTGCCCCTAATAACATTGATATGTTTCCCGGCTTATTATTCAACAACTCTGAATTTTTTACAAATGGAAAAGTTTGGAACGGTGAACATGATACTTCAGGCGGTTTCGTACATGGTAAGCTATATTTTGAAAACATTTACAATTCACAGTGGGGCTCATTTAGTGGTTGGGTGGTAAGCAAAAACAATGATACAACAAAATCGGGTTTGGATGCTCAGTATTCAGCAATTACTGCTATTGGTGCAAGTACCAAATCTAGCATTGATAGCAGTTATGCCGTATCGTATGGCCGAAGTGTTGTTCGATTTCCCTATAAAAAAGGTGGCTGGCCAATAACCTATTTCCGGTTTGCATACACCAATAATACCTATACATATAAATCAATGAAGTATGGCGATGGGTTTAGTAAAAAGTTTGGAGGAATATTGGGGACTGATCAGGATTATTTAAAACTTTTTATAATTGGGTATGATGAAAATAATGTTCCTGTTGATACATTAGGCATTGATGAAATGCAAGATGAAATGGCTTTAGCCGATTATAGAATGAATCGCCAATATTTGAATAAAAACTGGACTTACCATATTAGCGGCGGTTTTAAAAGGAACATTGTTAGAATGGAATTTCAATTGGAATCAACTGATGTGGGCCAGTTCGGAATGAATACGCCGGCTTACTTTTGTTTAGATAATCTATTCGAATACCCTATAGAATCTGTTGAGAAAAAAAATTCAATAAATATTAAAATTTACCCAAATCCATCTTCAAACTATCTAATAGCCGATGTTGAAAATGCTAAAAATTTTGAAATTATTGACCTTTCCGGAAAGCTATTTATCAAAAATCAAAATCCACAATCCAACAAAATTGATATTTCAGATCTGCCAAAAGGTATTTATTGTTTAATCATTAATGCTAATAAAACGGTTTATACAGCTCGGTTTTTGAAGTTGTAATGGGGATTGGTTAAAATAATGTTTGGTTTCGGAAGGTTAATTGTTTTGCAATAAATTACCCATCACCTTTCCAACAATTCCAATCAATCACCTTTCTTAGTATTCCAACCAATTACCATTCTAACTATTTTAACAAATCTAACTAATCTTCATTTTAACCAATTACCAAAATTCAACCTTACCTTTGCCCCCGCTTTGAAAAATATCCGTTATCTCTTTTCGTTTTCCGGTAAGTTTCCGCTGCATCGGTTGCGGTTTGCAGGATTTAATATTTTAGCTTCCATATTTGGGGCCTTTTCTATTATGACCGTTGTGCCTTTTTTGCAAATAATTTTTAATTTAAATTCTTCATCTTCGTCTCAAAAACCTTCTTTAGCCATGCAATCCGGTTTATTGAACGAAGCAAATATTTGGCTTAAATCCCATATTTTGCTTTGGGGGAGTTTTTATGCCCTTGTATTTTTTTCGTGTTTATTAATCCTCATGTTTTTGCTTAAAAATTTAAGTTTATATATTGCCTTTTCAGGACTCTCGCATATGCGGGCCGGTATATCGAGTCATTTGCGGAGCCTTATGTATTACAAACTTTTAAAATTGCCTATGAGTTTTTATTCATCTGAACGAAAAGGCGATTTGATAACCCGCGCAACTAATGATGTACGTGAGGTAGAATGGAGTTTTATTGGGGTTTTGGAAATGGTTTTAAAACATCCGTTTATGCTTTTAATTCCGTTTGGCTTACTGATTTATATAAGTTGGCAACTCTCGCTTTTTGTTGTGGTTGTTCTTCCTGTAAGTGGTTATATCATTAGCCGTTTAGCCAAAAAATTAAAAAATACTGCCCGTCTGGGAACTGAAAAGTTAGGGGATGTCATTTCTCAATTTGAGGAAACATTGGGGGGGATAAAAATTATTAAAGCCTTTAATGCCGAGGCAAAAAGTACCCTTCACTTTGATGATAAAAATAATGACCACTTTAGGTTAACTCGAAGAGTATTGAAACGCGAATATGCTGCTTCACCATTAAGTGAATTTATGGGTTCCATCGTAATTTCTGCTATTTTGATATTTGCCGGGAGGTTAATTTTAAATAATGATTTTGGCTTAAGTGGCGAAATGTTTATTATGTACATCGCTTTGTTTAGTCAACTCATTCCACCAGCCAAAGCAATGAGTGAATGTTATTTTAGAATGGAAAAAGGAATGGCATCCATGGAACGCATCAATAATGTTTTAAATGCTGAAGATGGAATTCATGAAACCCCCAATGCCAGAGAAGTTCAGGATTTTAAGGAATATTTAACTTTTAAGAATGTATCCTTTTATTACAATCAATCAACACCTGTTATTAAAGAAATAAATCTGATAATTCATAAAGGTGAAAAAGTAGCTCTGGTGGGTAGTTCAGGAGCTGGCAAGTCAACATTGGCTGATTTGGTTTTGCGATTTCACGATCCGGTTTCGGGTTCTATATTATATGATGGAATTGATATTCGACAGTTATCATTGCGCGGCTATCGCAATAAAATAGCGGTAGTAACCCAGGAACCAATTTTATTTAATGATACCGTTGAAAATAATTTAAAACTGGGAAATCCGAATGCCACTAACGAAGAAATGATAGCAGCCGCCAAACAAGCCAATGCGCATTCTTTTATTGAACCTCTGGAAAATGGCTACCAAAGTTTGGTTGGTGAAAGAGGAGGCAAACTATCCGGGGGCCAAAAACAACGATTAACCATAGCCCGCGCTATACTTAGCAATCCTGAAATTTTAGTATTAGATGAAGCCACTTCAGCCCTTGATTCGGAATCTGAAAGACTGGTACATGATGCCCTTGAAAAATTGATGGAAAACCGTACCTCCATTATCATTGCGCACCGTTTAAGCACCATCCAAAATGCCGATAAAATAATAGTTATGGATCATGGCCAAATTGTTGAAACCGGTAAACATTCAGAGCTGATTCAAAAAAAGGGGATCTATTATTCGTTGTATAAATTGCAATCGTTAGGATAAAAGTTTTAACTATACTTAAAAGTTTACGCAAAAGCACTGAAAGTTTTAACTATAATCAAAACTTTAGTTAATTATTGAAATTTATTTAAGTA
>CAYHCM010000234.1:0-4286 GCA_964355045.1 uncultured Chitinophaga sp. | reverse complement strand
CATCCGTTCAATGTTATAATAGCCATTTGGGGTGTTTTGATTGGCAACGGCACAGCCGGCCGCGTCGGCCATCAAAAAAATTCTCACTTCCGCAGTTTCATGGTCTTTGCCAAGCTGGTTTGCAAGGCGTAAAGCATTGTATGCTTTTTCTGTTCCGTAAGGAGCATCGTTTATTAATAGTAGTATTTTCATTTTATGATTATTCTATAATTTTTAATTTTACTTTTCTTTCAAAATAACTTCCTGTCATTCCTTCCTGTGTATTTCCTTTTACCGACTCGCCTTTGGTAAGCATTACCTGAAAACTTATTTCCGTGTCCTTTGCTTTTTCAAGTGGTTTAATGGTCATTGGCAAACTTGTAATATTGGCATCCTCATATCCTTTTAAATTATCGCCAACCAACCGGCAACTCATTTGTAAATTTACTTCCCAGTTAGGGGCAAATTTTGAAAGTGAAGGTGTTCCTATAGTTGTGGTATCAATATATAGCCAGGCATTTCGGTATGGAGAAGGAATCGTTGAATTTTTTTTGCTTCCCGCAATGGTTAGCACCGTTCGTTGTTCCCCTTTTTTTATTTCAATTAAAAATGTTCCATCGCTTTGTTTCAGTGATTTTTTTGTTTCCTTGTCAATAATATCAATCAGGGTATTTTCATCATCTTTCCAAGGGCCGTTATTGACGTGGCAAGCCAAACAATTTTTCGCATTTGTTAAAATACCTACACCCGGCGGGTAGGCATTGGCGGTGCTGATACCTAATGAGGCGGATGTTTTAATTTCCCTGAATTCGGGGTGATAGAAGGATTGTTGTTTAGTTAGGGTGCTTAGGGCAAGCATAACTAAAACGATTGAAAATGTGAGAATGGCTTTTTTTTGCATGGTTCTATTTATAAATAATTATCTGCCTATAATTAAAATTAACATTATCGTCATCATCACCACCATCATTCCCCCCATTCCTATGGCCATCCTGTTCAGTGGTTTTTTATTTTGTTCATCGTGTTTGTGGCTCATATTTACCATTCCGTGCATTGGGCACATCATCATCCCATCCATTTTATGCTCCGTGGATGAAGATTTTTTTTGAACTAAATCCATTCCGCATTTAGGACATTTTGCCGGGAAAGTAGATTGTATTTCGGGATGCATTGAGCACGAATAAATACTACTGTCTTGCCTGGTGGAATCGGCTGCATTCGTGTTTTGACCGTTTGCCTGATTGGTATTGAATACCAAAGCACTTAATGTCAGCATTGCTAAAATCAAATTTTTTGTTTTCATGATGTTTTGCTTTTTTGTTTTTATGAAATAAATTATAAATTGGCTTCAATACGTTTTATTAATTCTTCTTCTGAAATCATCCCGTTGTATTTCCAAATTTCCACTCCGTTTTTAAATAATATAAAAACAGGAACCCCTTCAATTTTGTAAGCTTTTCCTACCTCCTTGCTTTTGTCTAAATCTATTCTCATCACCACAGCTTTGTCTTTGTATTTTTCTTCTATTCCATCAATAATAGGTGCCATCTTTCGGCAGGGTGAACACCATTTTGTATGAAAGTTAACCAATACAGGTTTGTCGGTAACCAACAATGCTTTAAAATCAACTAAAGTCATTTGTTTGATCTTTTCATCTTTAGTTCCATCTGGTTTTACAATCGGGAAGCCGCTATTTTCCCATGCCGAAATGCCTCCTTTTAAATTAAATATTTTCCCAAATCCGTTTTTTGCCAGCAATTCAGCCGCTTCCGAGCTTCTGCCTCCCGATTTGCAATACACATATATCTGTTTGTCTTTTTGTATCAGATTTATTTTGGCAATAAAATCGGCATCGTATAAATTAATGGTACTTGCATTGTTGATATACCCTTCCGAAACCTCTTCAGGAGTTCTCACGTCCAGAATAATTCCTTTGCCTGAATCAACCAATTCTTTGAATTTTTTTGCATCTACATTTTCAATGACCGATGTTGATTGTTGCGCCTGATTAGAGAGGCAACCGCTCAATATCATTAGAGAGGCAACTGTTTTAATGAACATATTTATTTTTTGCATTTTTTTTAAAAGTATTTAAAGAACCAGTATTTTTCGAACCAAACTTTTGTCCAATGCCAGAAGTAGCCCGGCTTTTTCATTTTTACAATCGGTAAAGGCGAGCCGTAAAAATTACCTCCGGCATATCCGGCTTTTCCATTTCCCATTTCCAAAAAGCATTGTCCATAGCCGTTAAAGGTTTTGAAATCATTTTTCCCTGCCATCTTTTGGGCTATATTATGGGCAACGGTTTCGGCCTGATAATGTGCAAATACTCCTGCTTTAGGCAGGGGTTTACCCATTTCCAGAGGAATAAAAGTAATGTCGCCAATGGCATAAACATTTGCAAACTGAGTTTCCATGGTGTGGCGATTGGTTTCTATCCATCCCGATTTTCCAATTAAATTTGTTTTGCTTATTACCGCCGGGCATTGATGCTTGGGAGTATAGGTCAATAAATCGTAGTCGGCTGTATTGCCATTGGCAAAAGTCAATGATTTTTCGGATGCTGATATGAGTTGATATTCGGGAAAAAATTTAATGCCTTTCATTTCCACCATGTGTTTCACTGCTCCTGAAAGTTCTTTTCCGGCTACTCCCATGGGGCCCGGTTCGGGGGTGTAAAGGGAAATTTCTGTTTTATTGTTTAACCCTTTTTTATGGATAAAACTGGCAACAAGCATGGCCGCTTCGTAAGGGGCAGCCGGGCATTTGAATGGTAGGGAAGGTACCAAAACAGCAATTTTGCCACCTTTAAAATTTTGAAGTTTATTATTAAATGCTTCCGCTCCTTCTAAGGTATAAAAATCAAATCCGAATTTATCCAAATTGTGTTCCGGTACTTGTTCTACTCCAAGCGAAATAACCAAATAATCGCCTTTGTATTCCTTGCCATTTGCACTTACTGAAATATTTTCAGGATTCACATTTTCAATTTCACCCATTACTACTTCAATTCCTCCACCTGCTAATTTATGTGTATTGGCGTAAACCTGCCGCGGCTTTCTTTTACCTACCATCAGCCAGAGGAGTGAAGGGGCAAAAACATTTTTTTCCTCCTTTTCAAAGAGGATAATTTTGACACGGTTTTTTCCCGATGCCAATTTTTTACTTAATTCATTGGCGGTAATAATTCCTCCTGTTCCGGCTCCCAATACTAATATTGTTTTGCTCATTTTTGGTTTACATTATTTCCAAAAGGTCTTTGTGTTTGGTAAGGCTTTCTATCAAAACTTCCCTCATTAGCTGGCAAGCCTGAGCCACTTTTTCGGATGTAAGTGAATAATAATTGCATTGTCCTTCGCGCCTCATTTTTAAAATGCCTTTTTTGGTCATCAATGTAAGATGTTGCGAAAGGTTCGATTTTAAGCCACCGGTTATTTCCAATATATCCGAAAAACAAAGCTCCTTTTGCTGCAGCACATCAATAACTTCTATCCTTAGTGGATGCGCCAATGCTTTGCATACATCGGCATGCAGTTCAAAAATCCTTTTTCCGGTCATGAGTTTAAGAGTTCACGAAATTATGAACAATTAAATTAACTTACAAGGGTTTATTTTGGATTGGGAAAAGTTTTGGTATATGGGTTTTTGAACTTTCGAAAAGTTGATGAATGGCAAAAACTTGATTGTGATTAAAGATCCAGTTAGTGTAAGACCTCCAAGGTTTCAAAAAAAACCTCGGACGTATTGTTTGGCGATAAGATTTGACAACTTTTAAAAGGTTGTCAAATCTAGAAAAACAATAATTTACTCCCGTGATTTTACCCCAAATCCATACTTTCTCAAACTTTTTTAAAATAAAAATACCAACTTTTCGTTTTTTATCTGTTAATTGCATCGCCTTTTAAAAAATCAAAAAATATGATCATCCGCAAGATAATAATTTTAGCACTTTTGTTTGTAAGTTCCTACTCTATACAGGCTCAACGCTGGATGCGTGAAAGTTCACTCGATTTGGGTTTGTTTGTAGGCGGTAGCAATTATACCGGTGAACTTACCAATTTCAAATTTATGGAAGCCAGAGCTAACCATTTTGCCGCCGGGCTTCTCACGCGATACAATATCGGCAATCGGCTTACCTTTAAATTGAGTGCTACCCGCGGCTACATTAGCGGCGATGATAACTGGTATTCGGATATTGAAGAAAACCGACAACGCAATTTGCATTTCAGAAGCATATTGTGGGATTTTACAGGTGGGGTTGATATTAATCTTCGTTTGATGGATCGCCGAAAACAAAGAGGATTTAT
>CAYHCM010000233.1:0-4292 GCA_964355045.1 uncultured Chitinophaga sp. | reverse complement strand
GTTTGGGGTTTCAATTCAGGAACCTTAATAGGCTTATTTCTTGAATCCAAAGCCACGAATGTATAATAGGCATCATTGCATTTTATTTTTTCACCCCGTGGAATATTCTCAGCCCAAACTTCGATAAATACTTCCATCGAGGTATTGAACGATCGGGTTACCCATGCCTTAATGTTAACTACATCGCCTAATTTTATGGGTTCTTTAAAAGAAACCGTATCAACAGCGGCAGTTACTACAATGGAATTACAATGTTTTTGCGCTGCAATGGCCGAGGCAATATCCATCCAATGAAGCAGCCTCCCTCCCATTAAATTGTTAAGCGTATTGGTATCGTTTGGCAAAACGATTTCATTCATGATAGTAAGGGAATTGGCAGGGGTTTTTGATTGGGTCATAGTTCTTTTCTAAAAATACAAAGGTCAGTTAATAAATTGGAAATTTGAAAATCGAAATTTGGAATTTGAAATTTGGAATTTGAAATTTGGAATTTGGGATTTGGGATTTGAAATTTGGGTTTTGAAATTTCAACCTTCTTACTTTAACCTTTTTACTTTAACCTTTACTTTTCCCCTTTCGGAATCAAATTATCCAATATTTCCAACACCGCCTGTGCCATTTGGTTTTTGGTATCAAGCAAGGGATTAACCTCTGTAATTTCAAGAGCAATAAGTTTTGGCGATTGAAAAAGATAACCCAATAATTTTTTGGCCTTGGCCAATGTCATTCCATCCGGTGTACTGGTTCCGGTGCCTTCCGATACACTTGGGTCTAAACTGTCCACATCAAATGATACGTATAAGATATCACAATGGTCAAGATAGTTCAGTGAGTCTTCGGCTATTTTTTTTATGGGTATGCTTTTTACTTCTTCGGGGCCGTAATATTTTATTTTATTATCTTTTATGTCCTTCCATTCAGGAGCTTCCAAATCGCGAATGTCAATAAATACGACATCCTCCGGAAATAGTTTGGGATGAATATGTCTGTCGCCGGCATGAGTTAGTTTTTTCCAATAATGCTTGGTTGCTTCGTCAATATCATTAATTATTTCAGAACAATACACATCGCCAAGACTTGCTGCCAAAGGCATTCCATGAACATTGCCGCTGGGCGTGGTATAGGGTGAATGTAAATCGCCGTGGGCATCAATCCATATTACCCCAAGACGTTTTGCAGGATAAAAGTTTTTAATGGCGGCTATGGTTCCAATGGCACTGCTATGATCGCCTGAAAGAATCAACGGGAACTGATCGTAATCAAAACAATCTTCCACTTCATCAATTATACAATCAATTACTTTAGCAATATGGTCAATATATCTGGCATATTTAAAAGGTGTAGGATGAATAAGTTCATAATTATGGTCTTCAATCCGTGTGAAATGAAACCTGCTGAAAAAATCTCCGTTTCGGTTTATATCGGCATACATTATAGCCTCCGGTCCATGACTTGCCCCGCGTTTGCCACATCCAAGCTCTGATGGAATAAGAATAATGTGAAAGTTGCGACTTGCTGTCATGAGGCAAAGATAATTCTATTTTAGTTCCGATAGCAATCGGAATGATTTAAGATTTTAGATTTAGTAGTCTAACAAAAGTTTGTACAATTCTCAAATCACCTTCTTTCTCCTGACATTAAAATATTTGACGGTTTCAAGAATTATAAGAATACAGCTTGCTCCTGCAATGGACGAAAGAAAATGCCAGTATCCCGAAAACTGAAAACTAAAGATGAGTTGTAACATTGGAACCGAAATAATTAAAACCAACATAATTAGTGCTGCCAAAAGTATCAGGATTACTGCAAAATTCTTTTCGGTAATGGCTGCTATAAAACTTCGTGTTTTTGATAAATTGGTAAGAATAAGAAATATATTTCCGATAATGAGTGATGAAAAAGCAATGGCTCGTACCTCCCCTTCACTATGCCCTTCGTTTATTGAAAGAAAATAAATAACTATGACCATGATGAACAGCAAGAGGCCTTCGAACACACTGTACATAATTTTTTTTGCCCCAAAAAACTGCTCATCCGGTTTGCGGGGTGGTCGTTTCATAATATTTTTTTCTTCTTGTTCCGATTCAAAGGCAATGGAGCAAACCGGGTCAATTATTAATTCCATAAAAATTATATGTAAAGGCATTAAAATTAATGGAAGCGAGGTTATAAAGGCCGGTAAAAGTGTTAACCCTATTATTGGAATATGTATGGCCAAAATATATGACATGGCCTTTTGCAGGTTGTCAAATATCCGTCTGCCCAGGCGAATGGCTGAAACAATAGAAGCAAAATTATCATCCATTAATACCAACGATGAGGCTTCTCTGGCCACATCGGTTCCTTTGCTTCCCATAGCTATTCCAATTTGAGCTGCTTTCAATGCCGGAGCATCATTTACTCCATCGCCCGTCATTGCTACTATTTCGTTATTCGCTTTCAAAGCCTTAACGATTCGTAGTTTTTGATCAGGCACTACACGGGCAAAAACAGTGGTATTCATTATTCTCTTACTCAACTCCTTGTCACTCATTTTTTTTAATTCATCCCCTGTAATCATTTCCCCCTGCGATGCTAAACCAATTTGCGAAGCAATATTTTTTGCGGTAGCCGGAAAATCGCCGGTAATGAGTATCACTTTAATTCCGGCTTCATAACATTCTTTAATGGCTTGAGGAACTTCAGGCCTTATAGGATCTTCAAGCCCTATCAGGCCAAGAAAATTGAATTTAAAATCGTGCTGGGTTTCAGGAAGCTGATTTTTAGGCAAAGGCGCATTTGCTACCGCAATCACCCGGTATCCCTGTTCAGCCATACTATTTACTTCTGATAAATGTATAGCCGTTTCCTTTTTATTTAATTTACATAAACTAAAAATAGCCTCAGGCGCTCCCTTGGCAGATACCGATACCAAATTTTCAGAATCATGCTCAAGCACCCGTGTCATTGCAAATAATTCTTTACTCAACGGATATTCCTTAATGAGTTTATGATTCTTAACATTTGGCAACAGCATGGTTTCATGTGTTTTGCCAATTGCTTTTTCCATAGGGTCAATGGAATCTATTTGAGATGCCCGATGTGCAGTAGTTACCAGTTCTTTAATAAATTTGTGTTTATCACCAAAAATACTTTTATGAAATACATTTTTACCATCATACAATGCAGCCACTTCCATTTTATTTTGGGTTATGGTTCCGGTTTTATCACTGCATAATACGGTAGCCGAACCCAGGGTTTCAATAGCAGAAGGATTTCTGGTCAATACATTTTTCGTGGACAAGCGCCAGGCACCAAGTGCTAAAAATACCGTGAGCACCACAGGAAATTCTTCGGGTAAAATAGCCATGGCTGCTGCAAGTCCGTTTAACAACGATTGAAGAAAATTTCCCCGTGTAAAATAAAAAGCCATTACTACCCCGATACTAATAATTGCCCCGATAATAAACAGATTTCGAATCAGGATTTTCATTTCACGGTGCAGCCGGGTTTGGGTTTGTTCAATACCAATCAACGAAGTTCCTATTTTTCCAAACTGTGTTTTAATTCCCGTGGCTATAACTCGCACTATTCCTTTTCCCTGCACCACAAGGGTTCCGCTAAATACAAGACCATTAGTATGTGTTATATTTTTTTGAACGCTTTTTGATACAGCAATTGATTCGCCGGTTAGCAGCGATTCATCAATTGACAGGCTAACTATTTCAATGATTACGCCATCCGCCGCTATACGGTCTCCTTCATTTATTACCATAATATCATCAGGCACAATATCACGTGCCGGTATTTTTATTTGCTTACCATCCCTTATTACCAAGGCATTTGGCGAGGAAAGTTTTCGCAGGGCATCCAATGCTTTTTCGGTTTTCTGATATTGATAAAAAGTTATGAAAATAATAATTGAAATGCTACACAGCATAATGCTGCCTTCCCTGTAATCGCCGAGTATCATGTAAAGCACCGAACAGCCTATTAATAAAAGAAACATGGGTTCTTTCATTACTTCAACAGCAATTTTCCAAACATTTTTCGAACCGGCTGAGGGCAACTCATTATAACCATGTTTTTTAAATTTTTTATTTGCCTCATCCGTGCTAAGTCCTTTGATCATGGTATAAATAATTAGTTGGTAAGTTATATAAGAAGTCGGTTTGATTTAATAGCTACAATCACTCTGTTAAATGAACTTAATCATTTTCTTTCGAAAGTAATACATATAATCTTGAACCATCAAATTTTTCATTTATGAACACAGCACATTGGCATCTTTTACTCAATCATCTTCCTGTTAT
>CAYHCM010000232.1:0-4314 GCA_964355045.1 uncultured Chitinophaga sp. | reverse complement strand
TATTGGCAAGTTGCGGAATTCTTATCATCGGTCTTCAATTATTTTCAAAAACAACCGGTTTCGATATTTTTAATATTAATTACTCGTTAGCAAAATTATTTTCTGACGAACCAAAACCTGAAAATAACGTCCCTTCTACACTTTCGGATTTTAAACAACCTGTTTTAAAACCAAGTATTACCGCTCCTTTTAATAACGAAGCACAACTTAAAGCAGCTTCCTTATTACAAAATCATATCACCCTATTGCCGATAAAACCTTCGCCTTCAGCAATTTCTTCAAAATGTAGTAATGAACAAAAAAATACCAAATTTTCATTAATTACTATCTCATCTTTACATGCATCCAGTAATTTATTTAACCTTAGCATGGAATCACTTTATTCCAAAAATTTAAACCAAAATGGAATCTTGAGGCAGGTAAAAGAAGCAAAACTAAGTAAATGGTCAATCGGTATAAGCCTTTCGCCAGGTATTTCGTATCGCCAATTGAAATATACCAATCTGGATGAAATAATTACCCGAAGGGTTGGAAATACACAATACGGATTTTATCAAACACAAAAAGAAAGAAATGAACGTGACAAAGCGCTTATGAAATTTTCGTTTGGGTTGGATTTAATTTACAGGTTTAATAAAAAGTTAAGTGTCCAATCGGGTTTGGTTTATTTAAGTACGGGTGAATCGTTATTGGTAAAAGAAATTACCGATGAAACCAATAATCAAATTTCATTAGCTGGTACCGGTGCCGAAAATCATTATTTTTTTGAAGGCAAGCCTGATTTTGAATCACCTAAGGAAGAAAACCCGGATGAAAATGTAAGGTTTGCCAATCACATTTCTTATTTTGAAATTCCTTTAACTTTTAATTACCAAATGAAATCGGTGAACGAGCTTACCAATATTGAACTTCAGGCAGGGGCATCTATTACCCGATTGAATTTTGTAACTGCCATGGTTTATAATTTTGATAATGACGGTTATTATTTAATTTCAGGCTCCAATCCCGCTGTCTTTCAGAAATATGGTAGCAATGCCATGTTTGGAATTATGTATAATAAATACATTACAAATACCATACAGTTGTTTGCCAATCCGCAATTGAAAGTTGGATTGACCAATGTTTTTAATTCCGATTACAATATCAAACAGCATTATTACAGTGCAGGTGTTCGATTAGGAATGAAAATAAATCTTTAGGCGAGTGCCATCGTTTTTTAATTTATCCTTATTTTCGCCACTTGAAAATTTTACGCTTAAAAATATGAAAAGAATATTTACTTTACTCATTTGTGCCTCTGCTTTTAGTGCTTTTTCACAACTTAAACCGAACGTTTCTTTAATTGACTTTAAAAATACAACTCAAGGAAATTATACCTATAAGGAATATAACAACGACCCCTTAAAAAGCCGCTGGTACACCTTAAAAAACGGCTTGACCGTAATTCTTTCACTCAACAAAACCACACCGCGAATTCAAACTCTTATTGCAACCAAAGCAGGAAGCAAAAGCGACCCTAAAGAAAATACCGGATTGGCCCATTATCTGGAACACATGCTTTTTAAAGGAACCGACAAATACGGAACTCTTGATTTTGCAAAGGAAAAAGTATATCTGGACCAAATAGATGCCTTGTATGAAAAATACAATCACGAAACAGATGAAGTTTTGCGCAAAGCTATTTATCATGAAATTGATTCAGTTTCAGGATTGGCAGCAAAATATGCCATTGCCAATGAATATGACAAATTGGTTCAAAGTATTGGCGCTTCAGGAACCAATGCTTTTACAAGTTTTGAGCAAACGGTGTATGTTAATGATATACCAAGTAATGAGGTGAGTAAATGGCTGAGTATTGAAGCCGAGCGTTTTCGTAATCCTGTTTTACGATTATTTCATACTGAGTTAGAGGCTGTTTATGAAGAAAAAAACAGAACCCTCGATAATGATGGCCGCAAAATGTATCAGGCATTATATCAAAACCTGTTTCGTGAGCATAATTATGGATTGCAAACAACTATTGGTACTGTGGAGCATTTACGAAACCCATCCCTTGAAAAAATCAGGAAATATTATAATACCTATTATGTGCCGAACAATATGGTAATAATTATGTCGGGCGATTTTGACCCGGATAAATTGATATCTGAAATAGATGCAAAATTTAGTTATATGGTTCCAAAAGATGTTGCCAAATATACCTTTAGTCCCGAAATTTTTAAACCCTTGCCTATTGAGGTTCACGTTTACGGACCGGATGCCGAGTATGTAAATTTTGGGTTTAGATTACCCGGAGCAGGAACCCGTGAAGCTTCTTTATTAAATCTTACCGATTTGCTTTTGAACAATAGCAGTGCCGGATTAATAGACCTTAACCTCGTAAAATCTCAAAAAGTTTTAAGTGCCTCTTCCAATCCAAGTATAATGCAGGATTACAGCGTTCATATGTTTAGCGGAAAGGCTAAAGAAGGCCAATCCCTGATTGAAGTTCGGGACCTATTATTAGGGGAATTGAATAAATTGAGAACCGGAGATTTTGATTATGATATGGTAAAAAGTATTGTTGCCAACAACAAGGTTTCTCAAATGCGTCAATATGAAGATAACAGAGGAAGGGCTTATTCGCTTTTAGAATATTTTATATTGGGAACCGACTATAGCAGAGGGCTTAAAGAAGATGAACTCATGCTAAGTTTTTCGAAAGATGACATTGTGAAATTTGTAAATCAATATTATACCCTTGATTATGTAATTTGTTATAAACACAAAGGAAAAGACACTACCATTCAAAAAATTGAAAAACCTGCAATTACTAAGGTAGAAGTAAACCGCGATGCCGTTTCAGCGTTTGTAGATAATATTATTAAAACCGAATCGAATAAATTAACCCCGGTTTATGTTGACTATAAAAAAGACATTGAAAAAATAAATTTAAAAAATGGCGTGAAAGGGTATTTGGTAAAAAATGAAACCAACCTGCTTTTCTCGCTATACTATGTGTTGGATGCAGGAAAATACAACGATCTTAAATTGGCTTTCGCCGTGAATTATCTCCCTTATTTAGGAACTTCAAAATATACTGCCGACCAAATAGCCACTGAGTTTTATAAATTGGCTTGCGATTTTGGGGTTTCAGTTAATAACAAGCAATCGTATGTTTATTTGAGTGGCTTGACTGAAAATTTTGAAAAATCATTGGCCTTGTTTGAAGAACTATTGGCCGATGCCAAACCGGATGAAGCCGCTCTTAAAAATTTGGTTGGCCGATCGCTTAAAGGAAGGCGAGACAGCAAATTGAATAAAAGTGTCATCTTAAATTCGGCCCTTCGCAATTATGCCATGTATGGTTCCGACAACCCCTTTAAATATATCCTAAGCGAAACCGACCTGAATAATTTAAAGGCCGAAGAACTTTGTACCTATATCCATAATTTGGTTAAATATCAACACAAAGTTTTTTATTACGGCCCCGAAAACAGTAAAAAAGTAAAGGGAATTTTGGATAAAATGCACAATAGCACGGCTACAAAAATACCATTGCCGGTGGCCAAAGAATTTACAAAACGTGAGGTAACCGAAAACGAAGTATATTTTACAAACTACGATATGGTGCAGGCCGAAATATCATGGTACCGCAGGCTGGATAAAGTGGACCACAGCAAAGATGCCATCATTTCGGTATTCAACGAATATTTTGGCGGAGGTATGAGCAGTTTGGTATTCCAAACCATACGCGAAAGCAAGGCACTGGCCTATAGCACTTATTCATACTATAATCAAGGAAATGAACCGGGAGAATACGATGGTATTTCGGCTTACATAGGTGCACAGGCCGATAAATTGCCCGAAGCCATTCCGGCCATGAATGAGTTGTTGGACAAATTACCCGAATCAGAAATATTGCTTGCCAATTGTAAATCTTCTTTGAAAAGTCAGATTGAGAGCAACCGTACCATTGGTTCCGATATTTTGTTTGCCTTTGATAATGCGCTGAAATGGGGATATAAAGAAGATCCATCCAAAGCAATTTATGCGGGAATTGATAAAATAACCTACAAAGATTTGGAGGCGTTTCATACCTCCTGCTACAGTAAAAAACCATACGTTTATTTTCTTATTTCCAAAAAAGACAATATTAATATGGCCGATCTTGAAAAATTCGGGAAATTAAAAATCCTGACATTTGATGAATTGTTTGGGTATTAGATTTATTTTTTAGTTTTATAAAAAAGCCATGACTGATTTTAGTTGTGGCTTTATTGTTTGTTAAACTTTTCCAAAGTTTTGGTCTCGCCTTAGGCGGATGGAAAAGTT
>CAYHCM010000231.1:0-4330 GCA_964355045.1 uncultured Chitinophaga sp. | reverse complement strand
TAAGTACCGGTCTTAATTTTCAAAAAATGTCTTCTATGTTTTTTTCAAATAACAGAAATAATACTCAAGATTCTACGCATCTTTCATTCACTTTCAATGACTGGACAGAAAAATACAACTCTATAGTTTATTATTTAAATATTGGATATAGTTTAGGTAAGAAAAAAAAGTCCGAAATATTACTTGAATTAAATTCAACATTAAATAAACCTGTTTTTGGCTCTACCGATTTTTATTACAAAGGCCAACTTATTGAAAGTTCCTCATATAAAGTCAATATGATGTTCGCTGTCATCAAATTAAGGAAATGGTTTTAACACGTTTCAGTGTTTTTTTAGATAAACAAGATTTATTTACTAATCCTGTTCATCCATAAAATCTCTTATTAATCCTGTTCAAAATCACCCCAAATCAAACCTATCCAAATCCATCACCTTACTCCATGCAGCTACAAAATCCTTCACAAATTTTTCCTGACCATCTGCACAACCATAAACTTCAGCGATTGCTCTTAGCTCAGAGTTAGATCCAAAAATAAGATCCACCCGGGTAGCTGTCCATTTTACTTCACCAGTTTTTCGGTCACGGCCTTCAAAAACATCTTCTGAACCGGCAATGCCTTTCCAGGTTGTATTTAAATCAAGCAAGTTCAGGAAGAAATCGTTGGTAAGTGCCTCCGGATGATTGGTAAATACACCGAGTTTAGATTCATCGAAGTTGGCATCTAAAACACGTAACCCACCTACAAGTGCCGTCATTTCAGGAGCAGTCAAGGTCAATAGTTGTGCTTTGTCAACGAGTATTTCTTCGGCAGATGCGATATATTTTTTCTTCAAATAATTGCGGAAACCATCAGCAGCCGGTTCAAGCACAGCAAATGATTCTACATCGGTTTGTAGTTGTGAGGCATCGGCTCTTCCCGGTGTAAAGGGAACCGTGATAGTGTGACCCGCATTGTTCGCTGCTTTTTCAATTCCTGCACATCCTGCCAATACAATCAAGTCGGCAAGTGATACCGCTTTACCTGTTTGAGCCGCGTTGAATTCTTTTTGAATTCCTTCAAGTGCAGTTAGAACTTTCGCTAATTGAGTCGGATTATTAACTTCCCAATTCTTTTGTGGTGCTAAGCGAATACGGGCGCCGTTGGCACCACCGCGTTTATCAGAACCACGGAATGTGGATGCAGACGCCCAGGCAGTTGATACCAATTCAGATACAGAAAGATCTGAAGCAAGAATTTTATTTTTTAGCGCAGCGATATCATTATCGTCCATTAATTTATGAGTAACCTTGGGAATAGGGTCTTGCCAGATGAGAGCTTCTTTGGGTACTTCCGGACCGAGATAACGGGCTATTGGCCCCATATCGCGGTGAGTTAGCTTGAACCAGGCACGGGCAAATGCGTCGTTAAATTCGGAAGTATTCGCCAGAAACCGTCTTGAAATTTTTTCATAAGCAGGGTCAAATCGCAAGGAAAGATCGGTTGTCAACATAAATGGGGCATGACGCTTTGATGGGTCATGTGCATCCGGCACCAAGCCCGCACCTGCATCACCTTTCGGTTTCCACTGATGTGCACCTGTCGGGCTCTTGGTTAATTCCCATTCAAATCCAAAAAGGTTCTCTAAAAAATTGTTGCTCCATTTTGTTGGAGTAGTGGTCCAGGCACCTTCAAGACCGCTGGAAATTGTATTTGCTCCATTGCCGCTACCAAGGGTGTTTTTCCAGCCCATACTTTGTTCTTCAATGCCGGCTGCGGCAGGCTCAGGACCTACATATTTTTCGGGGTCACCGGCGCCATGTGTTTTACCCAAAGTGTGTCCACCTGCAATAAGTGCAACTGTTTCTTCATCATTCATGGCCATGCGACCAAATGTTTCACGAATATCTCGGGCTGCTGCTATCGGATCAGGATTTCCATTAGGACCTTGCGGATTCACATAGATAAGACCCATCTGAACGGCTGCCAAAGGATTCTCCAATTCCCGGTCGCCGGAATGGCGTTTGTCTTCCAGCCACTTGCCTTCCGAACCCCAGTAGATTTCTTGTTCCGGCTCCCAAACATCTTCACGTCCTCCCGCAAAACCAAAGGTTTTAAGGCCTGCAGACTCCAGTGCGCAGTTACCCGCAAGAATCATCAAATCGGCCCAGGAGATCTTCTTACCGTATTTTTGTTTTATTGGCCAAAGTAATAAGCGTGCTTTATCGAGGTTAACATTGTCAGGCCAACTGTTAAGAGGGGCAAAACGCTGTGTTCCATTACCTGCCCCTCCACGACCATCGCCAATTCGGTAGGTTCCCGCACTGTGCCACGCCATACGAATAAATAACGGACCATAGCTACCGTAATCAGCCGGCCACCAATCTTGTGATGTGGTCATTAGTTCTATAATGTCCTTTTTCAAGGCATTCAAATCAAGAGATTTGAATTCTTCAGCATAATTGAACTCCTCGCCCATGGGATTTGACAGGGAAGAGTTTTGGCGAAGTATATTTAATTTTAACTGATTTGGCCACCAGTCGCGGTTGCTGGTTCCGCTTCCTGCCGTTTGCTTTAATGCTCCGCCATGAAAGGGACATTTAGCTTCGTTTCCGGATGTGTTTGAATGAGGATTATTTTCCATTTTTTGAAGATTTATTAATTGGTTAAAACGATAGAATTTGATAGTCGGAGTTTATCTATTTTTCTAAACTTCGATGAGGGTGCAAAATTAAAGAATTATGTTGAATTATAAGGGAATTTGGAGCATCAAAATTCATGTATTTTAGCATAAAATAATCGAATATTAAAACTCGACAATCGGTGAATGGATTAATAAAAATCGTAAATTTTTTGAAGGACTACGAATCCTCATAAATTTTATAATCCGATTCCAGAGGAGTTATATTTTATACATTGAATTTGTTACTTTTGTAGTTATGAAGCAACTAACAGTAAATATACCGGATAACTTTATTTCATCTTTTATGGAATATTTTAATCAGATTCCTAACGCATATATTGTTAAAGAAACAGATTTTTTAATTACCCCGGAAATGCTTGAAATACTTGACGAAAGTCATAACACCCCCAACGAATTATATATCACAAAAGACGAATCTAACAGGCTCATAAAAGAAAAGTATGGCCTATAGAATTCTAATAAGCCCAATGGCTCAAAAGAATATCGCAAATGCGAGTGATTATTACTTACAAAATGCATCGTTAAAAGTAGCCTTGGCCTTTTTTGATGAACTTCAGAAATGTTATGACACCATTGAATTGAATCCCTTTTTTCAAATAAGAGTTAAAACCGATAGGGCATTACCATGAAAAAATACTCTTATTTAATTTTTTTTGAAGTATTTGAATCAGAAAATATTGTTAGAATATTATCAGTTTTTAATACCTACCAAGATCCAAGCAAATGGCCATAGTTTGGTAGATTTTATGGTTAAAAAGTTGGTTAAAATTGATTCAATAAAAGGAACAAGAAGCTTTGCATTAAAAAGCATGAAGCAAACTACTAACGTATTGAATTTACCAAATAATTATAGCGATGAACAAATTGAAGTGATAAACAAAAGGTGGAAGGTTATTGAAAAAAGCTACCGGGATACCGACAAAGAAAATAGTTGAAGGCATGGCAATTTAATAAGCGAATCAACCTTTTCTTTCTCACCAAAAAGCACAATTAAAATTTTACAAAAGCTATACTACCGCTTCGTTAATCTTTAATTCAATACCATTTAATAATATTTCATTAACCAATGGGCTATGGTTATTGAAATCTTTTTTTCTAAACGGATGGGGTTCTATTCTTAAATCAATTTCTCTTCTAAGTTTCATTAATTCTATTTGAAAATCAATAATGTCAGGTATATCGTTAATTACAATAGCAATATCAATATCACTTGAAGAATTGTTCGTTCCTTTGGCTGATGAACCAAATAGAAAAGCCCCTTCAATTGAAAAATTTTTACCAATCAATTCTATATAATTTTGGGCTATAGTAAGTGCATTTCTTTTATCCATTTCCGTAATTGTTCAATTTTATTAATCCATTCAGATGTGTATTCAAAAGTACATTTTTTATAAAACTCTTTTTTATAGCTATCGTATCGGGCATTTGTATTGAAAGCAGTAATAGTATCAAACCAATCGAGATATTCATCTGATAGGTCAATATCTGAAAATTTTGCTAATCGCAATAGATCATGTGTAAAAGGAGCATGTTCATTTTTTCTTTTGGCAATTACTGCTTTTAATAATCTTTCTATTACTATATGGCCAATAAATAAGGACCAATGATAATCTTTTGAATTAAATAAATTATTCATCGTATTAAAA
>CAYHCM010000230.1:0-4368 GCA_964355045.1 uncultured Chitinophaga sp. | reverse complement strand
GTCATATTTTCCAAATAGAGCAAATCAAATTTTAGGCGTTGCAGCATTTCATCTACATTTTCGGCATAGCCGTATTTTATTTGACCCCAAGAGGTAATGCCGGGACGGATTTTATGAAGTCGTACATAATGCGGGGCTTTTAGTACTATTTGATTTATAAAAAATTCCCTTTCGGGCCGAGGGCCAACCACCGCCATATCTCCCATTAAAACATTAAAAAATTGAGGTAATTCATCCATTCGGGTTTTACGGAGAAATCTTCCAAACTTTGTAATCCTTGGATCGTCTTCTTTAGATAATTGCGGGCCTAAACTTTCAGCATCTATCCGCATTGTCCTGAATTTTATTATTTTAAAAACCTTGCCATCTATACCAACTCTGTCCTGTTTGAAAAATACCGGACCTTTGGTGGTAAGCCAAACTACAAGGGCAATAAAAATAAAAAAAGGGGAAGCTATAATCATTACCAAAAATGAAAAAATAACATCAAAAATCCGTTTTAATGATTTTTGCCAAAAGGGCATTATTTCTGTATTCACCTCAATAAGAATGGCCCCCAAAATATTACTCATTCTTACCGAACCTGATAAAATATCATAAATATCAGGAATAATTTTTATAGCTACATGTTTTAGTGAAAGCAGGTTAAGTATTTTATTAATCTTATCGTTTTCTGAAGTTTCAATAGCTATTATCACCTCTTCAATTTTGTGTTCGTCAATAATTTGAGGAAGGAAGGAATAGGCGCCAAGCCATGGTAATCTGGTGCCCATCACCTCCGAATTTTCACCATTAACCGTTACAAACCCTTTAAAAAAATAACCTTCTTTTTCCTTTTCATTTTGAAGCTCATCAAGCAATACCACTGCATTTTCATTACTGCCAATCACTATGGTATTAAATCCTAATCTGCCTGAAATTATTTTTCGGTGAATAGACGTTGATATAATAAACCTGAAGGTAGCCGTGAGAGAGAAGTGAAGGACAAATAACAGGCCAACGGTTTGATAATAGGATTTGTAAGAGGCTATGTAATCATCCAATATCAACCCGAAAAAAATAAGAATAACCCCAATAAAACAAAGCAGCAATAATTCTGAAAGTTCCTTAAGCCTCGATTTATTAATAATATTATTATACAACCCATAGATTGCATAAAGTGATACCCACGCCAGGGGGATAAAAATTATTCCGATATAAAATTTATAATCGGAATAAATGGCTTCAAGGGGTTGCCCTTCTAACTTTATTTTGCGAAAAATAAATACGAGAAACCACGACAAAGCAGCCGCTGTGAGGTCAGTAAAAAGGTATAAAATTTTGTAATAGGTTCGGCTCAAAAATGCAATAACTTTATATTGTCAATAAGTATAACGGCAGAAGTATCTTTATTATTGACCGCGTTGATAAATATTCTGAATTTTTTTCCAATATTGGCCGAACTATTCACATCTCCCGAAAGGCGGATATACGCTTTTTTCCATTCATCTGGATTAGGATACGAAAAATAAACCGGGATTCCCTGATCAATGGAAGTGCCGCTAGTTGGGTATAAACCAAATTGTATAGGGACATCCGATTTATAATTTGCTTCCAAATAAATATCTGAACTGCCTCTTGGTAAATCGAAAATGGATATGCTGCTATTTTCGAAAGTTCCTTTTTTACCTCTATAATCTACCTTGCCCGTGTTTTTGTTTCCCGGTTTGCCAAATTCAAAAACCTCGGATGGATTATTGGTAATTTTTAAAGTATCAATAGTTCGGGTGATACCTGTTTTTTCTAATGATACCGCCAAATCTTCAAAATCCTCAATCCAGGCAAATTTTACATCATCTTTATACGTTACGGTTGGAAATAATGTATCAATAAATGTCGGTTTAAGTTTTACTTTTTTAGTAAATACATTATAGAAAGGGTAAAATTTGCGGTTATTGTTTTGCCCATTTACTTTAATTCCGGCAAAAATTGTGATAAGTATTGAATCTTTTTTTAGAACAGGAACAATGCAAGGCAGCTCAAAAACGCCAATCAGTGTTCCATCGGCAAATATCCAGGCATCTTTTATATCATGGGCATTGCTTCCCTGCGAACCTCCGGGTTTTACGGTAAGATCTATTTTACTAATATATATATAGGCAGGTATTGGTTCTTGTTTATCAAACGACTTACAGCCACAAAGGATTAAGATAAATAAAAGCGTATTAACCGCATTTTGCCACAAAATTTCTCTCAAGCTGATCATATATTTTTTCAGCTACAAATTTAATGGCTAAGTGGTCATATAAAGAAGCCGAAGAAATAGTTTTTGTAATTATGGCATTAATAAAGCCTTTCATTTCGGCATTGGCGAGGTCATTTATATCTTGTTTTTCAAAAGTTTCTATACTGCCGCTAAGGCTGTCGCTTTCATCCGTGTTTTCCCAGAAACTCTCGTCATTGGTATTAAAAACCTTGATGGTATTGGCTAAATGATCGAGGGTATAATAACTGTCGTTTTGATAAAAACGGGTTTTATGAATATCTTTAATAGCTATTTTACTGGCGGATATATTGGCTATACAAGCGTTTTGAAATTCAATCCTGATATTAATAATATCCGGGTCATTATAAATTACTCCGACACCGGTGGCACGTATGGAAATTATATCCGATTTTACTTTGGTAATAATCTGATCCAAATCTTCAAGCAGCACATCCGTAATAATAGAAAGCTGGGTTGAACGCCTTTTGTACCTTATAAAATGATTCGTTTCTATTAAGCGGGGGGTAATTTCTTTTTGTTTAACAGAATTGTAAATACTGGTAAACCGATGCTGCAATCCCATTTGAACGACTACCGCTGCCTCCTCAGCCAAATTATGTAATATTAATAATTCATCTTGAGTTAAGGGAAAAGGTTGATTGATAAAAACATGTTTGCAATGACGAATTATATGCCGGAGAACTGAAAAATCAGCATGTAACAAATCATTAATAATTACGGCATCACTATATAAAAGTAATTCATTGAGAGAAGAAAAAATATGTAATCCTTCAATATCACTTTCAAAACCACCTGTAAGAACCCAACTTTGGTTATTTTTGCCATTGAAAATCACATCGGCTTGATGTGGTATTTTGATTGGTAAAAAATTTCGTTTGCCAATCAGGCCAACTTTTATAATATTGTGGGATGTCTGTATCAAATACTCCACGAAAAACGGATATTAACCCATACGACTGTAAAAATATTATCATTAAACTGTACTAAAATTTGAACATACGAACCGATTCATTCAAGCACAAGGGACAAAGACGCCAGTTGGTAAACCAATTAGCTGCCAAGAACATTAAAGATAAAAATGTGCTTTGGGCTATTGACAGCGTACCGCGACATCTTTTTTTATCTAAAGATTTTGAAGACCGGGCGTATGATGATGTGGCACTGCCAATTGAAGAAGGCCAAACCATTTCGCAGCCATATACCGTGGCTTTTCAAACTCAGGCACTAAATATAAAACCAGGCGACAAGGTATTGGAAATAGGAACCGGTTCAGGTTATCAGGCCGCTATATTAGCCCAACTTGGTGCAGAAGTTTTTACGGTAGAACGAATTGAGAAACTTCATAAACAGGCAAAACTTATCTTAGGTCAGTATTTTAAAACCGTAAAATTATTTTTAAGTGATGGCACTATGGGGCTTCCCGATATGGCACCATTTGATAAAATAATAGTGACGGCTGCTGCTCCTAAAATTCCTGAAACGCTCCTAACTCAATTAAAACCCGGCGGGTGTATTATTATACCCGTTGGAAATAAAAAAATCCAAAAAATGGTACTCATTGAAAAATCTGTTGAAAATATAATTACTCAAAAAGAACTGGGTGACTTTAGATTTGTGCCACTTATTGGTAAAGATGGCTGGCAAAAAGATTAGCATATTTATTATTTTATACCTCACGGCTAATTATTCCACAGGCCAAAAATTCAGATATCTGAGCTATATTCCTTCGGCCAATATCAAAATAGAAGATGTTCTGATAAAATATGACCTCAATACCGAAGATAAAGATTCGTTGGTATTATTTAATTCACTTGGTTCAACGTTACATTTAACCAAAGGGAAAAAATATAAAATGCCTGTTAGAATATATCCGTATAGTGGCGACAATATACGATCAT
This sequence comes from uncultured Chitinophaga sp., assembly GCA_964355045.1. Classification (GTDB taxonomy): domain Bacteria; phylum Bacteroidota; class Bacteroidia; order NS11-12g; family UBA9320; genus JABWCE01. The sequence continues at coordinate 204 of CAYHCM010000230.1, read as the reverse complement.
CACTCGGTATTGAAAATTATAACACAGCATTAAGCATTCAGAAATACAATACAGTTTTAGAAAAAAACGGAATAAAAAAAAATAATCCGAATGGCAAGGAAATTTGGGTTCCTTTAAGTTATTTGAATGAAACAAAACAAAAATTTGAATCTTTTACAGCCTCATATCCAATATTTGGTAAAGAAAAATCAAAAGTAGAAGTAA
>CAYHCM010000229.1:0-4413 GCA_964355045.1 uncultured Chitinophaga sp. | reverse complement strand
ATTCCGGCAATTATATTGGTGGCCGATTTTTCTAAAAGTCGTGGTTTTTTATCTTTCCCTGTATTTTCAACGTCCGTCGTTTTAGCCAAACCAACAATTTGCTCATATTTTAAATCATAAAAATCGGCGACATTTTTTATCAAACCATTTTCCCAAAGTATGTCAATCGTTTCTTCACCCATACCATCCATATCCAAAGCTTTGCGAGCAATAAAATGAATCATTTTTCCCTTTATCTGTGGCGGGCAACCTTCTTCATTGGGGCAATAATGCGCTGATTCTCCTTCGCGGCGAATCAAGACGGTATTACATTCTGGGCAATGGGTTATAAAATTTAAAGGCTCGGTATTTAGTGATCGCATATCCAAATCCACTTCTATAATTTTCGGAATTATTTCTCCTCCTTTTTCTACAAAAACGGTATCACCTATTCTAATGTCCAGTTCACGGATAATATCTTCATTGTGCAAGGACGCCCGTTTTACGGTGGTTCCCAAAAGCAAAACAGGCTCCAGATTGGCTACCGGCGTAACGGCTCCTGTGCGACCAACCTGAAAACTTACCGACAGCAATTTAGTGGCAGCCCGTTCGGTTTCAAATTTATAGGCTATTGCCCATCGGGGTGTTTTGGACGTGAAGCCCAATTCATGCTGCAACTGATAACTGTTTACTTTTATAACCACCCCATCTATATCAAAACTTAATTTCTTACGTTGCTTATCCCAATGTTTTATAAAATCCCAAACTTCATCCATGGATTTGCAAATTTTCATGGCATCATTTATCTGCAAGCCCCAGGTTCCGGCTTCTTTCAGGCTATCATAGTGATTGGTAAATTGTTTTTCATCCCCAAAAAAATGGTATAAAAAACAATCCAAAGGCCTTTTGGCCACTTCGCTGCTCTCCTGCATCTTTATGGTTCCGGCTGCCGAGTTTCGCGGATTGGCAAAGGGGGCTTCACCATTCTCAATCCGTTCGGCATTCATGCGATCGAAGGCTTTGCGGTGCATAAATATTTCTCCCCGTATTTCAAAATCTTCAGGATAATTGCCATGCAACTGATGCGGAATGGTGCGGATAGTTTTTACATTTTCGGTTACATCATCACCCTGAACCCCATCGCCACGGGTAAGGGCTTGCACCAGTTTTCCGTTTTTATAGGTTAGCCCAATTGCAAAGCCATCAAATTTTAATTCGGCCACATACTCAAAATCCATACCTGCTAATTTTTTAGCCCGCTCGTCAAACTCCCTAAGTTCGGCTTCGCTGTAAGTATTGCCCAATGATAGCATGGGGCGACTGTGTTTTTTGGTAATAAAAATTTTGGTAACGGCGCCACCTACCACTTTTACCGGCGAATCTGAATGCGCCAGTTCGAGATATTCCTTTTCCAAAGCTTCCAGTTCTTTTAATTTTCTGTCAAAATCACGGTCGCTTATAGTTGGTTCAGCTAAAACATAATAGCGGTAATTATGTTCTTTTAGTTCTGCGGTTAGGGCGTCAATTTTTGATTTAGCTTCGGGGTTCATGAGGGGTGCAAAGTAAATAAAAAAACTACTCAGAAAAATTAACACGGAGACACAGAGCACATGGAGTTTCACAGAGATGCCTTTCTGTAAAATTAGAATTATTAATTATTTCATTTTCTCAGTGTTTCTCTTTTTATCTGTGTCTCCGTGTTTCATTTTTAACTATGTTTGCCAAATGAATTCCAATAGGAAGTTTGTAATTCTTGCCATTATTTTTACTTTGGGGATTTTTTATACCAAGGCTCAAAGCACCTATTTGCCTATAAATTCTTTTACCAATTATTATACTGACAGGCTTGATATTATTGGAATTATTGACATTGAGAAAACATCTTTAAAGCCCTATTTAAGAGAAGAATCGTATAATTTTCCAATCCGAAAAGAGGGTAAACATAGTTTAATTCATTATGGTAAAAAAATTGCCCCAATTGGGTTTCGTTATATTCTTGATGATAATATTGAATTGAGCGATTTAGATACTTTAGCAACTGGCTCCGCAAATTCATGGGCTTCATTCAAAAAAAGAATTTACGCCCATCCTTCGGCCTTGTTTTCAGTAAATAACAAAGACCTCACTTTGATTATTAACCCAGTCCTCGGTTTCTCCGGTGGCAATGATTATAAAAATATCAATTCAACTTTCCAAAATATACGTGGCGTTGAAGTCCGCGGCAGTATTGACAACAAGGTTGGTTTTTATTCTTTTATATCCGAAAATCAATTTCTATTTCCCGATTATTACAACGAAATTATTTATTCTACCGGTGTAATTCCGGGAAATCAATTTCATAAAAAATTTGGTTCCAATGCCCGCGATTTTTTTCTGGCAAGGGGATATATTACCTTTTCGCCAACCAAACATATCGGGATGCAATTTGGCCATGATCAAAATTTTATTGGCAATGGCTTTCGCAGCCTTATACTATCTGATTTTAGCAATCCTTATTTGTTTTTAAAAATTAATACCAAAATTTGGAGGTTCAATTATCAAAATCTCTTTACACAACTTACGGATTATTCCTATCAATCGGGCAATGGAAGTGGTGTAAAACCAAAATATTTTGTAAACCATTATTTGGGTGTTAAATTATTTAAATCCCTGGATATTGGTATGTTTGAATCGGTAATATACGACCATGGTGACAGCAGCCATAAAGGCTCCTTTGATATAAATTATTTAAATCCCATAATTTTTTACCGGGCTATTGAACAAAACCTGAACAGCAGCGACAATGCGATTATAGGCATGGATTGGAAATGGAATTTTAAAAAACGGTTTTCGTTTTACGGGCAGGTTATTTTAGATGAATTTGTAAAAAATGAATTGATAAAACAAACCGGATGGTGGGCTAATAAATATGGTTTGCAAACAGGCTTGAAATATATAAATGCATTTAAAATAAAGTGTCTTGACCTTCAGGTGGAATATAATGTGGTTCGTCCATACACCTATCAACACTACAAACGAAGCCAGAATTACGTTAACTATAATCAACCTTTGGCTCATCCTTTTGGGGCCAATTTTAAAGAATTTCTTTTCATAGCCAAATACCAACCTATTTATAAATTATTTATCGAAACCGGTTTTATTTATGCCATCAAAGGCCTTGACAGCAGTAGTAAATCAATGCATTTTGGAGGCAATATTTTGGAAACCTATGACAAGCGGCCCATGGAAAGAGGCAATAAAATAGGGCAAGGAGTAAAAGCAACTTATACCCTATTTTTCTTTAATGCTTCCTATATGCTTTATCACAATCTATGGATTGATGCCCGGGCAAATATAAGAATGGTGGAAAGTGATTTGACGAAATTTGAAAGCAATACCACCTGGTTTCAGCTTGGGCTGAGGATGAATTTGAATATGAGGAATTATGATTTTTGAAATAAATTGCTAAAAAATCCCCCTGCCCCCTTTATAAAGGGGGATTCTCACCCGAAACATATCCAAATCTTCCAATCTCCAAATCTTCAAATTTCCAAATTTTCAAATTACTTTTGCCTAGCAAATGATTAGCGTTGTCATCCCTATATTTAACGAAGAAAAAAACATTCCTTTATTGTTTGAAAGGTTGAAAACAGCTTTGCTTAAAACCCAGCAACCGTTTGAACTGATATATGTAAACGATGGAAGCAAAGACCTGTCAATACAAGTTATTAAAGATTTGGCCAGAGAATTTTCATTTGTAAAATACATTAATTTCAGTCGTAATTTCGGGCATCAAATAGCTGTATCAGCCGGCCTGGATATGTGCAAAGGCAGTGAGGTAGTGATTATTGATGCCGACGGACAGGATCCCCCGGAACTAATTCCGGCTATGTTTGAAAAATTAAAAGAGGGTTTTGAAATAGTATATGCCAAACGCAAATCACGCAAAGGAGAATCTGCTATAAAAATACTAACTGCCAAATGGTTTTATAAAACTTTGGCCCGCCTTACTTCCATTGATATCCCCATGGATACCGGTGATTTCAGAATTATACACCGCAAGGTTGTTGATCAAATTAATAAAATGCCCGAAAAGCAAAAATTCCTTAGGGGGCAAATGGCCTGGGTTGGTTTCCGACAAACGTTTATTGAATATGACCGCGACGAGCGCCTGAGTGGTGACAGCGGTTACACATTCCGAAAAATGTTTCGGTTTGCCATGGATGGCATCACGTCTTTTTCTAATTTTCCGCTTCGGGTGGCTACTATCTCAGGATTTGCCTGTGCATTTATTGGTTTCATTTTAATAATTTATACCCTTTATAGCCGCTATATTTTAAAAGATTATGAACCGGGTTGGTCGTCGCTTATGATTACCATTGTTTTTATCGGCGGTATCCAACTTATCGGTATTGGAATTATTGGTGAATACATCAGCCGCATTTATGATAATAT
>CAYHCM010000228.1:2525-4414 GCA_964355045.1 uncultured Chitinophaga sp. | reverse complement strand
CGAAAACTTTTTAAAGCTGAGCTTGAAAAAGATTCCATAAATACTGACGGATTAACCGGAATGATTATTCTTTCCGAAATTTCGCAGGAATACATAGAGTACGACAAATACCTAAACACCTTGCTTAGAAACAACAAGGACTCCTATATTTTTGCTCTGTTCAATTATATATATCAGGGCGATTATAAAAGCATTGAAAAACAAAACTATCCCGATTGGTTAACCGTAAAATATAAATTGAATGAAGCCATAGAATGGGGCGGCAAAAACCGTGACCGGGCTAAACAATGGGAAAAATACAATGCCATAATGCCTAAAGTTAATTGGAGCCTAATAGGCCCGTTTAAAAATATAAACGGAAGCGGTTTTGTAACCACTCACCCCATTGAAAACGAAAAATATAATAAGGATAAAATTTACCCCAATGACGACGCGGTAAAACTAAAATGGTGTAATCCACTTTATTCCGCTGCTACCGGACGTATTATTTTTTCTCAACATCTGCCCGACGCCGGCTATGGTGATGATGCCGTTTATTATGCCAATACCTTTATTAATGCAGAGGAAGACAAAACCATTCAAATGCAGATTGGAAGAAGCGCAGCCATTAAAATTTGGGTAAATGACGGTTTGGTTTATTCCAATAATCACACGGTTCCGTTTTACTATGATTTTGAAACGGTGGAATTAAAACTTGCAAAAGGCTTTAATCGTATTTTGATTAAAAATGCAACCCAAAAAAACACGGATGAAAATTCAGGTTCGCTTTATTTTTGGGACGGAAACAGTTACGAACATGATATGATAACAATACGGTTTACCGAAACCGATGGCAAGCCGGTTTCCAACATAAGCTCATCATTTAATTCGGATACTTACAATGTAGGATTTGGGAGTTCTCATTTTACAACGTCGCATAGTTTGGTTGAGCAATTTAAAGAACAGGCATCAAAAAACAGCAATCTGTGGTTTGACTATTGCTTATTAAAATCGTTTTTGTGCGAAAACTACAGCAAGCAGGGCGAAGAATATTTTTATCATAAATACCGTGCCAATTCTAATGTGGTTTTTTATAGTTATCTGTTTGCTAAAATGTGCCAGTTTAACGGGAAAAGCGAAAAAGTGTATGAGTTGCTTTCGAAAGTGGATGAAACCAAAACCCCGTTTTTTGGTTTGCAATATGAAAAATTACAGGATATAAATTTAGATACCGACCCGGATGAATATTTTGCAGCACTTCAAAAACTATCCCAAATTTCGTCCTCAAATCTTAGTTTATTAAATAACTATATTGATTACTACAATAAAACCGGAAAGCAAACTGAAAAGGATACCTTTATCAATCAATGCATCAGAAAGTATCCGCGCTACAAGGAAGATTTGGAAACAAGCCTTAGCAATTATAAAGAAAAAGAAGAACGATACGGGCCGGCCGAGCAACTTAAATCACAAAAAAAATCTATCAAAGCCTTAAAATCCGGATCTCAGGAATATGATATTGATAATGCCATTGAATATTATAAAGACAGAAAAAAGAAAGACAAAGTAATAGCTCTGTACAAAGACAAAATTTATTATTCACCGCATATCGTTTCCAATTACAATGATTTTGCTGCGTATCTTAAAGAAATAGAAAAATATGGGGATGCTAAAACTATTTTATTTACTTGTTTACAGGTAAATCCTTACCAAAGCAATGTATATGAATCGCTGGGAGATATTGCAAAATTGGAAGGCAATACCAATGAGGCTTTAAAATACTATCAACAAGGCAAAGCATTGGGTTCGGGAACCGGGTTGTTTGGATATGCCGGCGGCTTAAATGAAAAAATCGAACAAATAATAGGGGCCGAAAATTTTAAAAAACTTTTTGTTACTTCTACCTTTGA
>CAYHCM010000228.1:0-2425 GCA_964355045.1 uncultured Chitinophaga sp. | reverse complement strand
TCGGCTTTTCCTGATTACTATGATCTTTACAGAAGCGTATCTATAAGCACTATTAAAAATTGGGAACCAATAAATGATTGGTATTTGCAAACAACGTATCAAAGAACCGATTTAACCTATGAGGTAAAGGAAATATTAGATACCTTGATAACTGCAGAAATGAGCATTGAACAAAAAGTTCAAAAAATATATAATTACGTTACCACCAAAATCAGATACAGTTATGTTCCTTTTTTAAACACCCGTTTTATACCAAAATGGCCGGGCAATACGGTTTCAGCCGGAATTGGAGATTGTAAGGATGTGGCTACATTAATGATTACCATGTTAAAATCGCAGGGTATTGAAACATACTATACCCTTGTAAAAACCAATCAGTTCAATCGTTTGGAAGCTGTTCCTTCTTTGGCATTTGACCATGTGATTGTTTGTTATATTATTAATGGCAAAAAACAGTATTGCGATCTTACAACTAATTTTTATCCGTTATACGTGCTGCCCGAAATGGACAATGATGCCAACGGATTACTAATAAAGCCGGGAGAAACTGAAGTTTTCCGTCTTCCAAATGATTTAACAGATGCGGCCAAAACCAATTCCAAATATATAATTAATGCTGAACTAATGGCCGACCGGGAAATGAAATTAGAAGTAAAGGCTGAATATACGGGTACAGCCGGAGGCAATATGCGGGAACAAATATTCAGAACGGCGCAAAATAAATACAGCGATTTTATTTCTAATTATTTTGGACAGGATATTTTTGAAAACAGTCTGTTTGAAGATGTGGATTTTGAAAATTTGGATGATTTTACAAATCCTCTAAAAGTGAATTATAGCCTTTCAGGAAAGGGTTTTGCCGATAAAGTTTCAGGATTATATATTATCAGGATGCCTTATTTGGAAGCAATTAAAAAAAATCCGGCTATATTGGAAAACAACCGAACCAACAGGGTTGATTTAGAAAAAGTATTAAATGTATATCCTTCCGAGCAAATAATAAATCTTAAAATTCCGGCTGGATATAAATTGGCTGAAGTACCTCAAAATATTAATCACTCCTCAGGTTTTTCTCAATATCAGGTAAGTTTTAAACAAACAAACACAGGACTTCAGATTATTAAAAAACAATCATTTGCCAAAACCATTATTGAAATTAATGAATTCGAATCCTTCAAAGCTGATTACCTTACCTTGCTCGATTTGGATAAATTTAAAATTGCGCTGATGAAAAAATAGGTGACCTAAAAAGGATCAAAAGATGAAGGTTAAAATCCCAAATTCCAAATCACAAGACGCGATTCCTGAGGAAAGTCTTTCTTACAAAGACACCCCTTGATATTTGCAATTTTATTTCTTGATATTTGGAATTTTAATTTAAACTATTTTACCATGTTTAAAGCGTAACTTAAATTTACCTTCGTAGCGTAATTTGTACTTTTATGCCAACCAATTTGCTTTTTGGAACTTTGCTCAAAGAATTAAGGATTTCAAAAAACCTTAAGCTTACCAATATATCCACACAACTGGCTATGGACAAAGGACAATTGAGCAAAATTGAAAACAACGAACGCAGAGCCACAAAAGAACAGCTCGAAAAATTTATTAAAATTTTGGATGGGGATGAAAAAATGCTTTCTACATCTTGGCTTGCCTCCAAACTAATTTATGAATTGGAAGATATGGAATATGGTTTGGAAGCCCTGAAAATGGCTGAACAGATAATAAAAAATAATTCAATAAAACAGGAGTCATTAGAAAATTTAACGGAGGAAATTACAGCTTTAAAAAATGAGTTGGCTGCTTTAAGTTCCACTAATGCGAATCAACTGGAAAGTATAATAAAAGCAGCTAAAATTGATTATACTTTCGAAAGCAATAGAATAGAAGGAAATTCCTTTTCAAGACAGGAAACGGCAATCGTTTTAGAAAATGGATTAAGCATAAGCGGTAAAACCATGCGCGAACATTTGGAGGTGATTAATCATGCTGAAGCTATAGATTTTATTACCGATGCGGCAAAAAATAAAATCCCGTTTACTGAAAAAATAGTATTGCAATTGAGTGCTTTGGTTGTAAGAAGTATTGACAAGGGAAATGCCGGACTGTACAGAAATATGCAGGTATTGATAGGAGAAAGCAAAATTTTAGCAACATCGCATTATCTTATTCCGGAACAAATGGAAGATTACTTTTTGTATTACGAAGCTAATTTAAAAACAATGCACCCGATTATTTTGGCAGCCGATATGCACCAAAAGCTCATTACCATTTATCCGTTTACACACGGAAACGGGCTAATGGCACGACTGGTCATGAATTTAATAGCCTTGCAAAATGGGTATCCTATAATTAATATTTCGGGTGAAAAAACAAACAAGATGGAATTGGACGAGGCTCAAAATAATAACAACACTTTCAGATT
>CAYHCM010000227.1:1782-4540 GCA_964355045.1 uncultured Chitinophaga sp. | reverse complement strand
GCATGGCCATTGATTAAAGCTCCCGGAATTGAAACCAAAATGGTGAGAGCCATTTATAAAGATCGTTCAGGTCAGATGTGGATTGGCTCACGTGATAAAGGATTATTTAAATTTTACCCGGAACAAAACCGGTTTGAACAGGTTAATGGAATCAAAGGATATGAAATAAGCAGCATTACGGTTCGCTATATTTATGAAGATAAAGAGGGGATAATGTGGATTGGTACTCAAAGCGGATTGAACCGATTTGATAAAAAAACCAACCGATTTGAAGTTTATCAAGCAGTAAAAGAATCGCCAAACAATAACAGTATTTACCAAATAAGCGAATCAGCAGATGGCAATTTTCTTTATCTGGCTTGCTTCCGCGGTGGGTTTCAAATATTTGATAAAATAAATAAAACATTCAAATTATTCAGCACCAATTTAACCTTAAAAAATAATATCGGTAAAAGCTATGCCATGTGTTTTGAAATGCTTGGTAACGATTCTGTAATGGTAGGCACTTATGGCGGCGGCTTGTGTATTATTAATTTAAAAACCGGCGAATCGCGAAGCATTACCGAAAAACAAGGGTTGGCAAATAATTCAGTTTATGGAATTTTAAGAGATGGAAATAATTTTTGGCTTTCAACCAATCGGGGCTTGTCGTGTTATAATATTAAAACCAATTTTATAAGTAACTTTGGACTAAAAAATTATATACAAAGCAATGAATACAATGAAGGAGCCTATTGCAAAACAACCGATGGCACCTTTTATTTTGGAGGAGTAAACGGGTTTAATTATTTTAAGCCATCCGAATTTCCGAAAGGAAATGAAACCTATAAAACAGAAATCACAGCCATTAAAAAAGGTGAAATTGAAATTCCTTTTTTAACTGATAAAAAAGGGGAGCGGTATATAAAACTGAATTATAACGACAATCTGATCTCATTTGAATTTGCCACCTTAAATTTTATTTCAACCAATGCTAATCAATATGCTTATAAGCTTTATGGATATGATGACAACTGGATAAAAGCCGGAAACCGCACGACAGCTTATTATACCAAACTTTCACCCGGCGAATATACTTTTTCAGTGAAAGCATTAACCGCTGATTCAACCTCAAATGGACGAATTGCCTATATTAAAATAATTATTGAACCACCCTTCTGGCAAACATGGTGGTTTTATTCCATCATAGCCTTAATTTTACTTGCAATTATTTATTTGGTAATAAAATGGCGAACATCTGTTATCAATAAAAACTATGGACACAAGCTGGCCGAGTTGGAATTAAAAGCATTGCGAAGCCAAATGAATCCCCACTTTATTTTTAATTCGCTTAATAGTATTCAATATTTTATTTTGAAAAAAGAGCCAAAGGATGCATATAATTATTTAACCAAATTTAGCAGCCTTATGCGAATGATTTTGCAAAATTCAAAGCATAAATCTATTAGCCTTCAGGCTGAGCACGATTGGCTCAAAACCTATTTGGAATTGGAAAATTTGCGAATGGAAAATACCTTGGATTTTAGCATTACTATTGACAAAAACCTGCATGCAAATCAAATTTTTGTCCCAACAATGGTACTCCAACCCTATGTTGAAAATGCTATAATACATGGCCTGTTGCCCAAGGAAGGAAACAGAAAACTAACTATCGAAATAATGGCTGAAGGCCAAAATCTGAAATGCATAATTTCCGACAACGGAATCGGACGGGGTGCTTCGCAAGAACAAAATAAAACACGACTTAAACACCACGAAAGCACGGCGATGAATTTGACCAAAGACCGTCTTGCAATACTTAATATTGAAACCGGAAATGGCGTAGGACCCAATGTGATTGATTTGTTGGATGAAAAAGGAAATTCAATTGGAACCAGGGTAGAGTTGATAATGCCGATGATAATACAGAATGATGTTTGAGGAAATTTGAAATTTGAAAATGGAAATTTGGTTTGTGGATTATAAGAAATTTGAAAATGGTCCACCTAAGGCGGATGAAATAATGCAAGCCTCTAATGTATCAAACATGCATTACAATTAGAAAATGTTATATTTGCTAAAGTTATACAAATGGAGAATTTAATAAATAGAATTACAATAAATCCTGATATATGCCATGGGAAACCAACGATAAGAAATATGCGGTATCCTGTGGAATTGATATTGGATTTACTTTCTTCGGGGATGACCCATGCCGAAATAATTGAGGACTATCCAGCCCTTGAGGAAGATGATATCAGAGCCTGTTTGGTATTTGCCTCAAAATAGAAAAATTTAAAGAAATAAAAAGTGTTGAACAGCAGTCGTATAATTTTTGAAAAACTTTGCGTCTTTGCGTCTTTGCGAGAAAATATGGCTTTTCAGAGTGGGCTTAAATTTCATTTCCCGCCAACTTAAATTTCAAATTTCCAATTTCCAATTTCCAAAAAATGCGCCGAGCTGTAATAGTAGATGACGAACCCAAGAGCATAGAAGTACTGAAATCATTGGTCGAAAATTTTATCGAAGGACTTGAAATTGTTGGTACCGCCAATGATATTGAAACCGCCATACAGGTTATAGAAAACACAAAACCCGATATTGCGTTTTTGGATATTACACTTAAGGAAGGCGATTCATTTCAAATTTTAAAGCGCCTTAAAAAAATAGATTTTGACGTGGTATTTATTACAGCTTATGACCAATATACTACCCGGGCTTTGCGTTATTCAGGCATTCACTGTTTGTATAAACCTATTGATATTGCTGAATTTGAAAA
>CAYHCM010000227.1:0-1682 GCA_964355045.1 uncultured Chitinophaga sp. | reverse complement strand
CGAAACGATTTATTAATCAATCTTAAAAATATAGTGGTTGAAAAAACTAAACCCGGCAAAGTTGTTTTTAATTCAGGTGCCGAACTGAGAATGGAGCCTGAGGAGGTGAATAAATTATTGAGGATGCTGGGGTGATGACATTAATGAAATCCTTTTTTATTCTTTGGCAATTTTCTTTTTGTATTTCGAAGGTGGTAAAAAGTTCTCTGCGGTAATCACATCTTTTCCGGTTTTTTGTTCCAGAGCCATTCGGGCATCTTTGGCTATTCTTCCACCTTTTTTTCCGGCAATTGCATTTTGTTTTAATCCTTTGGCCTCTTCAGTTTCTGCTATTTGCCGGGTAGAAAGTTCTGCGAGGGCTGTAAAAATAAGTTCTGCCTCACTCATATGATCTCTAAGATTTTGGGTTTTCAATCCTTTTAAATCCTTATGTTTTTTAACAGTTAATCCTGTCCATTCCTGATGAATAATATTGGTAAGAAATGCGAACTCGTCTGACTTTTCCACCCCACTCTCTTTCCAGTAATCGGTCAGTTTGTTTCGTGTCTCCTGTCCTGTCATTCGCTGCTGAATCCATTTTTCGCTTCGGCCCAGTTTCTGCCAGTTTTCTCTTGCCCGGTCTAAACTTTGTTCAGGGTTTGCTATTTCCTGCATCCTTTCATAGCCTACTTTTGCCAGCCATTGTTTAAAAGGCTCTGCTTTGGGAGATGGGATGGATTGAATGATTCGCAACAAGCCTTGCGCATCAGAACAATCCGTTTCATATTTTTTTCCATCCGACGATTCTAATTTCAGTTGTCGACACATTGTCGATAACTCAACGCCTGATAACTTTTCACGTTTCTTCATTCTATACCAATAATCCTTTGGATCCGGACTATCTGTTAATATAGCTACTACATCAACCACAGAAAAATACCATTTTTCTTCGGCTTCAATCCAAACGGAACGAACTTGTCTGTTCTCAAATAGTTTAACTCCATTCATTTTATGTTATTTTTTGATTACAAATTTATTTAAAACTTCAGACAACAAAATTCATTGTGAAGAAGTTTTTATTTTTCACAATTGGCAAACCAAAATTGATTTTTCTTTTTCACATCAAGCAAAATTTATTCACAGATTCGCGTTTTGCATTTCCTTTGGTTTACTTTCACACTCTAATTTAGTTTAGTGCAGATAATAGGAATTACAGGCACTTTGGGTGCAGGCAAAGGAACGATTGTGGATTATTTAACCACCCGTCACGGATTTAAACATTTTTCGGTGAGGGGATATTTAATTAAAGTTATAAATAAAAAAGGCCTTGAAGTAAACCGGGATACAATGGTAGCTACAGCCAATGAACTTAGGGCTTTGCATTCTCCGAGTTTTATAGCTGAAGAATTATATCGCGAAGCAAAACAAAGCGGGACAAATTGTATTATTGAAAGTCTAAGGACACTTGGAGAGGTAAAAGCCCTGAAAGAAAAAGGAAATTTTTATTTATTTGCCATTGATGCCGACCAAAAGCTGCGCTACGAAAGGATTATTGAACGAGCTTCAGAAACAGATAAAGTTAGTTTTGAAACCTTTGTAGAAAATGAAACCCGCGAGATGAACTCCGCCGACCCAAACAAGCAAAATATAAATGCCTGTATGCAATTAGCCGATTATATTTTTACCAATAATGGAAGTATGGA
>CAYHCM010000226.1:0-4550 GCA_964355045.1 uncultured Chitinophaga sp. | reverse complement strand
GGTATAATAGTTATCTGTTTTGAAATTGATGCTCGTATCACCCTACCACTTAGTACTCTCTGTGTCTTGCCCGAGAAATCGGGGCAAGCTGTGTTATTTTTATTGCAGCATCCCCCACAATTTATCTTTCAAAGGCAAAATATTATAGCCCGTAGCCGAAGAAATAAAAATACATTCTTCTCCTTTGGGTAAATCAGACTTTAATAATTCCATAAGCTCTTCATCTATTAAGTCGGTTTTGGTAATTGCTACCAGCCGTTTTTTAAAAAGCAATTCTTTATTATGTTTTTCAAGTTCGTTTAATAAAATATTAAATTCTTTGTTAATATTTCCGGCCTCGGCAGGAATCATAAATAACAATACAGAATTGCGTTCAATATGTCGCAAAAAACGGGTTCCTAACCCCTTGCCTTCCGAGGCTCCTTCAATAATTCCGGGGATGTCAGCCACTATAAATGATTTGTAATCTCTGTATTTTACGATGCCTAAATTAGGTACTAAGGTGGTAAATGCATAGTTGGCTATTTCAGGTTTAGCGGCTGAGATTACAGAAAGCAAAGTGCTTTTGCCGGCATTGGGAAAACCAACCAAACCCACATCGGCCAACACTTTTAATTCCAAAATCCGCCATCCTTCTATTCCTTCTTCACCGGGCTGAGCATACTGAGGAGTTTGTTTGGTTGGGGTTTTAAAATGCCAGTTTCCCAAGCCGCCTTTGCCGCCTGGCATCAGCACTTCCTTTTGTCCATCTTTGGTTATTTCAAAAATAAAATCACCGGTTTCGGCATCGCGGGCTACAGTTCCTAAGGGAACATCAACAATTTCATTTTCTCCTTGTTTTCCTGTTTTATTGGTTCCTTCGCCCCGGTTTCCATCATCGCAATGAATATGTTTTTTAAATTTTAAATGAAGAAGCGTCCACATCTGGGCATTGCCCCGTAAAATTACCGAGCCGCCATTGCCACCGTCGCCGCCATCAGGTCCGCCCATTGCAGTTAGTTTATCGCGGTGAAAGTGCATACAGCCTGCCCCACCTTTTCCTGAGCGGAAAAAGATTTTTACATAGTCAACAAAATTTGATTCAGCCAAATTATTTTAGATTTTAGATTTACGATTTTAGATTTGGAAATTGGAAATTTTGGATTTTGGGATTTTTTGGATTTGGAATTTGTATTTTGGAATTTGTATTTTGGGTCTTATTAATTTCAATCCATTATTTCACACAAATCCTCAAATACCTCATCAATACTATTCATTCCATTTACTCCAACATATTTTCCCTGTTTTTCATAAAAATCTTTTAGGGGAAGGGTTTCATTATTATAAACTTTAAAACGGTTTCTGATGGTGGCTTCATCCTGATCATCTGCCCGGCCTGAGGTTTCTCCCCTTAATAAAAGCCGTTTGGTAAGTTCGTCTTCGTCCACTTCCAGGGCAATCATTTTGGTGATGGGGCGTTTTATTTTTATAAGAATTTCATCCAAAGCTTTTCCCTGAGCCACTGTTCGGGGGAAACCATCAAAAATAAAACCTTCCGTATTTATATTTTCAATTATTTTTTTACCCACCATTCCTATTACAACTTCATCGGGCACCAATTCGCCTTTTTCAATATAGGCATTGGCCTTTTTTCCCAAGATGGTTTCAGCGTTGCGCTCAGTTCTCAGTATATCTCCGGTAGAAAGATGAATAAGATTATATTTTTTTATTAATCTTTCCGATTGCGTTCCTTTTCCCGCTCCGGGTGGTCCAAATAATACAATGTTTTTCAAGGCAGAATTATTATAATATTTGTTTTATTTGGCAAATGCCACTGCCCGTCTTTCGCGTATCACAGTCACTTTTATTTGACCCGGATATATCATTTCTTTCATTATTTTTTGGGAAATATCAAACGATAATAAATCGGATTGCTTGTCGTCCAATATATCACTGTTTACAATTACCCTAAGTTCCCTGCCGGCCTGTATGGCAAAGGCTTTATCAACTCCGTCAAAGCCTACGGCCAATTTTTCCAAATCAACCAATCGCTTAATATACGCTTCACTGTCTTCCCTTCGTGCACCCGGTCGTGAACCTGAAATAGCATCACACGCCTGAATAATTGGGGAAATCAAATTGTTCATTTCTATCTCATCATGATGTGCTCCTATCGCATTTATTACATCGGGATGTTCGCCATATTTTTCGGCTAATTTCATACCCAACAAAGCATGTGGAGTTTCAGGATCGTCATCCGGAACTTTTCCAATATCATGGAGCAATCCGGCACGCTTGGCCATTTTTGCATTCAATCCAAATTCGGTAGCCATTATTGCGCAAAGGTTTGCAACTTCCCGGCTGTGTTTTAATAAATTTTGACCATACGATGAGCGGTATCTCATTCGTCCAACCATGCGAATTAATTCAGGATGAAGGCCATTTATCCCCAAATCAACCACCGTTTTTTGGCCAATTTCAATAATTTCCTGCTCTACATCGTTTTTGGTTTTTTCAACAACTTCTTCAATCCGTGCCGGGTGAATTCGTCCGTCGGATACCAAACGGTGTAATGACAACCGAGCTACCTCACGACGAATAGGATCAAAGCCTGACAGGATAATGGCTTCAGGCGTATCATCTACAATTATTTCAATACCTGTAGCGGCTTCCAAAGCCCGGATATTTCTTCCTTCTCGCCCTATAATTCGTCCTTTTACCTCATCATTTTCTATATGAAATACAGTAACCGTATTTTCGATGGCTTGCTCTGCAGCCGTTCGCTGAATGGTTTGAAGAACCATTCTTTTTGCATCCCGTGTTGCGGTAAGTTTGGCTTCGTCAATAATGTATTTCATTTGCGCTAAAGCCTGATTTTGAGCTTCCGCTTTTAAGGCTTCTACCAATTCATTTTTGGCTTGTTCGGCTGATAGACCTGCAATTTTTTCTAATTGCTGAACCTGACTGGCATGCAATTTTTCGGCTTCGTGCTTTTTAACTTTTGCTACTTCCAAATGGGTGGTAAGTTCATCTTTTACCAAGTCGGCCTCTTTTTGCTTCTTATCAAGATTGGCAATTTTGTCATTAATGCTTTGCTCCTTTCCCCTAAACCGATTTTCAGCTTCGGCTAATTCACGGTTTCGGGAGTTTACTTTTTCGTCGTGTTCGTTTTTAAGTTCAAAAAATTTCTCTCTGGCTTCCAGTTCTTTTGTTTTAACAATACTTTCAGCCTTTTGCGTTGCTTCTCTTACAATACTCGCTGCCTTTTGCATTGCTTCATTTACATTACTGCT
The DNA here is from genome assembly GCA_964355045.1 of uncultured Chitinophaga sp. GTDB lineage: Bacteria > Bacteroidota > Bacteroidia > NS11-12g > UBA9320 > JABWCE01. Next base: position 1,278 of record CAYHCM010000226.1, on the reverse strand, counting down.
GGCTTTGCTTTCGTTTTTTTTGTCAACAAAATATATTGCTGCAACAGTGCCACCGGCCACCCCTGCTACAATACCTAATACTAATGATAGTGCATCCATTTTTGCTTGGTTATTAAAGTGTGTAAAAATAGTGTGGCGAAAGGTTTAAGAAATATCCTGCCTGTCGAGGTAATGATCCAGATCAATAAGTATTTGCTCCATTTCTGCCGACAACGATTGCTCTTTTAAGGTTGTGTTCAGATTTTCTGAAGCAAACTCAAGTGCTGACATTGCTATGGCGTCTTGTTTATCCTGTACCGAAAAATTTTCGGTATAAAACTTTGAACGGTCATTTACTAATTTAGCCGCTTTTCTTACATTTTCCTCCTCACCGGACGAAATTTTAAGCGGGTATTGCCTGTCTCCTATTAATACCTTGATGGATATTTCCTGTTGTTCCACCTTTTAATTATCTTTTTTTAATTTAGTCATTTATCAATGACATACTTTTATCAATTTCACGGATTACTGAAGTTATTTTTTGCCTTAAGGCTTTTCTTCCTTCATCATCCGATGCCATTGAATTTGCAATTTTAAGCAATTTATTCTTGTCTTCTAAATCCTTTATGGTTTCTCTCTGCAAGGTAAGAGAATTTTCAAGGGTTTCTATTTTTTTGTTTAAAGCGATGTTATCATCCGATAAACGATGGTTTTTAGATACTATTTTTTCTGTTTTTTGTTTAATATTTTGTATTAATACTTGAATATCTGCCATAACTTAGGATCGAATTACTGCTTTAAGTTGGTTTTCAAATGTAGTAATTAGTTTTTGCATAATCGCATCTATTTGTTTATCCGTCATCGTTTTTTCATTATCGTAAAGCAAAATATTGAATGCAAACGATTTTTGTTGCTCCTCTAATGGCTTCCCTTCAAACACATCAAACAAATTTATTTTTCGTAAATATTTCCCGATGGTTTGGGAAGCAATGGTTTCAATATCGCTGTACGAAACAGATTTATCAACTACCAAACTCAAATCGCGGCTTACCTCAGGAAATAAGGGTATTTCCTGAAGATTAAATTTATTTTTTGTAAACGATGAAATCAATGAATCAAAATTGATTTCGGCAAACCACACCGTTCCTTTTATATCCAATTTTTTTAATAATTCCGGGTCTATTTCTTCAATTATTAGCCCTTTTGTTTTTTTTACACCTACCGAAGCCAAGGCATTTTCGGCTATTGATTTAATATAAAAATAATCGGCTTTGGCTTGTTTCTGCCGCCAGTTTGGAG
>CAYHCM010000225.1:0-4551 GCA_964355045.1 uncultured Chitinophaga sp. | reverse complement strand
AAGTTCCAAATCCTGAAGAAGCTTATATACATTTTTGTTCAATATATCTAAAGTTATAGTTTGCATTGTTTCTATTTTAACTACCACAAAGTTAAATTATCTAAAATATGAAACAATAGAATTTTTATTTTGATTACCCAAACCTAAATTTCAAATGTAATAAGTAACTTTGTCAAAAAATAAGATGAAAATGCAAGACTTCATGAAAAGAATATCTTCTTCACCCGATATTTTGCACGGCAAAGCCTGCATTAAAGGTACACGAATACCTGTTTACCTTATTGTATCATTAGTGGCAGAAGGCACGAGTTATGAGGATATATTAAAAGATTATCCTTCACTAACAAAAGAAGATATTCCTGCTGCTTTATTTTATGCATCGCAGTTGACCAAATCCGAGTCGTATGCCCTTTAATGGAAACATTCTGATTGATGAGAATCTGCCTTTTGCAATGATAGAATTTTTCTCTGATAGAAGAGAAGAATAAAGGCAATGAATACAGCTGCAAACCATCCATTGCAGTTCAATTTATTGAACTGTCAAAAGACAAAAAAGGCCATTGGCTTTAGCCACATCCTTAAATAATATTTCTAATTATAAAAATAATAATTGCTTCCTATTGTTTTTATACCCATCATTGTACTGAAATTACTTTTAAAAGATAATTTTAGAAAAACACAAAAACAAACACCAAACGGTTTCTAAATGGTTTTAAAACCTGTATTTACCCCCCCCCATACACCCCTTTAACAGCAAGGGTTTCGAAGGTTTTTGCTGTTTCTTTTTCTCTTCCTTTTCTTACCTTTTTTCTTTATCGGCCTCATGGTCTAAATTCTCTATTTCCATTTGTAAAAATTTAAAAACTAAATAAAAATGAAAAATACACTATCACAACTTAAAATCTACAAGACCATCCTTTTTATAATCATGGCAGGTGTTCTCTTATTTATAGGTTCATGCATGCCGGATACAACCGACCCAACGCCTGACCCTACTCCCACCAATAATGAAATGTATATTAAATTTCAGGGAAAAAAGGTAATTTGTAAAGTTCCTGCGAATGATTATAGAACTTATGTTAACTCTCTTGGAGATACTGGGGTCACTTGGGAGGGTAACTTGCCAGCTGGAGATACAATTTTTTCCCTAGGACACCATGGCCAGAGGATTGTTGGTAAAAAATACGTTTTAAAATTTTTCTCTACTAACCCTGAGGATGTTATGGTCAATATTACCTGGTCATCTTTTTCTACTGCTCCAAAGATTATCATTGATGGTGGCGATTATACTTTAGAAAAAATAAATGGTAAGTGGGTTTCCACATTAAAAAATGGGTTAGGTTATAATGGCAGAAATTCATCTGAACGCTATACAGGGATAGAATTTCGAATGATTTGGCCATAAAAATAAATCAGAAAACTGTTTAAAGCCTCCGGATATTCGGGGGCTTTTTTTGTGGGTTAAACGTCCGAGGTTTTTAAGACCTCGGATGTTCCCAATAGCTCACCCAATTCTTCTGAGGTCATTTTCTTGCCCTTACCATTTTTAAAGTCTTCATCCCCTTGCAATATCATCTTCACAAACTCCGGATTGTATTGTTTTTCCGTTTTCTTAATTTCAAATTTTATTTTTAAAGCTTTTGCAACTGCCTCTAAAGCATTGAGTTGTTCAATGGTCGTTGGGTGGGCAATAAATTTATTTTCATTTTGCATATAACTTCTTTTAAGGATTACGAAATTAAAGAATCTAAAACATGAAGCGATAGGATTTTTTTCTAACATACTTATTTCCGTCTCGCCAAAGACGGAACGGCAATGGATAACTCTGCTGTAAACTATCCATTGCAGTTCAATTTATTGAACTGTTAAAATGCAGAGAAGGCAATTGGTTTTAGCCACATAAAAGTATGTTGCTAAAGCAAAATGGAAAAAATATATTTATCCGTTGGCTAAAGCACAACGGCAATGGATAACTCGGCTGCAAACCATCCATTGCAGTTCAATTTATTGAACTGTAGAAATGCAAAAAAGGCCATTGGTTTTAGCCACATAAAAATATGATGCTAAAGCAAAATGGAAAAAATATATTTATCCGTTGGCTAAAGCACAACGGCAATGGATAAATTGCTGCAAACCATCCATTGCAGTTCAATTTATTGAACTTTAAAAATATAAAAAAGGCAATTGGTTTTAGCTGCAAACCATCCATTGCAGTTCAATTTATTGAACTGTAAAAATGTAAAAAAGGCAATTGGTTTTAACCACATAATTTCATTCCAACTCCTAACTTTTAATTTTTAAAATAACAATTTAACAATAATACAATTTAACAATTCTCCAATTGTTACCTTTGCACCCAAGTGACCCCCAAAGAAAAATTCATCGAAATAAAAGGAGCCCGGCTTCATAATCTTAAAAATATTGATATTAATATTCCGCGAAACAAACTGGTAGTAGTTACCGGGGTTTCGGGTTCCGGAAAATCATCTCTGGTTTTTGATACCCTGTTTGCCGAAGGTCAACGGCGCTATGTGGAAAGCCTTTCTTCCTATGCCCGTCAGTTTTTGGGCAAACTTGAAAAACCCGAAGTGGATTATATCAAAGGTTTATCGCCATCCATTGCCATTGAGCAAAAAGTAAATACGCGCAACCCGAGAAGTACAGTAGCTACCAGTACTGAAATTTATGAATATCTAAAACTTTTGTTTGCCCGGGCAGGCCATACCATTAGCTCTGTAAGCGGCAAGGAAGTAAAGTGTTTTGAGGTAAAAGATGTGGTTAATTTTTTATCTGAACAGCCCGAAGGCATCCAACTTTATATCTGTGTAAAACTGAAAGATGATAAAGATGCTGCTGAAAAAATTAAAATTTTGATGCTCAATGGTTTTACCAGGCTTTGGCATAATAATGGCCTCGTAAAAATTGAAGATTTGCTTCAGGAAAAAAAAGTGAATTTAAAAAATACCTATCTCATTATTGACAGGCTTGTAAAAGACAATACCGACACCTCGCAAGCCAGCCGTATGGCCGATTCGGTGCAAACTGCATTTTACGAAGGACATGGAGAAATTAATATTTTGGTAAGGGAAAATGAGAAAGATACCTGGCATAATTTTTCAAATATTTTTGAGCAAGATGGAATAAAATTTGAGAAACCTTCGGTCAATCTTTTAAGTTTTAATAATCCATATGGGGCATGCAAACGCTGCGAAGGCTTTGGAACCATCATTGGTATTGATGAAGATCTGGTTATTCCTGATAAAAACATGTCGGTTTTTGAAGGGGCTGTGGCGCCATGGCGCAGCGAAGGCATGAGTGAGTGGAAAGAAACCTTTATTGCCACCACCACCAAACTCAATTTCCCCATCCACCGCTCCTACTACCTATTAACCGGGGAAGAAAAAGACCTGCTGTGGAAAGGGAAAAATCATATTTTGGGGATTAACAGTTTCTTTAAATTTATTGAAGAACAATCGTATAAAATTCAATATCGGGTGATGCTTAGCAAGTACAGGGGAAAAACCCAATGCCCCGAATGCCGGGGGGTTAGGCTTCGTAAAGACGCCGAATATATTAAGCTATTACATACCAATACGCTCAGCAAGGAATTTAAATTCCGTGATAAATATGCTTCTATCAGTGATATATTGTTATTGCCGGTTGAAAATGCGTTCAATTATTTTAATACGTTAAAATTAGAAGATAATGATGAAAAAATCTCCGTCAGGCTTTTGGTCGAAATAAAAAACAGGCTGCGGTATTTAAAAGATGTGGGATTGGGTTATTTGTCTCTCAACCGCTTGAGCAATTCGTTAAGCGGCGGCGAATCGCAACGGATCAATTTAGCCACATCGCTTGGAAGCAGTTTAGTAGGAAGTACCTATATTTTGGATGAACCCAGCATTGGCCTTCATCCCCGAGATACGGAACGCCTGATTGGGGTTTTAAAAAACCTACGAAACATGGGCAATTCGGTGGTTGTAGTAGAACACGATGAAGAAATGATGGCCGCCAGCGATCAGTTGATTGACATTGGCCCATTGGCCGGAAGGCATGGTGGACATGTTGTTTTTCAGGGAGAATATAAAAATATTTTTTCAAGCGATAGTCTTACCGGCCAATATCTCACCGGCAAAGTAAAAATTGAAGTTCCCTCACAACGACGGCCTTGGAGCAATTTTATTGAAATAAAAGGCGCCCGGCTAAATAACCTGAAAAATATTCATGTAAAATTTCCTTTAAATATTATTACCTGCATAACCGGAGTAAGTGGAAGCGGCAAAACATCTTTGATAAAAGGAATTTTGTATCCTGCACTACAAAAAGCCATTGGAAATTATACGACGATTAGAACAGGGGATATTGATGGAATTTCGGGGGATATAAAACAGGTGAAGTTGGTGGAATTGATAGACCAAAACCCCATTGGAAAATCAACACGAAGCAATCCGGTTACTTATGTAAAAGCCTGGGACCATATCCGCGATTTATATTCTGATTTACCCCAATCAAAACAAAAAGGATTTAAACCGCAACATTATTCCTTTAATG
>CAYHCM010000224.1:0-4552 GCA_964355045.1 uncultured Chitinophaga sp. | reverse complement strand
GTATCATTAGAAATAGTCAGAGTTTGAAGTTCATTGGTAGAGTCAGAATCCGGGTCAAATGGAAGTTTAACAAATCCTCCTTTGGACAAGTAAAGAGTATCATTGCTTCGCGTCAAAAACTGTATTTCATTTGTCGCAGATGAATCATTAAGCATAACTCTTCCCCCATTGCTCAATGAAACGGTTCCTTTACCCCCACTAATTGTTAGTCTTTGAATTTCATTGGTCGGGTCGATGTCTGCATCTGGTGGAAGTTTTACATAACCACCATTTGAAAGATAAATGGTATCTTTTGAAATCCTAATTTTTTGATTGGGCCTTATATATGCAAGTTTTGAAAGATCAATTCTAAAAGTGCTTCCCTTATCCCAAATACTAAGAAAATTTGAAAGAGTATCAAAGGTTACCCCTTGTATTAATTCATTCACTGAAGAATTATCATCAAGGGGTTGCCAGCTTGCTGATGAACTTTTCCAATAATAAAAGAGTGATGAATCAGTATCATATACAAGCAATCCGTCTGAAGATGCCACCATATACAATCTTTCAGCAGTAGTAACTCTCGGGGCAAGAAAGCCTTTGCTCTTGCTCACCAAATCCAAAATAGCGTCTGGCGAAGGGGTTTTCGTTCCAATACCAACATTATTCTGGCCTAAAACAGTCCATGAACTGAAGATGAAGGATGTGAATAAGAATGCTATGAGGATTCTTTTCATTGCAATAGTCTAAATTTTAACCATACTATTTTTATAGGTAAATTCATTTTTAGCAGTTACGATGTATTGTACATTAATAAAGAGTAGTAAGGTGACAAAAATTATCTATTGAACCTGGGGAATTTGAAAAACAGACCTCCACTACGTCTGCGGCTCTAATGTTTGTTGAACAAGTTTCGGTTTTAAAATAATGGGATGTTCCAATCAATATCCAATAAATGAAGGTGATATTGATTTTTATTAAAGATTTCTTAAAAAGGCACGTTATATAATATTCGGCTGTTTTTAAATATTGGGTAGATAGAATAATTTGCATAATGTTATCATGATGAAATAAAAATGTCTCGAATAGTGTGCCAAATAATAATTTTATTTTTTAAAAAACACGTAATCAGTGTTTTAATTTGAATTGGAAAATAATTGAAAAAATAAATTATTATCTATTTTGGGAAAAAGTATCTCAATTTGGGAATTTTGTCGAATCCTTTAATAACTTGACATTTAGGCAACTGCTCATCAATGTAAAATAGAATAGCGAGACCGTTGACAAAGGTTTAATCTGATGAAAAATGATAATGAAGAATCCCCAAAAATTTCCCTTCTCAATCAACGTCAGCGCCAATTGCATTTCTATTTAAAATGCCTGGTAATTAATGAAGTTTTTATTTCTGTTAAAAATATTTTCGTTAGTTAGCCCCCAAGTTTATTAATTTTGTTTAATGAAAAAGTGTAGTCACTACTTCCTGTATTATCAAATAGTAAATCACAATTGCCAATTGTAAAATTCACTAATCCTAATAGTCATAGTTCACACAACCCTACTTAATGAAATTAAAATTCCTCTTTGTATTAATAATTTTATATGTATTAGCTGGATTTGGCTGGTGGTCATATTCGCTTATTCAGTTTAGCAATAACGAATTTAAATTAAAAAACCAGTTGCTTAAAACCGGTAAACAAACCTGCGAACTAAAAATAATTGAAGAAGCCCGTTCTAATAAATTTTTATCACCCAAAGCCGACACATTTAATCTTAATGAGGTAAAAGTGGTAATGGATACCTTGCTTGTAAAACAATTTATTAAAACCACTTTTTCGGGAAGGTATTTTATAAAATATTCGTTTAATAATGGGAAAAACCAGGCCTCCATTGAAATAGATGCTGCAACTCAACAACTGTTAATAACAGACTTAAAATCAAAAAAACGAAGTTTTGCTTTTGAGGCAATATTATTGACGTTGCTTATTGCTGCCGGAATATTCGGCGTTTACTTTAGTGTAAGTATTGTGTTCGACCTTAATAAGCAACAAAACAATTTTTTACTATCGGTAACCCACGAATTGAAAACACCGATTGCTGCCATAAAACTTATTGGTGAAACCATGCAACGAAGAGTATTGCCGCAGGAAAAACAAGTAGAACTGATGGCCAATATACTTGAAAATGCTACCCGGCTGCAAGATATGACTGAGAATATGCTTACGGCCATGCAAATGGAAAACAACAGATATAATATTAGGAAAGAGGAAATAAATCTTTCGGAAATACTGAATGAGGTAAAGAAAAATTTTTCATTAAAAAATAAAATAGAAGGTATAGTGGAAGAGAATATTATGTTTTATGGAGACCCTGTTTTATTAAAAATGACTTTTAATAATCTGGTTGAAAATGCTATAAAATATTCAGAGAATAAACCTGTTGAAATTAATCTTAACCAAAAGAATGATATGGTAATAATAGAATTTAAAGACCTTGGTATTGGCATTCCCAAGGGTTTACGAAAAAAAGTATTTAAAAAATTTTACAGGGTTCAGGATGAAGAAACCCGTGAAACCAAAGGAAGCGGCCTTGGTTTATTTATTGTAAAACAAGCCATCGAAAAACATAAAGGTAAAATAAGTATATCCGACAATTTACCTCATGGAACAGTTTTTACAATAAGTTTTCAAGGGTTTTCATAAGTAATTTTCTGTTTCTTAGTTTAAGGCCTTATGGAATGCCAATTTTTCATTTATAGTATGTACAAACTTTTGTCTTATGGGCATTTCTTAGGTCACTTTATTATCATTAATCCAATTATTAGTGGTTGGTGAGAATTATTATATCATATTTGTAATACCAAAATGGGATGATAAAACTTAAATTTCATTTTGAAAAAATAAAATTCAACCTACCATGAAAAAAAGAATTCTGCTCCTTGAAGATGAAAGACACCTTTCTGACACCCTAAAATTAAACCTTGAATTGGAAGGCTACAATCCGGTAACCGTAGGCGATGGGCAATCGGCCATTGCAAAATTTAAAGAAGAAAAATTTGATTTAGCCATTCTTGATATTATGGTTCCGAACATTGATGGAATAGGAGTGGCCGAAAGCATCCGATTAAATGACAGCAAGACTCCTATACTTTTTTTATCAGCCAAAGGTACTGCCGAAGACCGTGTATTGGGATTGCGTAAAGGCGGCGATGATTATATGGCCAAGCCATTTAATTTAGAAGAACTTTTATTAAGAATAAAAAAACTATTGGCACGCAATGAAGATACACAAGTGAAAACCAATATGAATGAATACAGTTTTGGCGCTAATTATATCAATTTCGACAGCTACGAAGCCAATGGTGCCAACGGTGCATTTTCATTAACTAAAAAAGAAGCCCTGTTATTAAAATTGCTGATTGAAAATAAAAATGAAGTGGTAAGCCGCGAAAAAATATTGCAAACCGTATGGGGCTATTCCGTGTATCCATCCACCCGAACCATTGATAATTTTATTTTGGCCTTCCGCAAATACTTTGAAAAAGACCCAAAAAACCCCATTCATTTTAAATCATTGAGAGGGGTGGGGTATAAGTTTAATGAATCGTAGAAATATTAAACAGGTATTTTCTTAAATATTTTGTTCTATAATATTCTAGCCTCAACGTTATTATTTTACTTCTACTAACCTGTCAAATACAGTTAATTTTTATAAATTCTTTCACATCTTCCCAACTTTTCGCATAAGGAGCTAAAGAGTTTATTTCCGGGTCTTCATCGGCATCAGCAAAGTAAGAAATACTTCGCCACAAAAAATAAAACTGGCTATCTCCATATTTTAGCTCAAACCATTTGAGTAAATTTTTCCAACCAAAATTTTCAATTAATACATAAATATCAAAAAAATCTTTCTTTTTTCCTCTGCCACAAATTGTATGCATTTTCATGGCAGCAATATCTTCTATGGAGAAATAAAAAACGCCGTCGTAATCAAAAAATGGCTTTATAAGTTTCGCAGGTTCGCAAATAAAATCACATTTTACCTTTTTTATATAACAGAAAAGCATGGAGCGATTTCGGTTTGACAATTGAAAATCAAATGTAGCTTCGGAATAAAAAAATTTTTCCAGATTACTTGTATCAAAAATAGTTGGAGAAAAAATATCAAGGTCAATGGATTTTCGATGCCCAAGTTGCAAGGCAAGTGATGTGCCTCCTGCCAAAGCAAAAGATTTACTTATTTCATCTACCGAAAATATAGTTTTCAGTGTGGCATAGGTTTCAGGTTCAATGGTAGAAAGATGAAACATTCATTTCAGATTTAGAAATGTTAAAAAAAGTACTGCAAAAATTAATCGTTTTAGGGTCAAGTTCCTTGCTCTTGCGCAAAGCATTTCTTATTTCATCAGGTGTATAAATTTTGAGCAAAATATAAAAATCCTCAATGAACCCTCTGGTCAAAACACGCTCAATAACATAGCGTTGATTTTTTTTAAAGTCAATTAAATCAGGATTGCAATCCCAAAATAAATTTGGATTGAATGGGTAAATTCCGGATTTTATTTTATTATCCAAAG
>CAYHCM010000223.1:0-4585 GCA_964355045.1 uncultured Chitinophaga sp. | reverse complement strand
AGGTTTATAATGCCTGAAATCAAAATCTCACTCTAAATCCTGTATATCCTTATTTTTTTATCTCCCAGCCTTAATTTGTATCCTCAAGAATCAAAACCAAACACTAAATTTTCCGATTTGTGAAAGGACGATAATCAGGGCGAAGGCAACCATTCATTCATTTTATTTTCATCCCATAGTTTATCCATTTCATCCATCGCTTTATTGTCAAAGAATTTTGATAATATTTCTTTTATTTCAAGCAATTTAGTATCGCTTAATTTTAGGGAAAATACCTGCAATAATTCAAGCTGCAGATTGGTAAATGGTTGATTTATTTTTACAACTTCCACGTTTAAAATTTAACCAAAAATTTAAATTACAGCAATAAGAGGATTTTGTTAAAATTTTATACATGTTCTAATTCTCTTCAAAAAACCCTCCGGGATTTATTATCAGTAATATATGATTGGGCTTAAATGTCGCTACAGGAGGAAGGAAACTTGACATTTTTGATCCCGGCTTAAATACAAAAATAATCAGGTTTTTTACAAAGCATAAGTTTGTTCTTCCAGAAACAGGTTGAAAAAAAACTCACAAGCAAAAGAGGATGTTTTTCTTCCATAATTCCAACAAACTTGCTCTCTCGCTGAAATATTTCGACCAGGCGCTATAGAGTTCATTTGCTTTTGGTTAAATTCATGCATATTTTATTTAAATAAAAACATGATTTAGCGCATATTTATAGAAAAAAGATTTATTAATATTTGCTTGCTTAAACACAAGAGGATGAAATGACCATTTTTAGCAAAGGCTCACAAATAGAGATATTCAGAAACAAGTACATGGTGAATATCGTTAAAGGGGACAAATGGTAAATTTCAGGGGCATTTAAAAAAGTATTAGCATATGAAAAAGTTCCAAATTATTGTTCTTGCCAAACAGGTTCCCGACACCAGAAATGTGGGTAAAAATGCGATGAAGGCCGACGGAACGGTAAACAGGTCTGTATTGCCTGCTATTTTTAATCCTGAAGATTTACATGCCTTAGAACAGGCCTTACGCATCAAGGATAAATTTCCTGACTCTTCAATTACACTTCTTACCATGGGACCGGTTCGTGCAGCCGAAATACTTCGGGAAGGATTTTATCGCGGGGCAGATGATGGAATTTTACTTACCGATCGCGCCTTTGCAGGCTCCGATACACTTGCCACATCTTATGCACTTTCATGTGCCATACGAAAAATAAAAAACTTTGATATAATAATCTGTGGCCGGCAAGCCATAGATGGGGATACTGCTCAAGTGGGGCCACAGGTAGCCGAAAAATTAGGCATTCCTCAAATTACGTATTCCGAAGAAATCATTTCTCTTACAGAGGATAAAATTCAAATTAAGCGCCGTTTGGAACGTGGAATCGAGATTGTTGAAAGCCCCATGCCGGTGCTGATAACAGTAAACAATTCAGCTCCGCGATGTCGTCCGCGAAATGCAAAAAGATTGATGAAATACAAACATGCTTCCACCCTAAGTAAACGACAGGAAAGCGAGGAAGATTATCTTTCAACTTCGTTTGCTCATTCTCACCTTACTATTAAAGAATGGGGAGTAACGGATATAGAATGTGACCTTGAACAACTTGGATTAGGAGGTTCACCTACCAAAGTAAAAAAAGTGGATAACGTAGTTTTTCAATCAAAAGAATCGCGAAAAATTGAAAATTCGGATGATGATATTAATGAACTGATGAAAGAATTAATCAATACCCATATTATAGGCTGACAACTTAAATTCTGAAAATTATTTTATATGAATAATGTATTTGTTTATTGCGAATTGGATGAAGGCAAAATTGCTGATGTTAGTTTTGAACTCCTTACAAAAGGGCGGAGTCTTGCCAATCAATTGGATTGTAAACTGGAAGTTCTTTTATTCGGACATCGGCTCAATGGTTTGGAAAAAGAAATATTTCCTTATGGTGCCGATGTTCTTTATTTAGCCGACGACAAAAGACTTTCGCCTTACTCTACCTTACCTCATACCTCGGTAATGGTTAAATTGTTCAAAGAACAAAAACCGCAAATTGTATTGATGGGCGCCACCGCTATTGGGCGTGATTTAGGTCCACGGGTTTCATCGGCATTAAAAAGCGGACTGACGGCAGATTGTACTGAGCTTGAAATCGGAGATCATGAAGATAAAAAAATCAATAAAGTTTATAAAAACCTGCTTTATCAGATTCGTCCGGCATTTGGTGGAAACATTATTGCAACCATTATCAATCCCGATTGCCGTCCTCAAATGGCTACGGTTAGGGAAGGAGTGATGAAAAAGGAAATTTTCGACCCTCAATACAAAGGTAAAATTTTAAATCTGGATGTGAGTAAATACCTTGATGATACTGCTTTTGTTGTAAAAATAATCGAACGCCATATAGAAAAATCAAAAGTAAATATTAAAAATGCACCGGTTATTGTCTCCGGTGGTTTTGGAGTTGGTTCTGCCAAAAATTTCAAGTTGCTGTTTAATCTTGCTGAAATACTGGGTGGTGAAGTAGGTGCTTCGCGGGCAGCTATAGATGCCGGCTATGTTGAACACGGACGGCAAATAGGACAAACAGGAGTTACAGTACGACCAAAATTATATATTGCCTGTGGTATTTCAGGTCAGATACAACATTTGGCCGGGATGCAGGAATCAAGTATTATTATATCTATTAACAACGACCCGAACGCTCCTATAAATAAAATTGCAAACTATGTAATTATAGGAAAGGTAGAAAATGTGATTCCAAAAATGATTAAGTATTATAAAGCAAACCAAAAATAATTTGTAAAAATTTAATTAAAACGATTATGGCAAATTTTTTTACCGATAACCCCGACCTTAATTTTCATCTTGAGCATCCGTTGATGCATAGAATTGTCGCACTAAGAGAACAACAGTTCAAAGAGAAAGATGATTTTGATTTTTCGCCAAAGGATTTTGAAGATGCCATGGATAGCTACAAGCAAGTGCTTGAAATTGTGGGTGAAATTTCAGGAGATATTATAGCGCCAAATGCTGAATCTATTGACCATGACGGGCCAACCTTAAAAAACGGAAGAGTGGTTTACGCCAAAGGCACCAGTGAAAATATTGAAGCAATTAATCAGGCTGGATTAATGGGCATTTCGCTTCCAAGAAAATTTGGTGGTCTTAATTTTCCACTCGTTCCCTATATAATGGCCGGTGATATTGTTTCAAGGGCTGATGCAGGTTTTGTGAATATCTGGGGTCTGCAGGATTGTGCCGAAACCATTAACGAATTTGGTTCCGATGATCAAAAGGAACGATTTCTTACCAGGGTATGTAAAGGCGAAACAATGGCCATGGCACTTACCGAGCCGGATGCAGGTTCAGATTTACAAGCCGTAATGTTAAGCGCACAATACGATGAGAATAAAAAATCGTGGATTCTAAATGGTGTGAAGCGTTTTATTACCAATGGGGATGGGGATATTTCACTTGTGCTTGCCCGTTCTGAAGATAACACCCTGAATGGACGAGGGCTTTCTATGTTTATTTTTGATAAAAGTAAAGGTGGAGTTACTGTAAGAAGATTAGAAAATAAATTAGGAATTAAAGGCTCTCCAACCTGCGAACTGGTTTTTAAAGATGCTCCTGCTGAACTTTGTGGCGAACGAAAATTCGGGTTAATAAAATATGTAATGGCATTGATGAACAGCGCCCGTATCGGAATCGTAGGGCAATCCGTTGGTATCAGTGAAGCCGCATATCGCGAAGCATTGATGTATGCTAACAAAAGAATACAATTTGGCAAACCAATTATTCAATTTCCGGCTGTTTATCAAATGCTGGCCGAAATGAAAGCCAAACTTTCTGCATCCCGTTCGCTGCTTTATGAAACGGCTCGTTTTGTTGATATGTATAAATCCTATTCCCATATTGCCAAAGAGCGGGAATTAACCAATGAGGAAAAAGAAGAGCTGCAAAAATATCAGAAACTCGCAGATGTATTTACACCTCTGGCAAAATGTATCACTTCAGAATTCTGTAATGAGATTGCGTATGATGCCTTACAAATCCATGGCGGCTCAGGATATATGAAAGATTATCCGATTGAACGGATTTATCGCGATGCACGTATCACAACCATTTACGAAGGAACAACACAACTTCAGGTTGTTTCTGCCTTAAAAGGAATTATTACAGGCGCCTTTCTTGCCCAAATCGGTGAATACGAGAAAGCCACCATTAAACCTGAAACGGAATCGTACCGTTCAATACTTATAAACATGACCTTCGAATATGAGGATGCAGAAGCACGGGTTACTTCTCATAATAATCCTGAATTTATTGATTTTCATTCCCGCCGCTTGGTTGAAATGGCCGGAAATATAATTATGGGTTATTTATTATTGTATGATACCCAACGTGACCATACATACTGGAAAACCATAGAAGTATTTTTGCGGTTTGCCCGTTCAAAAAACACTGCAAATGCAAGTTATATTAATCATTCGAACCTCAATGATATAGGAAAATTTAAATTCGAATAGGTTTAATTTTTAAACGCAAAACCCCGCTATTAGCGGGGTTT
>CAYHCM010000222.1:0-4595 GCA_964355045.1 uncultured Chitinophaga sp. | reverse complement strand
ATTTTTTATCTTCCTTTGATTGCTTGCAATACACCGAAAATGGCATAACCACTCTGTGTTATTTTTATTTGAAAAGAGTTAATCAGGAATGAACCGATGGAGGATGCGAAAGGGAAATATGCAAGTTAATTTCAGAATTTAATAAAGCATTTAACTAAAAATTAATATACACATCATATGAAAGTTTACGACGAAAAGCACATTAAAAACATTGCGTTGGTAGGGGCGCATAAAAGTGGTAAAACCACTTTGGCCGAAACCATGTTGTTTGAAGCAGGCCTTATTAACCGAAGAGGAACCGTAGAAGCCAAAAACACGGTGTCGGATTATCACGAAGTAGAGCACCAGCGTGAAACTACCATATTTGCCACCCCGCTGCACACTGAATGGCGCAATTACAAAATCAATATTATTGATACGCCGGGTTTAGATGATTTTATAGGCGAAATAGCATCTACCATGCGCATAGCCGATACTGTGGCTGTGGTGGTAAATGCAATTCACGGAGTAGAAGTAGGTACCGAAATTATTTGGAATTATATTGACAAGATTGGTAAACCAACCTTGTTTGTGGTTAACCAGATAGATCATCTCAACGCACATTTCGATGACTGTTTTCTTTCTTTAAAAAATGCCTTTGGCAAAAATGTGATGCTTTTGCAATATCCCATAAAAATAAAAGGAGAGCAGGCTATAGTGGATGTTTTGAAAATGAAAGTTTATAAATTCGGGCCCGAAGGAGGAAAACCTGAAAAACTGGATATACCTGCCGAAGAAATGGAAAAAGCCGAAGCGCTGCACAATGAGCTGGTAGAAAAAGCTGCTGAAAACGACGAACAATTAATGGAATTGTTTTTTGAAAAAGGCACATTAAACGAAGAGGAAATGCGCGAAGGAATAAAGCAAGGCATGCTTCATCATGAATTGTTTCCGGTATTTTGCGTATCGGCATTGATGGATATGGGAAGCGGACGATTGATGGGATTTATTGATAATGTGGCACCGGCCGCCAGTGAACTAAAACCTGAACAAAGCCTTGAAGGCGATGAAATAAAAAGCGACCCTACAAAACCGGTAGCACTTTTTGTTTTTAAAACTTTGTTCGAAGCCAATTTGGGTCAGGTAAGTTTTTTTAAGGTAAAATCGGGAGAAATAAAACCGGGCGACAAAGTGGTGAACTCACGGACAGGAGAGGAACAAACCATCAACCAATTATATATTATGGATGGAAATAAGCGCGAACCGGTTTTAAAATTGAGTTCGGGAGATATTGGTGCAGCCATAAAATTAAAGCAAACCGAAACCAACGACACCCTACATGCTCCAAATAAAAAGATAAGTATTCAGCCCATCAATTTCCCGGAGCCCCGTATTAGCAAAGCTATTATGCCACTTCATAAAAAAGATGAAGAACGTATGAGCGAGGTTTTACGAAAAATTCATAGTCAGGATCCTACATTGTTGGTTGCATTTAATAGTGAAGTGCGACAGTTGTTGGTGAGTTGCCAGGGCGAATTGCATTTATCGGTCATCGAATGGATTTTACTTCATGAATATGGTGTAGAAGTGGAATTTGCAGCTCCTAAAATTTCTTACCGCGAAACTATTCAGCGGTCGGCATCGGCCAGTTACCGGCACAAAAAACAATCTGGAGGTTCAGGCCAGTACGGCGAGGTGCATTTAAAAATAGAACCCTATACAGAAGGAATGCCTGAGCCACAGGGCCTTTCGCTCAGAGGTAAAGAAGAAATAGCCTTACCCTGGGGAGGAAAATTGGTTTTTTACAATTGTATAGTTGGCGGTGTTATTGATTTGCGATTTTTACCCTCCATTCGCAAAGGGATTATGGAAGTGATGGAAAACGGCCCTATCACCGGTTCCTATGCCCGTGATATCAGGGTGATGGTTTACGATGGAAAAATGCACCCGGTTGACTCCAATGATATAGCTTTTAAAATTGCAGGGGGCCATGCATTTAAAGAAGCGTTCTTAAATGCCAATCCGCGTTTGCTTGAACCCATTCAGGATTTGGAAGTAAAAGTTCCTGAGGATTTGATGGGTGATATCATCACTGACCTTCAGGGACGCCGGTCTGTAATTTTAGGAATGGAAGGAGCAGGCCATTATCAGGTAATAAAGGCCAAAACTCCACAGGCTGAATTATATCAATATTCAACCACATTGAGGTCGCTTACCCAAGGCAAAGGCTCGTTTACCAATAAATTTTCGGGGTATAGCCATGTCCCTCAAAATATTCAGGATGAACTTTTGAAAGCGCATAAGGCGGCAACGGCAAGTGCGGAGTAAATTCTTGGAAATCGAAATATTGAAATTTAGATTTCTGCCGAGCGGGGTAAATTTTATTAATATTATTTTGTATTAACTTTGCATAAAAATATAAAAGCTGATGTTTACAACAATTAAAGGAATTTTCGACCATGGACAAATTATTTTATCCGAGGAACCATTGGTTAATACAAAGTCGGATGTAATGATTACTTTTCTTCCCCCGGTTGAAGAGAAAAATGTGAATGCAAACCCTAAAATCGTATTAGGAATGCTGGAAGGTAAAATAAAATTATCGGATGATTTTAATGAACCTTTAGAAGATTTAAAAGATTATATGTAATCATGAATTATTTGCTTTATACACATGTTATCATTTGGGCAATTGCCAATAAAAAAAAATATGCGAAACCTGAAAAAACCAGTAGCGAAACTCAACCAAAGATTAAAATTTAATGAAACCTTTTATTTGGTTGGGGTTTCAGTCTATTTAACATTTTCGGCCACAGGAGAAATAAACGAAACCGGTTTCGTATATTGAAACGTTAGCGGAAAGCGTTGGAAACAGCATCCCAAATACAAACATCTAGAATTTCTTGAAAAGTTTTTCGGTCTTAATTTAGTATATTTGAATGGTGAAAAAGTCAAAGCAAACAGGACTTGATTTTGAAGTTGACAAACTGACCAACTCCATAGAAAATGTGGTTACAGGTGACAGTTTTCCAACCGACATTACTCTTATTTCAATGGCTGACCTCAAGACAGTGACAAAGATAAATAGTTGGCAATTTGACTGGAAGTTAGAATTGAAACAACCTGAGAAGGACGTTTATAAACTGACTATAGTAAACAACCAATCAGTTATTCAAGGACTAATAAGTCTAGAGATAAAGTCTGATCATGTTTACATGCATCTGGTTGAAAGCGCCCCATTCAATAAAGGTAAGACTAAAATTTACGCTGGTGTTCCTGGAAATTTAGTCGCTTTTGCTTGTAAGCTGGCTTTTCAGCGTGGACATGAAGGCAATGTTTCCTTTTTCTCTAAGACACAACTTGTTCAACATTATATTGATACTTTAGGTGCTATGCATTTCGGTGGACGGGTAATGATAATTGATACTAACTCAGCTTTAAAACTAATAAATAAATATTTTCAAAAATGAAAAGTAAAACAACAGAACTTGATGTGGACTTCATAGGTGGACAAGGTCCTATGACAAAAGAAGAAGAGAAAGCGATAAGCGAATTTATAAAAACTCAGAAATTACTTAAAGCTAAAAAACAAATTCGTTTCACAAGGACAATCCATCGGAAAAAGACCATCGCGTAACTAGGTGGAAACGAACGCCATCCGCTAACACGGCATACCGAAAAGGCTCATCTCGCGATTCCGTGGAAAGTTTTGTGAATAATTGGAGTTTCGTTTTCGCTGGATATCTTTGTTGTAGAAGTCGCCCTTCTGGTATGCCCAACCGTTATCCACAGCCCATTTTCAAAATTTAGCAATTATTACTTCTGATGAAAAATTCCTTCTTTATCAAGATAACTTTAAGAGTGTTTGGTAATTTAAATATAATAAATCGGAGATTAATGCAGCTAAGATTTCTGTTTATTTTGATATTAGTTTTTCTGCTGATTTCGTGTGACAAAAAAAACAAACGAGATGGCAACAAGCAAACAGAATTAACAAATTGCTCCCTCATTATTCTTGGTACCCTCCAAGACGGCGGCTCCCCCCATATTGGCTGTAAAAAAGACTGTTGCCAAAATCTTTTTACCAATCCTGACCCTACCCGTAAGGTGGTATCTTTAGGACTTATTGATTACCAAAACAAAAAAACATGGTTGATAGAAGCCACGCCGGATATGGCTTCACAACTAAAAATGTTGAAACAAATTTCAAAATTTCAGGAAGCCGAAACCCCCGATGGAATTTTTATAACCCATGCCCATATTGGTCATTATGCCGGGTTGATGTATTTGGGAAAAGAAGCTTTAGGTGCCAAAAATATTCCGGTATATGCCATGCCCCGTATGAAAACCTATTTGGAAACCAACGGCCCATGGAGCCAATTGGTTTTACAAAAAAATATTTTAATACAGCCTTTACAAAATGATTCAACTCTACAATTAAGCAGTAATTTTAAAATAACTCCTTTTACAGTTCCACATCGGGATGAATTTTCGGAAACGGTGGGTTACAAAATTGAAGGCCCCAATAAAACAGCCTTATTTATTCCTGACATTAATAAATGGGATATTTGGAAAAAAAGTATCATCGCCGAAATAGCCATGGTGGATTATGCCTT
>CAYHCM010000221.1:0-4596 GCA_964355045.1 uncultured Chitinophaga sp. | reverse complement strand
GAATGCTGGAATGGACGGGTGAATAATACCGGACTAAAATGCCCTGAAGGAACTTATTTTTATATTTGTGAGTATAAAGGGGAATCGGCTAAAATGAAACCTTTGTTTTCTGGGACGGTGACGTTGATAAGGGATTGAGTTATGTAAATAAATTAAAAATGAAAAATATAACAATTTGGCCATTATGCTTCTTGATAATTTTTTTAATATCGTGTAAAGATAAACCTAAACCAAGGCCTAAACCAACAGCCAATATCAATGATATTCTTGGTATTTGGGTGAGTGTAGATTCTATAATAAGAAAAATAGATAATAATTTCGTATATACACATGATGCGTTTTTCGTAGGTAAAGACACTCTGGTTGGAGGTCTCAACTATTCAATATATATTGAAAGTTATATATACAATTCTGTATTTATTGATAGTATGGGAGGGGGAGGTTATGCATATTATTCGGCAAAATACTTTGGAATGGATAGCCTGATTTTAAATTATACGGGGCCAGGCTGGTTACTCACCCCTGCTTATAAACATAAGGTTTATTACAATACAACTAAGGATACTATTACAATAATTGATTTCAGAACTACCTATCCAGGCAGGCCTTTTAATGTGTTTTATAAAAAAAATAAATAGATATGAAAAATACAACATTTAGTGCCTTAGGCCTCATACTAATTTTTTTAATATCGTGTAAAGATAAGACTGCACCAAAGCCAACGGCCAATATTAATGATATTCTTGGGACTTGGGTCTCCGTAGATTCATGCATTACCAAAAGAGGAGATAAATTCCTTTATACACATGATTCCTTATTTATCAGGAAAGACGCCCTGATTGGAAGTGTCAATTATCCCATATACATCGAAATGCGGGGATATTCATTTGCCTATTATTCAGCTAAATACTTTGGCCCGGATAGCCTGATTTTATCATATATCGGTCCAACTAATATTGGATTTATAAACAATAATTTCAGACATAAAGTTCTATTTAATCCAGGCAAGGATACGATGAGTTTAATAGATTTTAGGAAGACTTACCCTTATTCGCCGTTTAATGAGTTTTACAAAATTAAATAGGCCAACTATACATGACAGAAAATTGCAAATTCTAAATTCCAAAAATTTGAAAATAACACAGTCTTTTATAAATAAAATCCTAACCCTGATTATTTCTTTGGTTTGGCTAATTAACGGTTTGTTTTGTAAAGTGCTAAACCTCGTACCCCGCCACCAGCTTATTGTTTCAGAAATTTTGGGGCCCGATATTTCATTTGTTGCTACCAAAATAATTGGTGTTTTGGAAATTGGAATGTGTGTTTGGATTTTGAGCAGGATAAAATCAAAATGGTGTGCCATTACTCAAATAGTTGTTATAATGACGATGAATTGCATCGAATTTATTTTGGTTCCAAATCTGTTGCTATTTGGAAAATTAAATTTAATTGCGGCCATAGGATTTGCCGGAATAATTGCAGTTAACGAATTTGTTTTAAGTAACAGAAAACCAATTTAACCAAACAGTCTGATTAAAATATAACCCTAAATCTAATTACGGGGAGTATTATAAAAGGAATTAATTTTGCCGTGAATTTAAAAATACGTTAGTAAAAAAAAATCAACCCGGTTTTAACCCGATTATGATAAAAAAATAAAATATTAATCATGTTTTATTATGCCCGATGTAATTCAAAAACTTAATACACTAAAAAAAATGAACCGAAAATCGAAAAAGCTTTTAACAACCTGGTTTTGTTTATTAATAACTACCTCTGGTTTTTCGCAATCGGCATCACTGCTTAGCCTTGATTCCTGCTATAGTTTGGCAAGGGCTAATTACCCGTTGGTTAAGCAAATGGCGCTTATTGAAAAAACAAAAGAATATAATCTTGAAAATGCATCCAAAGGTTATTTGCCTCAGATTAATTTCAATGCTCAGGCTACCTATCAATCGGAGGTTACACAGTTCCCCATTGTTTTGCCCAATTCCAATATAACCCCTCTTAGCAAAGACCAATATAAACTGTTTGCGGAGGTCAATCAATCGCTAACCGATGGAATTGTTATAAAACAACAGAAGGAACTATTAAATACTAATGCTGCAATAGAGGAGGAAAAGTTAGAAACTGAACTTTATAAATTGAAGGAAAAAATAAATAATCTATATTTCGGGATTCTTTTAATTGATGCCCAAATTTCTCAAACCAACTTATTAATAAAAGATATTGAATCGGGAATTTTAAAAGTTAATGCTTTGGTAATAAATGGAACTGCATTAAAAAGCAATATTCTCATTTTGCAGGCCGAATTGCTTAAAGCCAATCAACGAATTATTGAATTACAAAACAATCGAAAAGGATTTGCGGATATGCTTGCTCTATTTA
This sequence comes from uncultured Chitinophaga sp., assembly GCA_964355045.1. GTDB lineage: Bacteria > Bacteroidota > Bacteroidia > NS11-12g > UBA9320 > JABWCE01. Next base: position 2,208 of record CAYHCM010000221.1, on the reverse strand, counting down.
TTAATAAACCCATTGATAAAGGTACAGTTTTGATTTTTCCTAAAACAAAACCTATAATTGAAAAATTAAACCGTCGTGAATTGACAGTAATTGAACTTCAAAAATCAAGTTTTTTATTGCAAAAAAATTTGATTACGGCTAAAGTTTTGCCACGGGCTTCTGTGTTTTTACAAACCGGATATGGGCGGCCGGCATTAAATTTTTTAAACAATAACTTTAAATTTTATTACATCGGAGGTTTCAAATTAAACTGGAATTTAACGGGCTTTTATACTATACATAACGACAGGCAAATGCTCATGCTCAATCAGGATTTTTTGAATGTTCAAAAGGAAATTTTTTTATTTAATACCACCCTTCAGTTAAAACAACAGAACGGTGAGATTAATAAATATCAGGAGTTGATGGTTGCCGATAATCAAATAATATCCATTCGTGAATCTTTAAAAAAAACAGCTACCGCCCAGTTAGAATTTGGAACCATCAGTACCATTGATTACCTCAATTATTTAACCGCCGAAGATCAGGCCAGGCAAAACCTGGCGATTCATCAAATTCAATTGCTCATGGCTCAATACACCTATCAAAATATATCCGGAAATTAATCTTTTTAAAAATGAAAAAATTAAAAACCATTTCATCCATTGCAGGCCTTGTATTATTTCTTTTAGCTTGTAATAAAAACAAAAACACCTTTGACGCCTCCGGTTCATTTGAGGCAGAAGAAACCATTATTTCTTCAGAAGCTACCGGTATTATCAAACAATTTAGTATTGAAGAAGGGCAATTGTTAGATGCCGGACAAACGATAGGCTATATTGACAGCACGCAACTTTTTTTAAAGAAAAAACAATTGGAAGCTCAGATAAGAGCCATCCTGAGTAAAAAACCAAATGTAAGTGTTCAGTTGGCCGGATTAGAGGAACAATTGAAAACGGCTGAATTTGAAAAAAAACGCGTTGTGAATCTGTTAAAATCTGATGCCGCCACACCCAAGCAATTGGATGATATTAATGCACAAATTGAAATTTTGAAAAAACAAATTGATGCCCAAAAATCTTCCTTAGATATTGCCTCGCAAGGAATAGGAAATGAAGCTACCCCTTTTAATATTCAGATTGAACAAATTAATGATCAACTTAAAAAATGCCGCATCATTAATCCCGTAAACGGAACTGTGCTCAGCAAATTTGCTGAGGTAAATGAAATGTCGGCCATTGGCAAACCACTCTATAAAATAGCTGATCTTTCCACCATTATTTTGCGCGTTTATATTACCGGCAACCAATTACCTTTGATTAAACTAAATCAAAAACTAAAGGTTAATACCGATAACGGAAAAGGCGGATTTAATGAAACCGAAGGCATTATTAGCTGGATAAATGATAAGGCTGAATTTACCCCAAAAACCATTCAGACCAAAAACGAACGGGCCAATTTGGTGTATGCCATTAAGGTGAAAGTGAAAAACACCGGCTTTTATAAAATTGGAATGTATGGCGAAATTAAATTCAAATAAACGGTGCCCGACGTTGAATTAATACATATCAAAAAAACCTATAACAAAGGAGCGGTCGTGGCCGTGGATGATGTTTCGTTTCATGTAAACAAAGGCCAATTGTTTGGATTAATAGGGCCTGATGGCGCCGGCAAAACAAGTATCTTTCGGATTCTAACAACGCTATTGCTACCTGATGGTGGAACTGCCTCGGTAACAGGATTGGATGTAGTAGCCGATTATAAAAAAATAAGGAAGATTGTTGGCTATATGCCCGGCCGATTTTCTCTTTATCAGGATTTAACGGTGGAAGAAAATCTTACTTTTTTCGCCACAATTTTTAATACCACCGTAAAAGAAAACTACGATTTAATAAAGGATATTTATATACAAATAGAACCTTTCAAAAACCGACGAGCGGGCCAATTATCAGGCGGGATGAAACAAAAATTAGCCTTATGTTGCGCTTTAATTCACAGGCCCACAGTGTTGTTTTTGGACGAACCTACTACAGGTGTGGACACGGTTTCGAGAAAAGAATTTTGGGAAATGCTTAAGCGATTAAATAAGGAAGGAATTACCATTTTAGTTTCTACCCCTTATATGGATGAAGCCAAATTGTGCGACCGGATTGCTTTGATTCAACAAGGGAAAATACTGTCCATTGATACTCCCGATAAAATTATTGACCAATATCCCGATTTTTTATA
>CAYHCM010000220.1:0-4635 GCA_964355045.1 uncultured Chitinophaga sp. | reverse complement strand
TCTTTGCATATCTGTGTTTAATAATATCGACCCTCAGAGCAAATGATAAATTTTATGGTTTTAAGAAATTATTTGATTATTCCTTTTTTTCTAGCCCTTCTCTTCCAACCTTCCATCACTATGCTTTGCAAATCTCCCTTTACTTCTATCATGCACCTGGTCGTATTTTGGCCATGGCCAGCCTCCAAACTGGGTTTTATGATAATCCTCAAAAGCTTGGTTTATCTCTTCTTTTGTGTTCATTACAAACGGGCCGTATTGAATGACAGGTTCGCCAATGGGTTTCCCTTGTAATACCAAAATACTGGCATCAGTGGTTTGGTTTTCAATAATGATTTCCATATCCCCTTCCACTTCTACAGCACTATATTTATCAATGGTTTGGTCAGCTACTTTAAGTCCGGTTCCTTCATAAAAATAGAGCGTTCGGTTTATTCCGGTTGAAGCTTTTGGCAATGTCCACTTAGAATTGGGCTTCATTTTTATATTCCAAATAGCCACTTCGTTAGCCGGGTCTCCGGCCCAAGAATCCGGTGGAGGTGATGGGGCAGTTTTATCACCCAATTTTCCGGCTATTACTTCTATTTCCATATTTTTATATTCATTGGCATATCTTGGAATGCTATCACTCCAAAGCATTTTAAAATGGGCATCCACCATTTTATTTTTCTTTGGCAAATTCAACCAAATCTGAAATAATTCCATGGGATTTTCTTCATCCTTTTTCAACAACGGAAACATTTCAGAATGCTGTACACCTTTACCGGCAGTCATCCATTGAACATCACCATCGCCATATCGTCCGGCAGCGCCCATGGAATCGGCATGGTCCACCAAACCTTTTCTTACTACTGTAATAGTTTCAAACCCCCGGTGAGGATGACCTGGAAATCCGGGAACCGTTTTTCCATGATACATCCTGAAACCGTCCTTTATAATAAAATCATCACCCATGTGGCGGCCTGAGAAATAAGATTTGTCAGGCCCCATTACATCATTTCCTTTGGGAAAATAATCTTCGTGGTGTACACAAAACAGAAAGGGATCGGCAGTTTCCCATTGAAAACCGAGGGGTTTTATACTTTTTATTGGATTCTTCATTGGTTCTGGTTCTATATCTTTTTTAAAAGAATTGGTAACGCGTGTAATGGGCAAGGTTATTAAGGAGGTAATACCCAATGAGAGTTTGGTTACAAAATTTCGGCGGGGGTATTTTTCGTCCATAATAATTTCAAAAATAATACAACGGGGTGAATTAATTAATTTTTAAAAAATGGATTTATTTCGAATGAACTTTACCCTTCTGTTCGAAGGGCTTTACCCTTCTCTTATTTATACCACCTTTCAGGGCTTTGAGATCAATTTTACCTACAAAAAATCTCTCAAAAATAAATTGAAATTATGTAAACAGTTTATCTCTAATGGGTGCTTCCCAAATTGTCGCTAAAATGTTTACATGAATAAAAAATTGAACCACATAGATAGTAACATAGAAAATAACATAATGAATAACCTATGTGAATTCCTAAATGCCTATGTGGACTATGTGTTTCAAGATAAGCGACAATTTGAGATGCACCCTCTCTAATTCTATCTCAAATTTTACCTATAATAATCTTACTTTTGCACCTCTTTAAAACGACCTAACACAGGTATAAATGAAAACAAAATTAGATACAATTGAATCTGCCATTGAGGATATAAAAAACGGAAAACTTGTAATCGTGGTGGATGATGAAAACCGCGAAAATGAAGGAGATTTTTTAACTGCCGCCAGCAATGTAACGCCTGAAATGATAAATTTTATGGCTCGTGAAGGCCGTGGATTGATTTGTGTACCGATGACGGAACAACGCTGTCAGGACTTAGGATTGGAACTCATGGTAATAAACAATACCGACCATCACCGAACTGCTTTTACCGTTTCTGTTGACTTATTGGGTCATGGTTGCACCACCGGAATTTCGGTCCATGACCGATCAAAAACGGTCCAGGCGTTGGTAAATGAAAATACTAAACCCGACGAATTGGGGCGTCCCGGGCATATTTTTCCATTAATTGCCCGTTCGGAAGGAGTGCTTCGCCGGGCCGGACATACCGAAGCGGCTATTGATTTGTCACGATTGGCCGGATTACCGCCTGTTGGATGCATTGTAGAAATATTGAACGAAGACGGAACTATGGCAAGGCTTCCCGATTTATTAAAGGTGGCTAAAAAGTTTGACTTAAAAATAATTTCCATTGAGGAACTTATTAAATATCGCCTTTCGAAAGAAAGCCTTATAAAACGAATCATCAGTGTGGATTTACCTACCCTTCACGGCGATTTTGATTTGGTGGCTTACAAACAAATCAATACCGATCAGGAACATATTGCATTGATAAAAGGCAGTTGGAACGAGGGAGAACCTGTATTGACACGAGTTCATTCGTCGTGCATTACGGGTGATATTTTTGGAAGTTGCCGCTGCGATTGCGGCCCGCAGCTTAGTGCTGCCATGGATATGATTGAAAAAGAAGGAAAAGGAGTAATCGTATATATGAATCAGGAAGGCCGGGGAATTGGTTTGATAAATAAATTAAAAGCCTATAAATTACAGGAGCAGGGAATGGATACAGTTGAGGCCAACTTGCAATTAGGGTTTAAAATGGATCAGCGGGAATATGGTATCGGTGCTCAAATACTTAGGGATTTAGGGGTTAGCAAAATGCGATTGATGAGCAATAATCCCCAAAAACGTACCGGTTTAGTAGGCTACGGTTTGGAAATAGTAGAAAATGTGCCAATAAAAATTAAAGCCAATAAGCACAATAAAAAATATCTGGATACCAAAAGGGATAAAATGGGGCATGATCTTTAAGGGGAAGTTCTGAGTTCTTTGTTCTAAGTTCTTTTAAAAAATGTTCATTAATCAATTTTCAATAAGCAATTTTCATTCTGAGACAATGATTAATTATCGAGGTCAAATACTCGTGCGTCAGCTGCCTCCCATAGAAATGGGTAGGGGGATGTGGTTCTACCAATAGAAATATTAAAATTAAAATGAATATCACAATTCTCATCATCTTTATCCTCGGCTACCTCGCCATTGCATTTGAGCAACCTATAAAGTTAAACAAAGCCGCAAGTGCTTTGATTACCGGGGTATTGTGCTGGGTGGTTTTTATTTATTTTAATTATGACAAGGATGCTGTCAATGAACAATTGATGCATCACTTTGGAGAAATTTCGGGGATACTTTTTTTCCTTTTAGGCGCCATGGTCATTGTAGAATTGATAGATGCCCATGATGGATTTGAAATTATTTCTGAGCGAGTTAAGTCAACTAAAATCCGGAATTTACTTTGGATGGTTTGCGTAATTACCTTTTTTCTGTCAGCCATTTTAGATAATTTAACTACTACCATTGTTATGATTTCTTTGCTTCGCAAATTAGTTGAAGAACAAAAAAAACGTTTGCTATTTGCAGGTATGATAATCATAGCAGCCAATGCCGGCGGAGCTTGGTCGCCCATTGGGGATGTAACCACTACTATGCTTTGGATTGGTGGACAAATTTCACCTTTCAAAATTATGTCAAGTCTTATTTTACCAAGTATAGTTTGCCTATTGGTTCCATTAATAATTGTTTCTTTTAGGTTCAAAGGTTCTTTAAATCCCAAATCTTTGACTACCTCTAAAATTAATTTATCTTCCACATCCTTCAAGCGTAAGTTTGTTTTTTTTACCGGTTTAGGGTGTTTAATTTTTGTACCGGTTTTTAAAACTGCAACCCACCTGCCCCCTGTTATGGGAATGCTGATAGGCCTGGGCATCATGTGGGTAATCACCGAAATTATACATCATCAAAAAGATACTTCTGACAGAGATTCTCTTTCTGTAGCCGGGGCTTTAAGTAAAATTGATAGTTCCAGTATTTTATTTTTCCTGGGAATTTTATTAGGCATTTCAGCTTTGGAAAGTTCAGGCATTTTGCAATCCATGGCTTTATCGTTAAGTCAGACATTGGGAAGCAATACACTTACCGTTATTATTTTAGGATTGCTTTCAGGCATTATTGATAATGTACCTTTAGTAGCGGCTACTCAGGGAATGTATAGTTTGAATCAATTTGCGACTGACCATTATTTTTGGGAATTTTTGGCTTACACCACCGGTGTAGGAGGAAGCACTTTAATTATTGGTTCGGCCGCCGGGGTGGCAGCTATGGGCTTGGAAAAAATTAATTTTATTTGGTACTTAAAAAATATGTCCCTCTTGGCTTTGCTTGGTTTTTTTGCCGGGGCAGGAGTTTATATAATTATGAATTAAAAATTACGAATTTCAAAAAACTAATCACCATTTTAACCAATACAACAATTTTAACCAAAACAACTAACACATGATATCATTAAGCAATTTCTCCTTTGAATTTGGAGGACGATACCTATACAAGGATGCCGATTGGCACATTAAACCTAAAGAACGGATTGGTTTAGTAGGCAAAAACGGAACAGGAAAAAGTACGCTTTTGCGTGTAATAACAGGAGAATATCAACTTCGTGAAGGAGATATTAGCAAATTAAAAAGCCTGACCATTGGTTTTTTAAATCAAGACCTTCTATCCTATGAAAGCAATGAACCGATTGTGAATG
>CAYHCM010000219.1:0-4648 GCA_964355045.1 uncultured Chitinophaga sp. | reverse complement strand
GGCATTGGTATGCAAACTTTGAGTGCCGCCAAAAACCGCAGCCATGGCTTCTATACAGGTTCGCGCTATATTATTATAAGGATCTTGTGCTGTTAAACTCCAGCCTGAGGTTTGACAATGGGTTCGCAACATCAGTGATTTATCATTTTTTGAATTAAACTGTTTTATAAGTTTTGCCCACAACAATCTCCCTGCCCGCATTTTGGCAATTTCTTTATAAATATCCATGCCTATTCCCCAAAAAAAGGAAAGCCGTGGGGCAAAATCATCAATGGAAAGTCCGGCTGCCAAACCCGTTCTTACATATTCAATTCCATCGGCTAAGGTATAGGCTAACTCAATATCGGCGGTAGCTCCGGCTTCGTGCATGTGGTAGCCGCTGATGCTTATACTGTTGAATTTCGGCATATTGGCCGAGGCATATTTAAAAATATCACCTACCAACCGCATGGAAGGTAAAGGCGGATAAATAAAGGTATTGCGAACCATAAACTCCTTCAAAATATCATTTTGAATAGTTCCTGAAAGTTGTTCCGGTTTAACGCCTTGTTCCTCGGCAGCCACAATGTAAAACGCCATGATAGGAATTACAGCCCCGTTCATGGTCATGCTCACACTCATTTTATCCAAAGGAATCTGGTCAAAAAGGATTTTCATATCCTCCACCGAATCAATAGCAACGCCTGCCATGCCTACATCTCCGATCACACGAGGATGGTCGCTGTCATACCCACGATGGGTGGCCAGGTCAAACGCAACCGAAAGCCCCATTTGCCCACCGGCTAAATTTTTTCGGTAAAAGGCATTGGATTCCTCCGCCGTTGAAAAGCCCGCATACTGTCGGATGGTCCATGGCTTTTGAACATACATCGTTCCATAAGGGCCGCGTAAAAATGGAGGAATTCCTGTACCAAATTTTTCAAAACCTAAGTCTTTTACATCATCAAAACGGAAAGAAGATTTTAAATCAAAGCCTTCGAGGGTTTTGATGGAAGTAATATTTTCAGGTTGAGTTTCGTAGTATTTCACATATAAACCTGACAGGTTTTGGAAACCTGTCAGGTTTTTGGATAATAATTCCTTCGTTAATTTTTCAATAAAATAGCTGCCCTTAGACGGGTCGTTTACTACATCCCCAAAACTTTCTTCTTTTAATAAAAGCTGAATATTCAGAATCATTCGCAAAGCAAAACCTGAAGATTGCTTTTCTAAATCATTTAAACCTTTTACTAAAAATACATTCGCCCCGCCTGACATGGCTGCAAAAGCCATTGCGGTAGTCCGAATTAAATTTTGTTCAGTTTCAGTATCGCTCATAGATAAATCTTGTGTTTCTGCAATAATGAAAGGCTCGGTTATTGGCAAATTATGATGCTTCAAAAGATTATACCAAACTTGTTTTAAGGCCCTGATTTTGGCAATATTCAAATAAAAATCTTTTCCTAAAGGCAGCCTGAAAAAAATATCAGAAATTCCCTGAGTATGATTTTTCCGTTCTTTAATAAACCAATTAAGTTGCATTAAGGCCGACTCCAACTGTTGTTTTTCATTGATATTTTGCCATGAGGCAATATCAATACACAGATTCTTAAACCCGGAAATTGGATTGTGAATGAGCGAAAGAATAGCGATTGTAAAATCTTCCTGATTGTTTGCAATTTTTAGCGTGATGCTTCCACCGGGCTTATGGTTTTTTAAATTTTGAAGAAACGAGATATTTGCTACATCAACCGATGCATGGATTTTAACAGAATTCAATGATTCCGGAATTGGTGAACCATCAAAGTAAAAATCAACTGACTCTATTCCTTCAGTGATTATGGGTTCCCAATTTTTCTTTTTCAATTCAATAGGTAAACAAACCTGAAACGGTTCACCATTTTCAATTGAAATATATTCTTTTTCAAATCCATCTTCCACGGTTTCGTAAGCTGAAACTTCTATTCCGGTAAAGGGACTGTAAATTAAGAATTTTGAAATATCTTCTCCCTTTGCCATTTTTTGAACTAAGGCTATCCATTCGGCTTTGGTTGTTGGAGAAAATTCGGAGAAGTTCATATTTACAGATTTGCTAATAAATTTTTCCAGCTTATTTCTTTACTCAGCACGTTATGCAATTCGTCTATTCTTACCCGCTTTTGTTCCATGCTGTCGCGATACCTCAGGGTTACGCAATTATCCTGTAAACTTTCATAATCTATGGTTACACAAAACGGGGTTCCAATGGCATCCTGCCGGCGGTAGCGCTTGCCGATGGTATCTTTTTCCTCATAAAAACAGGTAAAGTCAAATTTTAAATCATTGTAAATTTTCTCTGCAATTTCAGGCAAACCATCTTTTTTTACCAAAGGTAAAATGGCTACTTTATATGGAGCCAATACGGGATTGATTTTAAAAACTGTGCGGGATTCGCCGTTTTCCAAAACTTCATCCACCAAATTTTCACACATTTGTAATAGAAACAAACGGTCTAGTCCAATAGATGTTTCTACTACATAAGGCACATAATTTTGGTTCGTTTCCGTGTCAAAATAGTGAAGTTTTTTACCTGAAAATTCCTGATGACGGCTTAAATCAAAATCCGTTCGGCTATGAATTCCTTCAACTTCTTTAAATCCAAACGGGAATTTATATTCAATATCTACGGCGGCATTGGCATAATGGGCCAGTTTTAAATGATCGTGATATTTCAGGTTGTAGGTATTGGTTCCTAATGATTTGTGCCATTTCAGTCGTGCATCTTTCCAATAATTATACCATTCCATTTCGGTTCCGGGTCTTACAAAAAACTGCATTTCCATTTGTTCAAATTCTTTCATCCGCATAATAAATTGCCTTGCAACAATTTCATTTCTAAACGCTTTTCCGGTTTGAGCTATTCCAAAAGGAATCTTCATCCTTCCCGATTTTTGAACATTTAAAAAATTAACAAAAATTCCCTGTGCAGTTTCAGGCCTTAAATACAATTCAGATTCTCCATCAGTAGCCGTCATTTGGGTGCTGTACATCAAATTGAACTGTCGAATATCTGTCCAGTTTTTTGAGCCACTCACAGGGCAAACAATTTCCAGTTCTTCTATTAAATTTTTTAATTTATCGAGTTCCCCCGACTCAAGGGCTGCTTTCATCAAACTTTCAATTCGGTTTATTTCTTTTTGATAGTTTACAACTCGCTCATTAGTGGTAATAAAAGCGTGCAAATCAAATTTTTCACCAAAACGATCTTTGGCTTTTGCGACTTCTTTTTCAATTTTGGTATGTATTTTTTCCTGATGTTCTTCCAATAGAACATCAGCTCTGTAGCGTTTTTTGCTGTCTTTGTTGTCAATCATCGGATCGCTGAATCCATCCGCATGGCCGCTGGCTTTCCAAACTTTGGGTTGCATAAAGATGGCTGAATCCAGTCCAACAATATTTTGATGCATTTGTACCATACTTTTCCACCAATATTGACGCAGATTATTTTTAAGTTCTACCCCGTTTTGGCCATAGTCGTAAACGGCAGCTAAGCCTTCGTATATCTCGCTTGAAGGGAATATAAAACCATACTCCTTACAATGAGAAATTATCTTTTTAAATTGTTCTTCTCCACTCATTATTGATAAAGGCAAAACTAATATTTTAACCCTATATATGTCTAATTTTGTAATTTTGGAACTTTAAATCAAAATGAAACCAGCTAAATCCATTTTATTACCTGTTCTTTTTATACCATTAATAACTCTTGGTCAGTTTGGGCCAAAGAAAAAAGTGCTTCAATCACGAATTGACACTTTAGGTATGACGATAGATTTTCAGCGTTTTGAATTAGAATATCTGAAAATGCGTGATTCTGTAAATGCTTCAGATATAAAAAGACTCACCAATGAATTGAAAGATTTAAAACAATATGCTATTGAAGTGAATGGCAATATTGAAAAACTAAGACTGGAAAACGAAAACATTTCAAAAGAGAATATAAAATTAAAAAAACTTTACGACGAGTTATTAAAAAAAGTAGAGATTCATCAAATTCTGATTCGCAATGTAATTGGCGGAGATTCATTAGACTTATTCGAAAAACAAATTCAGGAAGAAAATGCAAATTCTTCAAATAACACAGGCGAACATTCAAAGAATTTTGCAGCATTTGCCACTGAATTTATTACTACTATTAAAAAGGAAGGTGAAACGGGAATACAAGCGTATCTTAATGCCGGTAAATCCTTTTATTATCTTTCAAAACCAGGCTTTATTACCTCCGTCGTTGAAATTAAAGATATAAATGAACTGACTGAAGAAATACCCTGGAGAGTGGGGCTGGATGCATTTAAAAAATCAAAGTTCACATTTGTTGAAGGAGAAAAACCCGAGATAAACTGCGATATGGCTGATCTTTATAATAAGAGAGGATGCTATGGAGGCATTGAGCAAGATTTTGATAAAGTTTCGAAAGCATTGGCAGCGCTTAAAGAATTTAGCCCCGATGAAGTCAACAAGTTGGATAGTCAGATAGGTGAAATTAAAAAATCGGAAGATTTGGTAGTAGCATTTATATATAGTACCGATGGAAATTTAGGATTTTATTTTATTAAATCGGAAGGAACATGGCAATTATTCTGTTTGGAAATTGAGGATCCGTGCAGTACTTAGAGGAGTTCTGAGTTCT
>CAYHCM010000218.1:0-4662 GCA_964355045.1 uncultured Chitinophaga sp. | reverse complement strand
CTGCAATGTTTGGTAGCTTTCGATTTAAAAAAAGGAAAATTTAAACCCGAATATGTAGGCAAAATGAATTTCTATCTGTCAGCTTTGGACGAATACATAAAACAACCCCATGAATTACCTGCCATTGGTATTATTCTATGTAAAGAAAAAAATAATAAAACGGTTGAATTTTCATTTAGAGATATGCATAAACCAATGGGTGTAGCTACTTATAAAACAAGTGCCGAATTGCCAAAGCAATTTAAAAACGCCTTGCCTGATGCCGAAACTCTTAAAAAATTAATGGGTTAAAAAAATAGTATTAATTCAAAAATTACAGCTATTGCCAAATTAAAAATTAACATTATGTTTGAAGCCTAAATCAATATAACAAAAAAACAAAAAAATGGAAGTACAAAAAGTAGACATGTTTATTATGGCCAATGGAAAATTTTTCGAAAGCCATCAGGTAATGCAAATCAGAGACCGACTATTAGCACTTGACGATGCCAAATGGGCTCAGATTCAAACGATGCAATTTAAAGACCCGACTACAAGTTTAATCGTATCATTATTAGGCGGAGTTTTAGGAATTGACCGATTTATGATTGGCGATACAGGCCTTGGTGTGGGCAAACTTTTAACCTGTGGCGGATTTTATGTATGGGCCATTATTGATTGGTTTATGATAATGGATGCCACACGCGAGAAGAATATGGCCAAGCTGCAATCAGTTTTATATTAATGCCTGTTCGCAAGAAAATATTATATAATTTATTAGCTGTTTCATGTTTAGCCGGGTATGTGTGGCTTTTTATTAATTACTGCACTAATGGCCTTGAACAAAAGTTTGTTGATGTTTGTTTTATAAAACATGTAACCGGAATGCCCTGTCCGTCATGTGGATCAACCCGATCTGTTTTGGCAATTTTGGAAGGGGATTTTTTTGGGTCATTATTATTAAATCCAATCGGGGTGTTATTGTTTTTAATCCTTGCTATTACACCATTTTGGCTTCTTTTTGATTTTGTTTCAAAAAAATCATCCCTGTACAGGTTTTATATAAACCTTGAATTATTATTTAAACGAAAGCCGATAGCCATATTTTCTGTTCTGCTTGTTTCACTCAATTGGATTTGGAATATTTATAAAAACGTATGACCGTACATAAAACTTTTAACTACGAACCCGGCGAACATGAGGCCGAACGGGCATCAAACAGTTATTTGATGTCGCTTATTGCTATTATAGCAGGATTGCCTCTTCCAATAGTGAACCTTTTGGCTACTTTTATTTTTTATATGGGAAACCGCAAAGGCACATATTTTGTAAGATGGCATTGCACGCAGGCTCTCGTCTCTCAGTTTTCATTATTGCTTACCAATAGCTTTGGTTTTTGGTGGACCATTCATATTATTTTGGGCGATGATAAAATAAGCACCAATTATATAGCCTATATCATGACCATATTTATTTTTAATGTTATCGAATTTATCGGAACCATTTATACGGCCATCATAGTAAGAAAAGGTCGGCATATTGAATGGTGGTTTTACGGGCCTTTAACAAACTTAATTTGCAAACCATGATAAAAAAAGCGGGTCTTCAATTTTTAATAATTATCGTTTTATTTTTTTCAATCCTTTTTGGTTTAAGCCGTATTAACTGGCTTTCAGTTTTTAAAGTTGAGCAAAGGACCCAATCCATTGAACAAAAATTAGGAAAAGTATTTTGGAAATTATACAGCGAAACCGAAGAAGAAATCACCTCCAAAGAAATTACGCATTCCATTGATACCTTAGTGGGGGTGATTTGCAGAAAGAATTCCATTGATAAATCAAAAATTAAAATTCATATTTTAAGAAAAGATGAAATAAATGCCTTTACACTTCCCGATAATTATTTGGTTATTTATTCGGGACTTATCACTTCCTGTGAAAATGAAGCCGAATTAATGGGCGTTTTGGCACACGAAATAGCCCACATGGAAAAAAACCATGTGATGAAAAAACTGGTTAAAGAAATTGGGTTGTCTGTTTTAATATCCATGACAAGCGGCGGCAGCGGCGAGGCCATAAAGGAAGCCGCCAAATTATTATCATCTACCGCATACGACCGGGATTTGGAAAGCGAAGCCGACCTTACTTCCGTTGATTATTTGTTAAAAGCGAGTATTGATCCCGAGCAATTTGCCAATTTTTTATACCGATTTTCGGAAGTAGAAAAAAATATCCCTGAGCAGGCCTTTTGGATAAGCACCCATCCCCGTGCAAAGGAACGGGCGGAAGCAATAATTGAGTATTTAAAAGATAAAACTGTAACCAAAAAACTGGTATTAAACGTTGAGCAATGGAAACGGTTTAAAGAACTCGCCACAATTGAAAGTAAAAACCTGTCTGATTCTGATTAGAGTCTGTGCGTAATGAATTTCAACTTTTAGGAATAACCATTTTGCATTATTAAGAAGGTCGAATTGAAACACATAGATACATAGAGGCATAGGTTTTACAAACTATGTTTTCTATGTTTTTAATCTATGTGAATCTATATGGTTTAAATAATTTAATTGAATCGAGACCATTTGAAATAGACGCCTTTCTGACTAATAATTCAAATAAACAAAGACTAATTAATAAACAAAAATGCCAAAACAAAAATCTCTTTTTATCCTTTTTCTCTTACTCATTGGCACTTATTCTTTTGGGCAAATAACGGATTCCAATTATAAAATTTACTCTGTAAAACTGGACAGGGAAGTAACCCTCAACGAAATTGCAGAAGATTTTAAAAATTATGATGTTCTATTTTTTGGTGAAGAGCACAACGATTCAGTAACCCATTATTTGGAAAATAAACTATTAGAAATGCTGTTTCAGAAATATCCTGAAATGGCATTATCTCTGGAAATGTTCGACCGGGATGTTCAGCTTGTGATGAATGAATATTTAACAGGAGCCATACGCGAGAAAAATTTTAAAAAAGATGCCCGTGTTTGGAGCAATTACAGAGATTACCGACCTATGGTGGAGTTTGCAAAAACCAATAAACTGGATGTGATTTGTGCCAATTCACCAAGCCGATATACCAATTTAGCCGGGCGAAAAGGACAAAAAGCCTTGATGGAATTATCGAAAGAAGCAAAAAAATACTTTGCTCCTTTGCCGTATGATACCGCTTCCGGAAAATATTATGAGAAATTAATGAATCTTACAGGCCATAGTATAACTCCGGCAGTAACCGATACAGCAGTAAAAAAAACTCCGCCTCCAATGATGATGAGCGGGTTTAATTTAATAATGGGCCAATCGCTTTGGGATGCCACCATGGCGTATTCCATTTCCGAATATTTGAAACACAACAAAGGAAAAAAAGTATTACAGGTAAACGGCCGGTTTCACAGCGATGAAGGGTTTGCTATAGTAACCCAACTCAAAAAATACAGCCCGAAACTGAAACCGCTTGTTATTTCTACAGGAACGGATGATGCTTATCCAACTATTGATTGGAGTAAATTTATAAATCTGGGGGATTATATAATTATTACGGACCCGACTGTTCCCAAAACCTATAAAGATTAACCAATACATGGAGTGTTTAATAATAATGTATCTCACCTTTTCCTGATTCTATTTCTATTTTCCTGAACCCTTCATAAAGTGTGATTTAAATCAAGATCAGGTTTGCCCATTGTCATTGATGATACTAGCACGTTCCATTAATTTTACTGCCTTATAATCAGTAAATGAAAAAAATAATCTTATGGTTAGATGCTATTCCATTGGTATTATTACCATCGGGTTCTTTTGCTCATAAGTTAATAAAACGGGGTATTAATCTTCTTTCTTTTCTGATTCTGTTCTCTTTTTTATTTGTAACCGATTGTAAAAAAAAGGAGGATGATAATCATAAACCATCTGATATTTGGGATATTGATAAAGACGGCATTCCTAAATTTGTTTACAACAATTATATAGAATTATCAAAAATCTATCGCATCTCGAAATACCGCTCAGGCATAGGCCATGACTATTCAGATGCCTTTGAGCATTGCCGCAGTATGAAGCATTATTTTGAACCTTTAAGCAGCATAGATTGGTCAACCGTTAAAATATATTCCCCCGTTTCGGGGGTTATTACCAGAGCGGAGCAGGAATGGGCCGGCATAAAACTTGAAATAGCTTCGGATGATTATCTGGCCTTTCGGTTTTCCATTTTCCATATCAATACCTTAAAGCCATACGCAATTGGCGATAAAGTTACAGCCGGTGAACTATTAGGTACACATATCGGCTCCCAAACCATGTCGGATATTTCTGTAATTGTAAACGACCCCACCCGGCAGGGACGGATGGTATCCTTTTTTGATGTGATTACCGATGCCGTTTTTAATGAATACCGTAATCGAGGCGCTGCTAACCGTCACGATTTTATTATTTCAAAAGTAGCGCGAGATGCCGATCCTCTTTCATGTAATGGCGACACCTTTGCTTCGCCGGGAAATATTGAAAATTGGTTTGTTTTGAATTGACATCTCTAAAAGGAAATTTCGTCTTCCAGATAATTTTCCATTTAATTTTCTTAAAAAAGGATAGATTTGTACACATTAAAAAAAGCCGTTTATGGCATAAAGCCTGCCGAAAATGGGTGGCTTTGTGTTCATTTATGGCATATATAAACAAGTTA
>CAYHCM010000217.1:0-4688 GCA_964355045.1 uncultured Chitinophaga sp. | reverse complement strand
AATTTTTGGGTGAATACAAAGCTACTGTAAACTTACACCGCGAAGTTTCAGTAACGGTAAATCTTAACATTATTCAGGAATAATAAAATTTTAAAACTCTTTTTACTAATAACCGCTGAGAGATTGGCGGTTTTTTTTATGTCCGATCAAATTTGACAACTTTTAGAAAGTTGTCAAATTTTTATCGAACTATTCATTCACATCAAACGCATCCCGCAACCCATTGCCCATAAAATTCACACTCATCACCAAAAGCGCAATCATCAGGCCCGGAAATATGGCAAGGTGCGAAGCATCAAAAACAATGAATGCATAATTTTCTTTAATCATTTGGCCAAGGCTAGGCGTAGGTGGTTGCAGCCCCTGACCCAAAAAACTCAATCCGGCCTCAAGTAATATGGCCGATGCAAAATTGGCTACTGACATAATAATTACTGTTCCCCAAATATTGGGTAATATATGTTTTATTAAAATTCGAATGTCTTTAAAACCTAAAATACGTGCAGCCTGAATATATTCCATTTCACGAATTGAAAAAACCTGACCCCTCACTATTCTGGCAAGTTCTACCCATGTGGTTAAACCCACAGCAACAAATATTTGCCAAAATCCTTTGCCAATGGCAAACGTTAAGGCAATGATAAACATGAGGGTGGGTAACGACCAGATAATATTGATAAGCCACATAATCAAACCATCTATCCACCCGCGGTAATAACCGGCCAATAAGCCCATGAGCAATCCGATAATTACCGAAATAATAACGGCAACCAATCCTACGGCTATTGAAACTCGAGCACCAATTACCAATCGGCTAAACAAATCACGGCCATAACGGTCGGTTCCCATTAAGCTGCGTCTGGAAATAATATAATTTGTTGGATCAAAAAGCGAAGTTTTGGAAATGACTTGAAAAAGCAAATTGCCGTAAGGCAAATAATAAAAAGAATCTTTTTTAGTCCAAACCGAATCAACAGGAATTAAATCGTATGGCGAATTCCATCCCCTTGTTATTTTTATAAAAATATTTGGTTCAATGGAAGGTGAGGAAGTTTTAATTTTTAAATAATCGCAACTGAATCCCGGTTTTTTCAAAGCCAAATCAGGATACATGGTATTAACATCGGGCGTATGATCAGGAATTATTAAATATCCAAAAACCGAAACCAACAGACAAAGGCTCATAAACATGAACCCTCCAAGTGCCAGTTTATTTTTTTTAAATCGTTTCCAAATCATTGGATATTTTATAACTGTTCAATGCTGCCAATGCCGCCATAAAGCCCCACATTGGAACCGCCAATTTATCAAATTCGCTGTAATTATTTAAAAAGGCGTGAACAAAATACGTTGAAATTCCCGACACCAAAGCCAAAGCCAGAAATTTTGTTTCATTATCGGGCGCATTTCTAAAAGCCCTGAAACCAAGATAAATGGTAAATAAAACCATCAAGACCCAAAGCAAGGCACCCGGCAAACCGGTTTCGCACAAGGGGCGTAAATATTCGCTGTGCACATTCCCCAAATCGCCGGCATTGGTACTTATAATTGTCAATTCACTTGAAACCTGAAACGGCGCATATTGAAAAACATAGGTTCCCGGACCCCAGCCCAAAACCGGCCGTTCCTGAAACATTCGGTAAGCACATCGCCAGCGGTTAAGTCTTTCTAAATTGGAAGGATCGGTGGACACATTGGTTATTGATGAAACATGTTCTTCAATATCATCAGCCGAACCTTGCTTATTGCGCGACATGGCAGTTTCTATATCGGATGCCATATAAAGATAAAAACCTCCGGCTACAATAATTCCGAACAGAATAGTCCGAAACCTAATGCCCAATAATAAAACCGCAATTAATCCGGCTGAAGCAATCAAACTAATCCAGGCAGCGCGGGTAAACGATAGAATTACGGCTAATGTTAAAAATAGGGTAATAATAAATGCTATAATCCGCAATGAAATACTTTGTTTTAAATGATATCCCCATATTGCAAAAACAAAAAACGGTGGTATAAAAAACGCTACCAAAGCTGCATACATGCCGTGGTCGGGTAAAAAAGGCTGCATGGCTGCATAGGCAAATCCTCTGGTAAATGAACCTTTAGAATGATTGTAAACGGTATAAGCTGCCAACAGGCAAACGGAGATTCCGAGCAGCCAAATAAATAAGCGAATTGTTTTGGTTTGTTTAAAAAAGGTAGCAAACAAAAAATAAAAAACGACGATATACCAGGTACGCGAAAGTAAAAATTTAAATGAAACCAGAGGCATGGAACTGGAAAGAGACGTGATTAAAGTCCAAAAAAGTTCCAGAAAAATTAAGATACTTAAGCCATTCAATAAAATTCGTTTATCGAAAGTTGCTCCATTAATTAGTTTTAAAATCAACCCAATAAAAACTAAAATAATAATCGGTTCGGTAGGGAAACTCATGCCAAAACCACCCCCAACATCGGTTACCGGAATACTTAATGGAACGGCAAAAACTGTAAAAAATAACATTTGCCTGGTTTGAAATATCATCAGCCAAATAAATATGATGGCAACCGGAAGAGCTGCAATATATAAATTCTGAAAATATGCCCCCGTTAAAAAACTGGCTAAAATAGCCAAACCAATGGCGTAAAACCATCGTATGCTTAGTTTTTCAATCATGAAGCTGCGTTAGAAGCGGCTTTGTATTCTCTGTATTTTTCAAAAATCAGTATAAGAATAAAGCCTAAAAACAATGTGCTGAAAAGACTAATCAATACAATAGTTTTCTTTACAGGATACGCCTTTATCTCCGGGGTTTCGGCTGCAGTAAGCAAAAATTTATGGGTGATTGTTTTATCCACATCCACTTTTGCTTTTTCATATCGGGTCCTTAATTTATCCAAAGCATCCAATTGAAGTTTCAGGTTTTCGGTGTAATACAAAAAATCGCCTGCATATTTTGAAAGTAAGGATTGTTGCTCGCGCAATTGTTGCAACTGTCCCGCACTTCCGCCTTTGGCCTGCAATTTGGCAATTTCTTCAGCCAATGCCCGTGATTGTTCTTCATAATTGGTAACCCCATTTACAGCCAGGGTTTTTAAGTTATCCCTGATTTCTGTAATTTCTTTTTCCTTTTTACGATATTCTCCTTCAATAATTACAAATGCTTCCCGGGCAAGTTGCATCTGGATTTCAGTTTTTACGGTATCGTATATTTCAGCTATTCCATTCGCAATTTTAGCAGCCATAGCTGGGTTTTCATCCAATACGGTTATAGCAATTGACAAATATCTTGTTCGCCTGAATTCAATATTGCTGTTAAACCTGTTTGCCAGGTTCGTTTTTGCCTGACTTCCCTTAGGGTCAATATCGTAATGTTCCATCAGATTAAAATCTTTAATAATTCTTCCTGTCATGGCCGAAGAAGATAATAATTGCAGCGCATTTTCAGCTTCCATTTCTTCACCGAAAGCCAATGGATCAGCTTCGCGTTTGTTTAAATCTGTAAACAAGGCGTTACCGATAGAATTGATGGTAGTGGGATAAAAAATTACTTCCGCTTTATATTTTGGCTTTATCAAAAATGAGAAAACAGCTGAAAGCAGAATAGCCGCAATGGCTAATATCAATAAATGTTTGCGCCATTTGATGGCATAACGGAGCAAATCGGTAAATTTGATCTGTAATAAATCGTTAGAATCGGGCATAGTTTAAATAGTTTGCGAATATATAAAAATAGACTGTAGCATTAGTAACGGCTTTATATAAAAGTGTATTTTGCACCCTGATTTAAAATTACAATACTGTTATAAATGGTAAAATGGCTAATATCAAAATTTAAAGCAATATCAACCGTTCCGATTGGTTTTATGGTATTGTACCTATTATTACCCGCAGCCAATTCAGACATTGACGGTTATGCTTACGCTTCAGCCATAAAATGGGGGCATGAACTTATTTGGCCTCATCATCTATTATACGTTCCATTTGGAAGGGTTTTATTTTTTATGTTTCCTTTTATTGAGCCGTTGGTGCTAATGAAAATGGTAAATGCCGTTGCAGGAGGAATTATATTAATGGTTTTTGAAAAAATTTTAAAACTGCTTCAAATTAATTATGCCCGATATTTCGTCCTTTTTGTTGGCTCTTGCTTTGGGTTTATGCGGTTTGCCACCGAAAATGAAACCTATATATTACCCCTGCTTTTTTCATTATTGGGTAGCTTTTATTTTATTAAGTTTTTAAATTTTAATAAAAATAAATTTCTGATATTTTCGGGATTATCTTTTGGCATTGGGGTTTTATTTCATCAAATTCATATTTTTTGGTATATGGGTTTTGCTTTCGCAATGCTTTTAAATTTAAAAATATTTAAGGTTAAAAATATATTCATTTTTATTTTGAGTGGAGGTTTTATGGTGCTTTCGGCATATTTATCCGCTTATTATTTTAACAATTCTTTATTTGAAAATAATTTCTTAAAATTTATACTTCATGATGTATATGCCGGGCAGGTAAACATTGCCATAGGGCTAAATAATTTTATTCTGACCCCGATTAGTTTCATCCGAACATTTCTCCAGGTTCACGGGTATATGAAACCTATGCTGGAGACCATGCCGGTTTTATTAATAATTCCAATTGCATTTTTATTTGTCGTTTTTATTTGTTTAAAAACAATTTTTAAATATTCTAACCATCGGGTTTC
>CAYHCM010000216.1:0-4800 GCA_964355045.1 uncultured Chitinophaga sp. | reverse complement strand
ATTGATTCTTCGAACAATAAAAAAAGCCCCAATCTCTTGAGGCTTCTTTCTAAAATATTATTTACGACTCTTCTTATTCAGTTGTTTCTTTTTCTTCTGTAGTTTCTTCTGCAGCTATTTCGGCCTTAGCTACTATCGGTTCCTCAATTATTACCGCCTCTTCACTAACAACAGGCTCTTCCGCCGCAGCTACTGCTTCTTTTTTAGATGTGGCTTTTTTGGCTTTAGGTTCGGTTTCTGCTTTTTCAACTTTGGCAGCCTTTACTGGTTTGGCGGCAACAGTTTGCTTGGTTCCGTTGGCTTTGGCATAATCCACCACCGATTTAAAAGCATCGGAATGGTTCATGGCCAAATCGGCTAAAACTTTACGGTTCAATTCCATTCCTGAATTATGATACAAATTCATAAATTTGGAATACGACAATCCTTCCATGCGGGTAGCAGCGTTGATACGCTGAATCCATAACGCTCTAAAATTTCGTTTTTTGGTTTTACGATCGCGATAGGCATAACTCCACCCTTTTTCAACGGCATTTTTTGCAACCGTCCATACATTTTTTCTACGTCCCCAGTAGCCTTTGGCAAATTCGAGGATTCTTTTTCGGCGTGCCCTTGAGGCAACATGATTTACTGATCTTGGCATTTTGTTTTTGTTTGTTTAATGCAAGGCGCTACTCTATTTCAGCAAGCTTAACTGCCATTGCGATTTACGATTGTTGATTTACGATTTTAGATTTCTTATTTTCCAAAATATTAAACCTACTTTAATTATTTATTTAAAATTTTTTACTTTGATTTTCGAAATACGTTTCAGTTGATAAATCTAAAATCGTAAATATAAAATCTAAAATTGAATTACATTCTAAGCATAAACTTCACATTGGCCATATTGGTATCATCCACATAAGCAGGACTTCCCAAACCTTTTTTGCGTTTATGGTCTTTTTTGGTTAAAATGTGATTTTTAAAAGCGTGCTTATATTTTACTTTACCGGTAGCGGTAACTTTAAATCTTTTTTTAGCGCTTGAATTTGTTTTTAATTTTGGCATGATTCTATTCTTTCTTTAATTCTTATTTTTTAACTTTAGGCCCCAGCATAATAAACATTTTTTTGCCTTCCATCTTGGGTTCCATTTCTACTTTGGCTATTTCACTAAGGCTTTCCGCAAATTCATTTAAAAGTTTTGAACCCCTTTCTTTATACACAATGGTTCTACCTCTAAAAAATACATAAGCCCTTACTTTATGTCCTTCGCCCAAAAATTTTGTAGCATGTTTCGTTTTAAATTCAATATCATGCTCATCGGTATTAGGCCCAAATCGTATTTCTTTTATCTCAACCTTTGTACTATTAGCCTTTAATTCCTTGGCTTTCTTTTTCTGTTCGTACAAAAATTTATTGTAGTCAATAATTCTGCAAACCGGCGGGTCGGCTTTTGGCGAAATTTCTACCAAATCTAACCCAAACTCTTCTGATAACTCGATAGCCTCACTCAGGCTAACAATTCCTGATTCCACATTATCACCAACCAATCTTATTGGGTCAGCAGTAATTTTACCATTGATTTTGTGAAGTTCAACTTTTACAGGAGGCCTTCTAAATCCCGGAACACGAAGCTGAGAAGCGGGTAAAACCGGCCTATCGCTTCCTGTAGCAGGAACTGCCGGTATTTCAGGCGGAGTATTTTTGATCGGGTTTTCTATGGTTTTTTAATTTAATTTCTGTTTAAAATAATTTACAAATTCTTCAAGTTTCATTGAGCCAACATCTCCTTCGCCGTGCACCCTCACCGAAACTTCATTGTTTTCCTGTTCCTTTTCACCTACGATAAGCATAATCGGGATTTTTTTAATTTCTGCATCCCGTATCTTTCTGCCTACCTTTTCACCCCTGTAGTCAACAAGGCCGCGAATATCGTTTTTTTCTAAATAAGTTAAAAGGCTTTTTGCAAATTCCTCAAATTTTTCGCTAATTGGCAATATTGTTACCTGATCGGGTGTTAGCCAAAGCGGAAAATTACCACTGCAATGCTCGATCAAAACCCCTATGAATCGTTCCAAAGAACCAAAGGGGGCACGGTGTATCATAACAGGGCGTGCCTTGGTATTTTCAGAAGTTATATACTCCAGTTCAAAACGTTCAGGCAAATTATAATCCACCTGAATAGTGCCCAATTGCCACGATCTGCCCAAAGCATCCTTTACCATAAAGTCTAATTTCGGCCCATAAAAGGCAGCTTCGCCATAAACGGTTACTGTTTTTAGTCCTTTTTCGGTGCAGGCTTCCACAATCGCATTTTCAGCTTTTTCCCAATTTTCATCACTGCCTATATATTTTTCACGATTCACAAGGTCACGCAGTGAAATCTGAGCGGTATAATTTTCAAATCCTAATTTATTCAAAACATGAAAAACTAAATCTATAACCGCTTTAAACTCGTCTTTTATTTGATCGTCGGTACAAAAGATATGTGCATCGTCCTGCGTAAATCCTCTTACACGGGTCAATCCGTTCAACTCACCCGATTGCTCGTAGCGATAAACCGTTCCAAATTCTGCTATTCGCAACGGAAGTTCTTTATACGAGCGGGGTTTATGACCATAAATTTCGCAATGATGCGGGCAGTTCATGGGTTTTAATAAAAACTCCTCGCCTTCTTCCGGGGTATGAATGGGCTGAAACGAATCTTTTCCATATTTTTCGTAATGTCCGGAGGTTACATACAAATCTTTTTTACCAATATGCGGTGTTACTACTTGCACATAGCCTCTTTCCTGTTGTTCCTGACGCATAAAGCGTTCTAATCGTTCACGAATCATAGTTCCCCTTGGCAACCAAATAGGCAAGCCGGCACCTACTTTTTCCGAAAACATAAACAATTCCAATTCCTTACCAAGCTTTCGGTGATCGCGTTTTTTGGCTTCTTCTAAAATAAAAAGATATTCGGTAAGTTCTTTGGCTTTTGGAAATGTGATGCCGTATAAACGGGTCAACTGTTTATTTTTTTCATCACCCCGCCAATAAGCGCCGGCAATGTTTAATAATTTTACGGCTTTTATTTTTCCGGTGCTCGGTATATGTGGCCCGCGGCACAGATCGGTAAAACTTCCCTGATGGTAGAGCGTAATTTGCCCGTCTTCCAACCCATCTATCAGTTCCAATTTATAAGGGTCGCCTTTTTTGGTAAAATAATCAATGGCATCTTTTTTAGAAATATCCTCTCGTGTAAAGGCATTATCAGCCTGGGTCAGTTCCTGCATTTTGGCTTCAATAGCCGGCAATTGGTCGGCAGTAAAGGCCATGCCACCAAAATCCACATCGTAATAAAATCCATTCTCTATTGGCGGTCCAATTCCTAATTTAACCCCCGGATAAATGGCTTCCAAAGCCTCGGCCATAATATGCGCCGAGCTATGCCAAAAGGTTGATTTTCCTTCATTATCATCCCATGTCAGCAATTTTACTGCGCAATCATTATTAATTGGGCGGAAGCTATCCCAAACCTCTTCATTTACTTTAGCTGCCAAAACATTGCGCGCCAATCCTTCACTGATGCCTTTGGCAATATCCATGGCAGTTGTTCCTTTGGGGTATTGCCTTACCGAACCATCAGGGAGAGTAACATTGATCATACTAAATTTTTAAAGGGTGCAAATTTAGGGAATTTGGGAGATGATTTTTTGGAAATTTATTGTCGTTATTATAAAGCATCGTCCATGGATTTGTCCCAAAAGTTATCTAACCAAATTTATTATTTCTTCGAAGTTTTATTAAAAATAATCCAATTGTATGCCACATTGAAATAATAATAATGTGCTCTTGGAAAGCTTTTTAAATACGCACTATTATCCCCGGATTGAGAACGTATTTGGGTAAGTTCAATATATGAATATGATTCGTAATTATATTCATGCCTGTTTAAGGTTAGTCGTGTTATCCCAAATGTAATACCGCTTCTTTTTCCAAGGTATAAATTTGCACCTACCTTAAATATTGAACCCCGACTATCGCTGTTTTTAATATTCCAGGTCTGAAAATTTGTATGCAAATTGCCGCCGGCTCCAGAGGCATAATTTCTTTGCACATAATACTCCTTTTCTTCAGTAAAAAAATAATTTAAGGCCAACCCTCCTTCAAAATAAAAACTAAAATTTCTGTGAGAATCTACAAAATACTCTACACCTAATACTCCTGAATAAAGCATAAAATTATCTTTAAATTTTATCGTTTCCTTATGATACATAAGCTCTGATTCATAGAAGTTACAGCCTAAACCTCCTGTTAAGGCGCCATAAATATTCATCCTTTTTAATTTAAATTCTTCGGGTGTTATCTTCAGGTCACACGTAAATAATAAGGATCCTTTTGTTCTGATTTCATCACTTTGTATAGGTTTATCATAGTTGGAAAACCTTTCTCTTATGTCGTTGCCGAAGGAAAAGGTCGGTTTAAGATAAATGGATTGAGAATACGAATTGTCAATAAAAAGACAAAAATTAAGAATAAAAAATAAGGTAGCCTTCATAATTTGGTTTATTTTTATTCAAAGGAAATCTTTTTTCAATAGAAATAAAATTTTATATCAACCCCTCAATAATCTTATCCTTCAATTCATCCATATTGGTTTTATTCAAAGCCGAAATAAAAACCACCGGAGCATTTTCTTTGGCCATCCAACTTTGTTTTAATAAATCTAAATCATAAATGGTGGTATCTTCAAAAATATCCTCAGCCGTGGGGTTGGGGTTGTATTTATCTATTTTGTTAAACACAATAATGGTTGGTTTTTGGGCTGCTC
>CAYHCM010000215.1:1838-4868 GCA_964355045.1 uncultured Chitinophaga sp. | reverse complement strand
AGTATTTTAAAATTTGTTTTTTGGGATTTGTTTTTTGTGATTTTAAAAAAAAGGGGTGGCTGCTCGCTGAGCCAAACCACCCCTAACCTAATTAACCCTTATTTATGAAAATTCAGGTTCCGGAATCACTTCTGAAAAACCTGGTTTATAAATAACGGTAGCAAAGTAAATTGGTTACAGCTTTTAATTAATTTATTTAACGATAAGAAAAATAAAAAAAACGTTGGACTTTGTCTTGTAAGATATTATTAATAAAAAATGAAAACAATACTAAAATTAACCGTTCCTGCATTACTGTCAGCAATGATATTGAGCAACTGCCAGCAAACAACTAAAGAAAGTGAAAGTGAAAATAGCAGCAAAGATGGCAATTTGGCTGAATTGACATGGATGCAAAACGCTGTTATTTATGAAGTAAATTTTCCACAATTTTCTAGTTCCGGAAATTTTAAAGGATTTGAACAAAGACTTGATTCAATTAAAGATTTGGGAGTAGATATTGTTTTTTTCCATTCCATTAACTTATTTCTAAAAGGGACTGATGGCAACTTATTTATAAATGATTTTCGTGCCATTAATCCTGCCTTGGGCACGATAGATGAATTCCGAAATCTGGTTGAAAAATGCCATGATAAAAAGCTTAAGGTAATTATTGAATGGGAAGGAGGGCCATTTAGGCCAACTAAAAAATTTCAGGAGGAGCACCCTGATTGGGTGATTAAGGACTTGACAGGAAGATTAGAATTAAATTTTAAAAAAAATGAAGTAACCTCTTTTTATATCGAAAATATGAAATGGTGGGTTAATGAATTTGATATTGATGGCTTTCATTTATATAAGGAAAGCTTTCCACGCTCGTGTTGGGAGAAGGTTCAGGATTTACGGCAAACAAAGAAAATAGTCATTATCGCTGCAAGAATGTCACTTGAGGGGCTTGATGTTTTTGATATTATGGACGACAATACTTTATACATGATAATTGGAGACATTTATAATGGAGAGGATAGAAAGGATGATCTTCTCCGGTATATCCGGCAAACAGAAGATGTACGCATTATCCACAGTCCAATTCCTTCCTTGCATTCGAAGGATATCAGCAGTATATTTTACATTATGTCTCTTTCATTAAAAGGTATTCCTATGTTCTCTAAAGCAACCAATAGGGAACAATTTGAATTTTACAAAACCCTGATTTCTATCCGCCATAAAAATCCCGCACTATGGAATAATGTGGATGGGCAAACCAATACACGCGTTTTTGAAACAACCAACGATGTGTATGCCTTTATTCGCCAATCGGGTGAAAACAAAGTTTTAGCAGTTTTTAATTTATCTAATAAAACGGTAAAAATGGATGCTCTGGAAATTCCGGCCTTGGAACAATACAGTCTTAGGTTATATAAAAATATGAAAACGGATGGGGTGCACCTTTATGAATTAGGCCCTTGGGGTTATTCCTTAAGTACGCTTAATGAACCTGAATAATTTTGATTTAGGATAATGATTTTTTTATTTTTGAACTTATTTTAGAATGATTCAAACAACCGACCCCCGAATTGACCTGTATATCCAGAAAGCAAAGGATTTTGCTCAGCCAATTTTGATTCATCTTAGAGAATTAATTCATTTGGGGTGTCCTGAGATTAAAGAAACTATCAAATGGGGAATGCCATCCTTTGATTATAAAGGACCATTTTGCAGCATGGCTGCATTTAAGGAACATACGGTATTTGGTTTTTGGAAAGGTTCATTAATTAAAGATTCTTCTCATTTTTTGCAGGAAAGGGCAAATAATGGAGGTGAAGCTATGGGTAATATGGGCCGAATTACAAATTTAAATGATATGCCTCCGGATGAGGTGATATTGGATTTTATAAAACAAGCTAAAAAACTGAATGATGATGGAATCAAACTTCCGAGCAAAACCAAATCAAAAAAGGTTGAACTTGTTTTTCCGGATGACCTAATAGGGGCTCTTGTTAAAAATGATATGGCAATTATCACCTTTGAAAATTTTAGTACGAGCCAAAAAAGAGAATACATTGAATGGATTACAGAAGCCAAAACTATTGAGACCAGAAATAGAAGAATTGCTATGGCGGTTGAATGGATAGCTGAAGGAAAAATAAGAAACTGGAAATATGTAAGGAAATAAGTTCTAAGTTTTTGCAGACAATGCACTCATAACTTAGAACTCAAAAAAGAAATATTCCGCTTCAATCCTTTAAACTTGGTTCGTTTTACTGCTGAATTTTTAAATAGTCTTTCAAAAACTACTTCATTAAGGTCAAACCATTCCTCAGTTTTCATATTTAATAATTCTTCCTTTGGTTTAAATAAAGGCTCTGTATTTATTTTTGAAAAACGATTCCATGGACAAACATCCTGACAAATATCGCACCCAAAAGCCCAGTTCTCCATTTTATTTTTAAATTCTAAAGGAATTTCATCCCGTAGTTCAATAGTGAGGTATGAAATACATTTATTGGAATCAACAACATTATTTGGCAAAATGGCTTCCGTAGGGCAAGCATCTACACAGGCAGTGCAAGTGCCGCAATAATTTTTGATCGATGAATCGGGAATCAATTCAAGGTCACAAATAATCTGAGTCAAAAAATAAAAACTTCCCGCTGATTTATTAATTAACATACTGTTTTTTCCAATCCATCCTATTCCGCTTTTTGCAGCCCAAGCCCTTTCCAAAACCGGTGCCGAATCTACAAAAACACGTCCTTCAAAATTTCCAATTTCCAATTTCAAATTTCCTATTAGTTCAAATAATTTATCCTTTATCACCTTATGATAATCCTGTCCCATCGCATATTTTGAAATTTTTGGAGCATCCAAATCCGTTTGCTTTTGAGGTGTGTAATAATTGTACATAAGGCTTATAACTGACTTTGCACCCGGTACTAACAATCGTGGATCAAGCCGTTTGTCGAAATGGTTTTCCATCCATTGCATGGTACCATGCTTATTTTCATTCAACCATTTTTCAAGTCGCGGAGCATCGTCTTCTAAAAATTC
>CAYHCM010000215.1:0-1738 GCA_964355045.1 uncultured Chitinophaga sp. | reverse complement strand
TGCAGAAAGGGCAATTAATAAATTCCATTTATAAAAATGCGAATTATTAATAACAATGCCCAGAATGATAGAAAACAGCTCAAACAGTTTTCCAATTCCTAAAATAAGTATCACTAATTTTCCGGTCTTATAAATATGACCATTGGGCATTAATTCAAAAATACTATCGGCATTAAACCATAATCCCAACAGAATAAACATACCAATAAGCACCTGATTAATATTTGCTTTGCCAACTACCTGCTTCAGTTCCTGCCATTTTTTATCATGAATTAATTGTGAAATTACAGGTTGAATGATTGGCAAGATAACCCGCTTGGGTAATTCGGTCATTATTGCAATACTTAAGGCCGTTGAGTAAATTCCTAAAAGTTTATCCCCACCTTCCATACTTACCGAAAAATAATCGGAACGGGTAATAATAAGCGGCCCGATACTACCTAATAAGGTGATACCCGTAAAAGTAAAAAAATCATTTTTAATGACTCGGTTATTTTCAATAAATTTAAAATCCGGAATCAACGATAATGGGTTTATGGAAAATAAATAAATAATATCAACCACCAAAACCGCGGTATAAGAAACCAAAAGCCACAAAATAAATTCATTGAAATTTATTACAGAAATCCAGGCCAATAAAATCAGGATAAGATTTATAATTCGTAAGCCATTTTCCCTAACAATATTAACCACTACAATACGTCCGAATTGGGCACAATATTGTTCGGTAACCATGGTGAAAAGCATGATAACCGTTAAAGGCAAAATAATATGGATATAATCGGTAGTATTAGATCCTCCGTCTTTTAATAGATTGAGAATGGACGGCCCTGAAATCAATAAAATTATTGAGAGTAAAGCCAAGCCTATAAAAGGAATCGAATATACCCAAAAGGTAAAACCATGATGATAGGAACCATTTTTATCTTTAAATTTAGGAAAAAATCTGCTCATGCTATAAGCTACACCCAAACTGGCAAACCCTGCCAAAACCCCCGAAATGTCAATTACAAACCTGCTTATACCTACTTCAGCCGGATCAAAAACTTTTGGCATTAAAATAAGGATATTGATATACCCAATTACAAGTCCGGCATAGTTGGAAAGTGATGCTTTTAAAGATTGCCGGATAATAAGACCCATACTGGTGGCAAAAATAGGTTTTTAGATTTACGATTTACAAGCATTGATAATCCAATTAAAATTTCTGTTTGCGATATGCATAGGAATCCTATTTTTGAAACATGGTTCAATATTTTGATAGCGGATTTATTACATTTAGAAATAGAAAAATCGGTATAGTATTTAGCGGTGAATCAGCCGAACATATTATGAATAACCACATACAAACACCGGGTTTTCATCCGTTAAAACATATACGAATACAGCAATTGGCAAAGGTTGTAGAGGCATGGAAAAAATCGGGTAAAAAACAATATGAAGGATTAGTTTTAGATCATAAAATAGGAATCAGATTTAAAATAATTACAGAAATTTATACTAATTTTGCCATAATAATTACGTGTTACAAATTCTAAATAAGAAGTTACTATGAGCTATTATCAAAAATTAAAACTACTCCTCGGAAGAGAACCAATTGAAGGAAGTTTGGAATATAATATGAAAATATTAAACCTTAAGGACTTGGAAGCGAGTGCCAAAAACCTTTTTGAAGGATTAATTAGGAGCTTCCCTAAAGATAAAGCCAAGGCAAAAAAATTGGGGCTTATTTAGTTAA
>CAYHCM010000214.1:0-5061 GCA_964355045.1 uncultured Chitinophaga sp. | reverse complement strand
AAATTTAAAAATGAAAGCTGGCATTTTATGAATTACGGCTACCATCCTTTTCCGACCGAAAAACCTTTGGAACTGCCCGAGAACGAACTAATTCATCAATATCAAATTCAATTGTATCATTATTTGGCTGTAAAAACTGAGATAGAAGGAAAAGATGTGTTGGAAGTAGGAAGTGGCCGTGGTGGCGGAGCCCGATATATTGCTCAATATTTAAAGCCCAAAAGTATGACCGGTATGGATTTGGCCTCTAATGCGGTTGAATTTTGTAATAAAACCCATATTGCACCCAACTTAAAATATATAGCCGGTAATGCTGAGAATATCCCATTGCAAAACGCAAGTATGGATGTGGTAATAAATGTAGAATCATGCCATGCATATGGTTCGGTAGATAAATTTTTAAAAGAAGTGAAACGGGTTTTAAAACCCGGCGGGTATTTGGTATTAACTGATCTTAGAGGTATTCCCGGGATGGAAATTTTAAAAACCCAATTGCTTAATTCAGGGCTTAAATTAGTGGAACTGGATGATATTACAAATAATGTAGTGGAAGCTATTGAATTGGAAGATGACATGAAATGGCGACGAATTAAAGAATCAATTCCAAAATGGCTTCATGCTGCATTTGGCGAATTTGGCGGAGCTATTGGTTCTCAAATTCATTTACAATTAAAAAACAGGGACCTAATTTATTACAGATTTAAGCTGGAGAAGGAAAATGTTTAAATTTTTTAAATTCTACACTAAGTCAACTATTTATAAGCAAAGAATAAAATACCAAATAAAAAAAGAATGACTGATTCCTTTTTAGGCAAACTTTTTTTAAAGATAGATTCCAAATATTATCCTGCGTTCAGGTTAAAAACCGCATATGAAAATGCCGGCCGTATAAGGCTCATGTTTTATATAACCTGTTTTTTTCTACCCTTATTTTTTACCGTTGATTATTTAAGATATCGCGATGGTTTAACCCAAAATAATATTATTTATCAATTATTAATTATTGATCATTTTCTGTTCGGCTTTATGCTTTATACATCGGCCCTGGCATTTGTTTATCGTAAAAAATTAAATAAACGCAATTTTCCAAAAGTCGAAAATCTGGTTTCAAATTTTATTTGGTCTTTTATTATATGCATGATGCCAGCCTCCATTTTAACTATTTACGACCGAGATACGTTGGTATTATTCACTATTTATTCAGTAATTTTAAATATAATTCTTGAACTCGATCATAAAAGCAGCATCCGCTTAAATGTTGGCAGTTTTGGCCTTAGTCTCATTGCTGTGTTGCTATACAATACTGAAATAATTAAACAATTGGTTACAGGTATGGAGTTAGTTGCCGTCTTTGGTATTCCTTTTTTAATTTCACGACGCCAATATGCTTTGAAACTTAAAGAGTTTGAATATCAAAACCGATTGAATGAACAAAATATCGAAATACAAAATGAAAAGGATAAATCCGATAAACTGCTGCTTAATATACTTCCTGCTGAAATTGCCGAAGAATTGAAGGAAACGGTAGTTTCTGAAGCACATCAATTTGAAAAAGTGACCGTGCTTTTTACCGATTTTGAAAATTTTACAGGCATTAGGAAAAAACTAACTCCCCAACAATTGATAGCCGAAATACATCATTGTTTTAAAAACTTTGATGATATAAAGAACGAAACGGACTTGAAAAAATTAAAACCATTAGGGATGCTTATTTAGCAGTTTCAGGTCTTCCAAAATCAAACAAGAACAATCCTGAAAATGTTATTAGAGACGCTATTGAAATATCCGATTTTACTGATGCCTATTAACTGGAAAAACATTTTTTTAACAATGCCGGGTGGGGAATTCGAATAGGAATAAACTCAGGTCCTGTGGTAGCCTGAATTGTAGGTGTTAAAAAATTTGCTTACGATATTTGGGGTGATGCAGTAAATACAGCAGCCGCATGGAACAAAACTCCGAACAAGGAAAAATTAATGTATCAAACACTACTTACGAACTTGTTAAATATTTTTTTAAATTTGAGTATCGGGGCAAAAATTGAAGCAAAAAACAAAGGACCGTTGGATATGTATTTTTTGGTAAAAGTTTGATTAAGATTGCCGTCGGTTGAAATATCTCCTTGTTTTTATTTCATAAATCAATACCTTTGGCCTGATTTGAAAGTTATTTAAAATGATAGAACCCCGCAGCACTAATTTCCTTTTAAAAATTGATTCAAGGTATTATCCTCAATTTGGCCTAAAAACAGCTTATGAAAATGCCGACCGCATAAAAATATTATTTTATTTTATTGTTTTATTCTTTCCCCTTCTTGCTGTTTTAGATTATATCCGATTCGAAAAAGGAATGATGGTTGACAACTTGCTTTACCAGCTATTGGCTATTGACCACCTATTATTTGCAACTCTCATTTTCACATCCGGTCAGGCTATATTTCATCGAAAGCAAATCAGAAAACACGAGTATCCGGAGATTGAAAATCTGGTTTCCAATTTTATTGCAACTATTATTATTGTAATGCTTCCAATGGGAATATTAGGAATTTTTGAGCGGGAAACCTTGGTAGTCATGACAATTTACTCCGTTATTCTCAATATTATTCTTGAACTTGACCATCGAAAAAGTATTATTTTTAATGTGTCAGGTTTTATTATCAGTTTTATCGCCATTTTATTTTATGAAACCGAAATTTTAAAAAAATTAGTAACATCTATGGAACTGATTGCGGTTTTTGGCATTCCGTTTATTATATCGCGAAGGCAATACAATTTAAAACTGAGGGAATTTGAATATAAGAACATACTTAACGAACAAAACAAAATAATACAGACAGAAAAAGACAAATCGGATAAATTACTTCTAAATATTTTACCCGAAGAAATAGCCAAAGAACTAAAAGAAAATGGATTTTCGGAAGCTCATCAATTTGATGATGTGACCGTTCTTTTTACCGATTTTGTAAATTTTACCGGAATATCCGAAAAACTTACCCCTCAGGAATTGGTGGCCGAAATTCACTACTGCTTCAAAAACTTTGATGCCATCATAGAGCGCCATGGTCTTGAAAAAATAAAAACCATCGGAGATGCCTATCTGGCAGTTTCAGGTTTGCCGCAGGCCAATAAACACCATGCCTTAAGTGTAATTGAAGCTGCAATTGATATTGTAGAATTTATAAATAAATATAAATGGGAAAAACAGGTTCTGAAAGATGCCTTTTGGGGAGTTAGAATTGGTATAAATTCAGGCCCGGTAATAGCAGGAATTGTTGGTGTTAAAAAGTTTGCATATGATATTTGGGGCGATACTGTAAATACTGCAGCCCGCATGGAGCAGCACTCCGAAGCTGGAAAAATAAATCTTTCAAGTTCCACTTATAAACTTATAAAAAATAACTACACCTGCGAATACCGGGGTAAAATAGCAGCCAAAAACAAAGGTATGATTGATATGTATTTTTTGAACATGAAATCGAGTTATGCAGATGCATCGTAAAGATTTTATAGCAAGCACAGGCTTACTTTTAGCTGGTTTACCTTTTAATGGCATTGCCAATCCTCTGTCAGTTTCTTATGAAACCCAAACCCTGAAAAGTTTAAAAGTCAATTTAAATAATGACACGTATAAAGATGAAACCTATTGGAAAATTGTAAGAGATATGTTCAATTATCCCAAAGATTTTATCAATCTTGAGAATGGATATTTCAGTCCGCAGCCTTACAGTACCGAGCAGTTTCATCAATCCAGAGAACATGATATTAATCATCGCACCAGTTGGTTTATGAGGCGCGAACAACGCGATACCATAGAAAATACCCGTAAAAATTTAGCTGAATTTTTGGGATGTGATAAAGAAGAATTAGTACTTACCCGAAATACGACCGAAGGATTAAATACTGTAATTTCAGGGTTTCCCTGGCAAAAAGGTGATGAAGTGATAATAGGAAATCAGGATTATGGAAGCATGGTAGCAGCTTTCAGGCAACAGGAAAAAAGAGAAGGAATTGTTGTAAAAATTGCTCAGATTCCCTTGCACCCCAAGTCGGACGAGGAATTGATTTTAGCCTATATGTCTTTGGTTACACCAAAAACAAAAGTTATTCATTTAACTCACATGATAAACTTGAGCGGCCAATTATTACCTGCCAAAAGAATAATTGATACAGCGCATTTAAATAATATAGAAGTAATGGTTGACGCAGCCCATAGCGTGGCTCATATTGATTTTAAGCCGGGCGAATTGGGTGCTGATTATTTAGCTGCAAGTTTGCATAAATGGCTTTGTTGCCCATTAGGTGCTGGTTTTTTAATGGTAAATAAAAAACATATTTCAAAAATTTGGCCGCTGATGGCAGATGAAGAATTTGCCCTTGATAACATACGAAAATTTGAACATCAGGGAACCCGGCCACCGCAAACCATTATGGCAATTTCTGAAGCTATAAAATTTCATAATGCCATCGGGAGCACCTTAAAACAAGATCGTTTGAGGTATTTAAAAAATTATTGGGTTAACCGAACTCTCCATTTAGCCAATGTGCAAATGAACACCCCATTAGAAACTGAACGAACCGGAGCCATCGCCAATTTTTCGGTAAAAGGATTTACCCCACAGCAATTGGCCGATAAATTATTAACAGACCATAA
Organism: uncultured Chitinophaga sp.; assembly: GCA_964355045.1. GTDB lineage: Bacteria > Bacteroidota > Bacteroidia > NS11-12g > UBA9320 > JABWCE01. Next base: position 411 of record CAYHCM010000214.1, on the reverse strand, counting down.
AATATTTACGGTAGCCATTGATCACCCGTATATTAAGGGAGTTCGGGTTACACCGCATCTTTATACATCTTTGGACGATTTGTATAAATTGGTGGAGGCGATTAAGGGATTTTAGATTCAATATCCGGCAATTTTTTTTATCCATTTCTATATCAGAACACGGAACAGATGGATAAATCATTATTTTTTATGAAACTTTTTGCAATAAAAAGGAACTATATGGATTTTTATGGTGAGTTTGAAAAATGCCTGTTTTGAACCCGGTGCAGAAACAAAGCTTTATAATTTAGGCGGTTCCCAAAGTTCCAGTTTATTATCGTCCGGATCCATTATCCAGGCAAATTTTCCAAACTCATCTTCAACCATTTCCCCAATTTGATTTATCCCTTCTTTTTTCAATTCGGCTAATAA
>CAYHCM010000213.1:0-5121 GCA_964355045.1 uncultured Chitinophaga sp. | reverse complement strand
AAGAGTGGAATAAGAAAACGAAACGAAGTAGTATTCTTAGGACACACGTTTTTAAGCAAAGGACGATTAGGCGTGAGCCAAAAGAACGAAGACCGCTTCAAAGCAAAATTAAAAGAGATGACCCGTAGGAAACGAGGAGAATCACTGGAAACAATCATCAAACAACTAACAAGCGTAATGCGAGGATGGTTGAACTATTTCCAATATGCTTCAATGAAAAGCAGAATGGAGAAGATAGATGGATGGCTACGAAGACGATTGAAATGTTTTAGGCTCAAGCAATGTAAAAGATGTATCGGCATCGTTCGATTCCTAAGAAAATTAGGAGTAGAAGAAACGCTATGTTGGCGCACAGGATTAAGTGGAAAAGGATGGTGGAGACTGAGCAACAGCCCAGCCATTAGCATAGGTATGAACAATAAATGGTTTGAAGAACAAGGCTACTACAGCCTAAAATCAAACTATGCAAAATTGCATTGTAACTCACTTTGAGGAAACCGCCGTACACGTAAGTACATACGGTGGTGTGAGAGGACGGTAAAGGCTCAATCAAAAATTGTACCTTTACCTCCTACTTTAATTATGTATTAAAATAAGTTAGGGTTTAGGCCTTTTCTCTAATAGCAATGTGCTGTTTTCCAAGGTTACGGAAAGATAATTTTCGAATATACCGTATCCTAAAATAGCTTTTTTCAAAGTACCTGTTCCTACTACACATTTAACATTGGTCAATTTTATTTCACCAAATATGAGTTCTTTTACTTCAAATGATTTACTTTTTATTTTAGTACCATCAGGTAGCATATAATTTTTGGTACCATCAGCAAAATCAGCAATAGTAATAACCTTGGCTGCCAATAATTGAACAACTATCAATTCAGGAATTATTGTGCTTGATTCTTCAGGATCATATTCAAACTTCACGGTTTTTTTGCCTATTTTACCCGTCACATTATATTTATCACGCGATTTTGTTAGAGGTATCATATCATATTTCATCTTCATTTCACTCAACTCATCAGCTATTGCTTCTGCTTTTGTTAAGGCATCTTTTGGCAAATTTTTCTTTTCCAATAAATATTTCTTCTGTTCTTCCTGTAAAAAAGGACTTGAAACCGGCCCTTCCAAAAGTGCAGAATCATTAATTACTTTAATTGCTTCTTTAGTCCATTGGAAATTACAATTTAATACTTTTACTACAGCTCTTCGGTTTTGTTGGTGTTCTTCTTCTGTACACGGCACTATGTTTCCCCCCTCACATTCACAAAGATTTACCAATTGCGATTCGCCATAACCCATGGCTTGCAAACGGAATGGATTAATTCCGCCTATCATAATGTAGGCAACTGCGGAGTCGGCCCGTCGTTGCGATAATGCTCTGTTATATTCGTAAGTATTACGACAGTCGGTATGTGTTCCTAATTCTATGGCCATCTTAGGATATTTTTTTAAGGTAATTATCAAATCATCAAGAACCTGTTTCGACTCGGAACGTGTGTAAATATTTGAAGAGTCAAGTCCATAATAAATAGGAAGTATAAAAATATCGCTGCACTGATTTTTTAAACAAAAATCGCGAACAAAATTTTGTGATTGCTCAAGTCCCATGGTTGAAACGTATTCTTCTTTACTGTCGTAGTAATACTCGTCGCGTTTGGAGGCGAACAATTCATATTTTGTATTAACCAAAATGGGTGTTTTATAAAATCCTTTTGCGTCGGTATAAAGCCTGATTTTAGATGAATCGTGATTATTGCTTATGGTTATTAATGATTTTACAAGGGGTTTTCCGTCTTTGCAATCCGTAACTACCCCTGAAAGGAAAAATACCATTGGATCCATCCAAAATCTATAGATATTATCATCGGGTTTGCCTGCAGCACTTCTGTTGGAGGTGAAGTACCCTTTTTCTTTGGTGTCATCCATTATTATCCCAAAATCATCACCATATGAATTAATAGGAGACTTCATGTTTTCTGGTTTTTCCCAATCCATTCCGGTTCCTTTACTGTAAAAAATGTCTAAAGCTCCTAAACCAACATGCCCGTCGGATGAAAAATAAAGGGTTCCATCGGTAGAAACGTATGGAAAAACTTCATTTTCTTTCGTATTTATTACCGGACCAAGGTTTATTGGTTCGCCCCAGGTTTTACCTCGTTTTACATAATTTACCAAATATATATCATGGGTATTGGTATCGCCAAACCCACCCGGACGATCGGAAGCAAAAAATAATTTTTCCCCGTCGGGAGAAAGGGCAGGATGGCCATAGTTTGATTTGTCATCACAAAAAGGAAGAGGTTTTGGAGTAATATCCCATTCCTTACCGCTTTTACGTGCCTCATAAATTTTACATTTTCGTTCATCCCCTTTTATCCCGTTGCATTGGGTAAAATACATTTTGCTGTATTTTTCATCAAAGGTTACCGTACCATCATTCCAATTGGTATTGGCTCCCGGCACAGGCACTGCTTCTTCCCATTTTTGCGGTTCTTTTTTGCTCTGGGTTTCAATCACCCAGATATCGGTATATTTACGTCCTGTCCATTTCCATTGGCTTGCACTTTCACCACCCTTTCGGTCGGAGGTAAACATTATGGTTGTTTTCTTTTTATTGGCCCACATCGGAGAAAAATCGTCTGATTTTTCTTTGGTACCACTCGGTTCGTTGGCCGGTTTGAATTCTTCAACATGAAATCGGGTTTTAGCATCTTTCAATTTAAGAGCTAATTCGCACCCTTCAATCATAATTGCAGTATTAGGATCATCAGGTTGCATTTTTTGGTATTCCTGAAACTTCAAAATGGCCTCCGTGTATTTTCCGGTCATTTTAAGACATTCGCCCATTTTATAATAAAAATAAGGGTCTTTGGCTCCTTTTTGGATGGCGATGGAATACCATTTCAATGCATTTTTATAATCATGAGTAAAGTAATAGCATTGAGCAGCATTAATAGCTGATGTAAGTTTTTCTTTTTTTGACGCTTTGGGATCTTTTGAAACCCTGCTATACATATCAGCGGCTACCGCAAAGTCTTTAATCTTATAATGTTCGTTTGCCTTTGTATATGATGGTCCCTTACAGGAAGTAAAAAGCAAGCCGCTGAAACTAATTAGAGAACCGGCAAATATTGCGTATAATAGTGATTTTATTAATGTTTTTGACATACCCTTTTTGGCTATTTTTTTAATAATCTTCAAACATGCAGAAATTTAAACAATTTTCAAAGAATATGAGAAAATTGCTTTAATAAAAAACGAAAATAAATAAGCGATATTGTTTCATAAATGATAGGCGGGCTAAGGTATTTGTAAGTTTTTAGTAGTTTTTTTCTGAAATTAGCTGGCCTTGCCGGTTATATAATTTAAATGAACCTGTAAACGAAGGTTTAAAATATCCGTCTTTACTTTCGATTGCTTCTTTAATGGAAGCCGTTTTTTTGTTCGGATTATTTTTGGATAAATCAAATTCGGGGTCGCCTTCTTTGGTGGGTATTGTACCATATTTATAAAGCTTTAAAGTACATTCCAGAGCTACTTTTCCGTTTTCATAATATCCTTTCCATGGGCCGAAGGGAGCATAATTATGGAAGAGGAAACTATCTGTGAGATAGTCAGTATTAGAATAAAGGGAATTATACGTACCGTGATTAAGCCCAACTCTTTCAAATATTCCAATGTTACTAACAATTACCCTTCCTTTCGATTTTGTTTTACCATTTTCATAAAAACTTTTAGCTATACCTATAGTATCGTTATCTTCAAGGTTATATTCAGTTTTAAGTTTGCCGGATGCATAATAATGTTTTTCCCAAAGAATTTTGGTGTCGTTTTTTTTTACTTCCAAAATTAAAAAAGTGTCTTCATCCAATATTGAATAGCCTCTTAAGATACCGGGTGCAATTTTAAAACTCCGGTCGGTATTATAAATTTCACCATATTCAAGTTCATTTATAAATGTTGTTTTTAATTTTTGATGCGTATAATAATCAGGCAAATTATAAGGTTCGGTATTTGAATTCATAATAGTAATCGCAATCTGTGCAAGCCTTAGTTTTATTCCTCTGGGCCCAACAGCTTGTATATTATCTATTATTATTTTATCTCCTTTTTTTGACTTGGCTATTAATCTTTTTAAAGCAACCGGAATATGGTTGCTATTTGAATCAAATGCTTCTGAACCTCCTCGTTCAGGAACAAACAACAGATCATAATGAATAATGGTGAAGGCAATTCCACCAAAAACAAAGTTAGGCAGGGTTCCATTTATCGTGTTCTGACTTAAAAGTTCGGAAGCAGGATAGGTGCCGGATTCAAATTCCCCAAACAGGGATAAAGGTTTTGGAACAGACTTTACCCTGAACTCAAAGCTTTCAGTTTTTAAAGTATCGTCTTTTTTATAACTTACTTTGATAATACAGGTGCCGGTATTGGTAACTTTTAAAATATAATTCTGGCCATTGATATGGGTTATAAAACTACCTTCTGGAATTACCTTTATTTTATTAAAGGTAAACAAATCTGCCGTTACCTTTATATCGGTTATGTTTTGGCCTTCCACCGCTATTTTCACAGGATTATCCAAGCCAATATAAACCACATTCATGGCAGGTAAGGCAACGACTGCTTTTTGGGCTTCGCAAATTTGGCTTAATAAAAAAAAGGGAAAAATGAGGAATAATTTATACATGATCTATTCTTTAAAATTTTCTTCTGAAATAAGTTCTCCTTGTTCGTCATAAATATTAATAATGCCTGATAAAGTTGGAAATATAGGAGTTTTATTATATCTAAATACTTCTTGAATTGAATATTCTTCTATCCCGTCTGATAATGATCCTCCATCTTCAAACGGAATTTTATATCCTTTAAGTATTAAATTACATTCAAAAGCTGTGTTGCCATTTAAGTAATATCCTTTCCATTTTCCAACGGGGGCAAAATTCAAAAGTAAAAAACGGTCAAGAATTTTTGAAATACTATCTGGATCTGAATTTTCAAAAAAGTAATATTTACGAATGTTTGTAATATCAGCCATTACATCTCCCTTTGCCTTTATAATTCCGTTTTCATAATAACTGATGGCTTGGCCTATGGTATCATTTCTTTCGAAATTGTATT
>CAYHCM010000212.1:0-5154 GCA_964355045.1 uncultured Chitinophaga sp. | reverse complement strand
TATGAAATGGGTGAAAAAATATCATCTTCGCATTTGGTGTTGGAAAAGTTTTAGGTACTTTTTTTATCTAACTTTCCGTTATCATAGTCACTGGTTATTTTTATGAAAAAAATTCTTCCCCTTTCAATTTTCATTTTTCTCGTTTCAGTTTCATTTGCCCAAACCCGCACCACCGTTTATAAGGGTCGAACGATAAAAATTTTCCCTTACCGTATTCAAATTGAATCTTATTCAGATAATGGTTTTGGCGACCTGATGTTGGATAAATTGGCTGTTCCGTATTGCCCCGAAAAATTAGAGGATGGCGAATATATTATCTACTACCGGCCTGATATAGATTTGAACGACGAAAAATCAATGGAAAAATTTGCAAGGGGTGATACGCTCTTTATTGCCATAAATTATTCGGTAAAAAACGGAGTTAGAGACGGGCCTGTTTATTTTTTCGAATATACAAAACAGAAAAAACCAATAGCGACAGGTTACTATGCCAATGATATGAAAAGCGGACTTTGGAAATCTGAAAGGAACGAATTCAAAATGACGGCTGAATTTAAATCAGACAAAATGGACGGCAAAATTATTTTAGAAATTAAAAAGAAAAAACAAAAGATAATTGGATATTTTAAAAATGGGGAATTAGATGGAAGAATTGAATTTTATCAGGGGAAAAAATTAACAGGTTTTGCTCATTCAAAAGCCGGAAAACCCTATGGCCCCTATTATCATAACCCTGAATTGTATGATGAAAAAAATGGAAATAACTATATTATTGGGGGCTTCAGTTTGCCGAATGGCATTGATTCCTTTACCCGGTTTTATACCAAAAAAAATAAGATGGTTCAAAGTTGTTTAAATTCACATACCCCTTTACCCGGTAGTGATACCACCGAAATGGATTGGTATGTAGGTATCCAAAATTTTAAACTCGCGGTAACCGATGTGCTTTATAAAAGCTATAATTATACCGAAATTGAAAATGAAACCCTTTATTCCAATTGCTACGAAATTGGCCTTAAAGGGAACCCGATTAATAATTTATTCTTTATTGATAAAAAAATCAAAATCCCTTTTGTGTATTTAAACTCTTGGGGTGACACCATTCTTAAGGCCGAACGACTGGAAAAAACGAAGGATTATATAAAGTTTAAAGTTACAGAATCGGTTTTTGATAAATACCATTATCTGATTATTAAAAGCGAACGAACGGTAACGGGAATTTTAAAATTAAAAGAAAATTCGAACGAAAAATATTTGGATACCGTCATTTATAAAATTAACTATAATAATGAAACGATTGTCAAATCATACACCCTTAACCGCCCTGTGGCAGGATATAGAGGCTTTTTAATCAAAACAGATTCTACAAGTAAGCTCGATACAAAAACGTTGGAGCAACTGAGTTTTACTGAATCGTATGAAATAAAACTGCTCAATCGTAATTTTACAACCTATGCATCAAAATATGGAGATAATATTTACAGCCATACATATCCTGATATTACCTATCAACTAAAAGGAAAAGATACTCTGGAAGTGACCGAAAAAAATGCCATTGACTCCTTGTTAAATGTTTCATTTACTCAACTCTTATGCTTGAACGACAGCGCGGTTATTTGGCATGGCGGAGCCAATTTGATAAATCCCTATGAGGCTTGCAAAAGCTGGAACAGTTATGGCTCTTTTATAGGTCAAAGCGACCACGTATTTTATTACCGAAACAAACCCTATTCAGGAATTCTTTTTATAGAAAATAAATTTAGTAAAAAAATTAAGCCTTTCAATTCAAAACTTAAACATGAAGAAAAGGATAAAGCCCTTTATCTAACCAGAATATTACCTAAGGAAAGAACCATAAAAAGAATATTAAAAACTGGTCTTAAAAAAGTAAGGAAAGTTTTAAAAAGAAAAAAGTATTATTACGAAAAAAGCACCCCAACACGCCAAAAACCTAATGAATACTTGTATAGTTTTAAAAACGGAAAATTACATGGCTATCAAAGGGCCACTAATGAGGATGGGCTTATTTATGAACTTAATTTTAAAAATGGAATTAGCCATGGGGTTCAAAACTATTGCCTTGAAAAAACATCTGTTTCAACGCTTGAATACTACCAATTTTTATCCAAAATAAATTATGATTCAGGAAGAATAGATGGGTATGTGGTGATAAATAATGCAGATAATAGTCCCGGTTTAATTACCAAATATAACAAAGACAAATTGAACGGACAGTATGTAGAGTTTGATAAGAATTTAAGTTTCTCAGAGCCTAAACCAAGCCTGGAAACAAAGTTTGTAAACGATACGCTTGACGGATATTTAATAACCTATTATGCAGGGGTTGAAAGAGAAAGAATTCCCTTTATTAAAGGCAAAGCAACCGGATATTATTATAAAAACCGGATACAAAAATTTGAGGCCGAAAATTCTGATTCCGTTCACAATTATGAGCCTTATACCAAAATAAACAGAGAACTAAAAATAAAGCTGAATAATGGTGTAATTGAGGATACAGCCTTCGCCTATTTTGAAGATGGAAGTATAAAATACATCGCGGTAATGGAAACCGATTTTTATCATAAATATATAAATACAAGCAAATATGCCATAACCAAACCCAGCGTATATATACAAGATTCAATGCTAATGGAAGAATTGTTTCCGGCCGCGATTAGCAGTGACAACTATGATGAGGCCACAGTTTCGGAACAAGTAACTGAAGCAACAGACGTGGTTTATGGTAAAAATGGCGGAATTATTGATTTTGGTATTACCAATTTTGGCAATGAAAAAAGCGTGGACTTGGATCCTATGTTTGATAATCCCAAAGCCACTTTTACATTTTATTACAAAAACGGAGTAAAGTCGCAGCAAGGAAAAATGGTATTCGGGTTAAAATACAGAACCTGGAAATACTGGAATGAAAATGGCACGCTTCTGAAAGAAATTGAATATAAGCCGGGGGTGGATAGCAGTACCGAAAATACCATTTATTACAAGGGCAAAATAACGGCTTATTACCCGAGCGGCAAAAAAATGTGTGCCGGCCTTATAACCGATGAAGAACTAAGCTACCAATGCAATCAGGAAGTGGAAGTGGCTTATGAGTTTGTGTATTATTTAACTTTTTTTGATGAAGCCGGAAATTCAATTTTAAACAACCTGAGCGGCCCGGTTACCGATTATCATTTGAATGGTAAAAAACGGTTTGCCGGCCAAATAACCAAAGGAAAACGAACGGGACTTTGGAAATTTTATGACCCCGACGGAAACCTGAAATCAATTGGTGAATATGCCGATGGGGTAAAACACGGCAAATGGTTGAAAGGCGACTTGGGTGGTATAAATTATATTGACAATGCCTGCTCCGTAAATGAAGCATTAAGCCTGACGAAAGAGCGACAACAGCAGGACATTGATGTTACTGAAATTTTGTATGAAATGGGGAAACGAATTTCTGAATCGCATTTGGTGTTGGAAAAGTTTTAGGGTTAGTTTTATAAAAAATCCCCCTAACCCCCTTTATAAGGGGGAATCTGGACTCGGAGTATTATACTTTCGAAAATGTTCTTCTATTGTCCTTTTTTAAAAAAAATTAAAATAAAGCAATCTTGAAATTACGGAAAATCTTTGTTAGCACGATTCCCCCTTCTAAAGGGGGTTAGGGGGATTAGGTTGTAATACACCAAAATTTCCCCGAATATAAACGACCTAAGCCTTTTCAAAATCTCTTATAAAATCTTCTATTACTCTTAACACATTCGCTATATCCATTTTTATATCAATATCATCAAATCTCAAAATTTTTAATCCCATGGACTCTAATATAGTTTGTCTCTTTATGTCGTTTAGGTAAATATCCTCAAATCCATGACTATTGCCGTCTATTTCGATTACAAGACTTGATTTTTTGCAATAGAAATCAACAATATAATTACTCAATATTTTTTGCCTGTTAAATTGATAACCAAGCATTTTTTCGGCCTTTAGTTGATTCCAAAGTAACACTTCCGATAAGGTTGAGTCGTTTCGTAACTGGCGGGAAAAATCTTTTAAGTTTTTGTTATAAGGAAGTTATATCATGATACAAATAAAATAAACTTTTCCGATAAAAAATCCCCCTAACCCCCTTTATAAGGGGGAATCTGGACTCGGAGTATTATACTTTCGAAAATGTTCTTCTATTGTCCTTTTTTAAAAAAAATTAAAATAAAGCAATCTTGAAATTACGGAAAATCTTTGTTAGCACGATTCCCCCTTTAAAAGGGGGTTAGGGGGATTACTCGCCATTGAAGCAAAACCCAACCAATTTATTTTGAAACTTTTTCCCTTAATATTGTCATTGGTTTTTATCACATGAAAAAATTACTTAACCTTTCCATTCTCCTCCTATTATTTACTGCCTCTTTTGCACAAATTCGTACCACTATTTATCAGGGGCGAACTGTAAAAATTTTCCCTTATCGGATACAATCTGAGAGTTCCTTTGATGAAGGAGCTACTGATTATGTTGAGGATGATAGAGAAAGTCCTTCTAAATATTCAGGCGAAAACACATTTGACAAATACACTATTCCCTTTTGCCCCGATAAGCTGGAGGATGGCGAATACATAATTTATTACAAGCCCCAACCAAATTATGATAATTCAGAGAAAATGCGCAAACAAATAGCCAGGGGCGATACATTTTTTGTTGCTATTAATTTTTCAATAAAAAATGATGTAAAGGAAGGTCCGGTTTATTTTTTTGATTTATTTAAACATTCTAAACCAAAAGCTACAGGAAATTATATGAACGATGCCAAAAGCGGATTATGGACATTGAAGGATGACCGGGAAATAATAACATCCGAATTTAAGGCCGGAAAATTAGATGGTAAAACAGAAACTAAAGTGAATATTTATAAGAAAAAATACATTTATATTAAGAATTATAAAGATGGCTTGCAGCATGGAATTGTGGAAGAGTATATTGGCAAAAAGCTTATTTCCTCAACGACCTACAGGAACGGGGAAGTTTACGGGCCATATTTTAAATTGGCGTCTAATATTTTAGGAAATTATGATATCAAAGGATTTCGTTTAACAAGTTCAAGCGACTCGTTTACCAAAGTGTATAAAAAGGATAAACTTGTTTATTCTGTCCTTAAT
>CAYHCM010000211.1:0-5157 GCA_964355045.1 uncultured Chitinophaga sp. | reverse complement strand
ACCCAACAAAAAAAGGTGTACCATCCGATACACCTTTTTTTATTTTAGAAAAAAAATAGTTTATTCTTTAATAAACCGACTGCTTACATTGCCGGCTTTAATAAAATAAAAGCCTGAAGTAAGATCAGAAATTGAAATTGAATTTGACCTCAAATAATTATCCAATTCCGTTTCTACCGATTTTACCAATTGTCCCTGTGCATTAAATATCTGAACTATTGTAGAATTGGTATAGTATGAAAACTGCAATGAAATGGCATCCTTGGCCGGATTAGGATAAATTACAATACCCGGCTTTTCATTGTTTTTAATATCAGCACTACCGGTAATACCCGGAATAGATGCATAAGCACCATGACTTAAATTGAAATAAGTTCCGCTGGCTGAGGTCGTTAATTTTACCGTTTTGATAAAATAATGATTGGTTCCCTGATACGGAGTATTGTCAATATAAGAGGTGGTGGTTATTGGCGTGGAATTAATTGGAGTATTATTGCTCAACGGATTGCCGGAACGGTAAATGTAATATCCCAAATTACTGGCCTCGGTGCTTGCCGTCCAGGTAAGGCTTACCTTGGTATAATTGGATTGGGCATTAAGAATAACATTGGTAGGAGGGGCTATTATATGCAATCGCAAAGTTGGGTCGCCCATTAATCCAATTGGTACTGAATTGGCATAAATATTATCAATATAGGTTGTCGTATTATTTTGGGTAGTAAGGGCGCAATAGCCGATAGGTTCACCAAGCGCCATTTGATGATTTTGCCACCAGGGCCGGCCGCTCCAGGCATTTGTTAATCCATTTTCGGTGGACGCCAACGGGGCACGCAAAATATTATTGGCATTGTCCCAATCGCCAAAATAACTTCCAAAAAGCATATTGAATATGGCTCCTTTTTTGGTAACAAAATCATCGGTAGTACCAACACCGCCGCAGCTTGTATAAGAGCCGGGGCCTGTGGCATAGGCAAAAAGCAGGTTTTCTGTTTGGCAGGTGGTAAAATAATCGGTTTCCGTAATATTTTTTGGGCCAAACATTACCGAAAAATTTCGCCAACCGGTACTTGCAAAATACCCAGCACTGGCAGGAAAGTTTTCATCAATTACGCCTTTTTCAACTGTTGTAGTCACTTTATATCTGAAGTCATGTGCCTTTTGAAAGTATCGCCTGGTAAGTTCGGCTTCGGTTTTAGTAAACTTAGGTAAATTAGAAAGATCAATACGGCCGGTATAATATTTTACCAAACCGGGAAGAAAAATATTATCCCATTTACTATCGCCGGGTAAATTTTTATTTTCAGCTCGAGAACCTCCTGTGTTGGTAATGGCATCACCCCATTGGTCATAATCAATGGAATAATAAGCATCGGTAGGCCATGCACCATTATGATCGGGCATGTGGCCATCGGGAGGGTAATTGGTTGAATTAAAATTTCCGGAGTATGGAACAGGAACATGACCAACAATAATCAGTGATTTTAAACCTCCGTATTTGGTATCCATTTTCTTAATTTCCCTTTTTACCTTTTGAATTGAATCCGTTTTTAAAACTTCAAGTTTGTACACTTTCCAACCATCGGCAGCTATATCGCGGCAGTAATTATCAAGTTCGGTGGGTAGTGAAGCTGCCAGCGATTTTTCTATGACCACCAATGCATTTCCACGACTGTGAACAATGGGAACGTCAATTCCGCTTAAAATATAGGTAAGCCCGAAAAGATTTTGGCTATTATCTAATTTTATAAAGTTATACTCATAAACGGTGCCAACTTTAACGTCGGTATCGGTCCACATAGTATCGGTGCCTGCCAATACAGCCTTAGCTGATACTCCCCATGAAGTTTCATTTTTGGCTTTCCTGAAAATATTAAAAGCTGTTACGCCGGTTTCCTTCATCCATTTAATAGTGATGGAAGGGGCAGATTTGTTAACTACCACCCAGGCCTGAATGGTTGCTTCTTTAGAGGTAGTTTGTGCTTTGAGACTAAATCCGAATGCAGACAGAAAAACGAATAAAATTGTAGTAGTAGTAGTAATTTTCATATTGTATTATTTTAAAATGGTTACAGAGGTATAATGGATAGTATTTCCGGTGCTTATTATAACGGAATATTTACCCGAGCATAAATGAGTTGTATTTAGATTGATAAAATTATTTTCAGTAATGGAAAAGTCTATATTTTCAACTTGTTTTCCGGTCATATCAAAAACAAAAAGTTTTAAAGAATGTTTAATCAATTGGGGAGTTTCAATGGTTAAGTTATTTTTAGCAGGGTTTGGATATGCCACTAATTGTGAATTGGTAATCGTATGAATGGATACATTATTAGTTGATCTGTAATTATCGCGATAGCGCACTATTGTTGGGGTAAATGTTCCTCCCAATTCAGTACCGGTAACTTCAAGCATAGGTATTTTTTCGGTTTTGCTCAGCCATTTGTATTCAACCCTATTATTTGGAAAAGCAAAATTAATAGGCGCTTGTCCTGTAATTTCAACAGCCAGCGAATCGGTTTCAGTAATCACCGATTTAATACGGATACAATCCACATTAGCTTGGTAGGGAGTTGAAATTTTGCCCCAACCGTCCACAGTATTGACACGATTTCCATTCTGAAAATAATTTCCAATGGGTAATACAATGGCGGTTAAGGGAATTTTTAAAGCAAACGTAGCACTGTCTTTATCCTTATAATTTAAGGGAAATTGATATATTTCATCGTTATTGGTATGCTTGCCGGCTTGTGGCAGGGGCAGAGCGCTTAATTGAAAGCCAACACCTACGGCTTCCCATTTAGCCGTACTTTTTTTAAAAAAAGTATAAACATTTTTAAAACTAATTTGACCTGAACCTAACGAATCTGCTATTTTTAATCCTATAGCACCAAGACCAAAATTAAAAATATACGGTGTAGAAGATGAAATTTTATACTCGTAAAGAGCCTGTGAGGCTGGTTTAAGAGTAGTAAAATCCCAAACTTTATTTTCGCCGGTGGCTTTAAAATTAATTCCCGTTGAATTTTGAACCTCGCTGTAGCGTATGGTATCACCTGCCGATGGCATGTTGGCAGCCGTTATGGTTATTTGGCAAAAGGATGAGAATGACCCGATAATTAATGAGGATAATAGGATACTTTTGCGTAAAGATTGCTGCATAATATGTTTAAAAAGTTTTTCGAAAGTATAAAAATAAATTGTAAAATTTTTATACTGATTTTTTATACTGTTCACATTCACTCCGTATTTGCCCAAAATATAGACAGTACCGATGTAGAGCATTATAATTTAAAGGTTGATTTTTCAAATTTTAAAACCAAAACACTCACCGGAATAGCTGAAATAACGTGCAAACCTTTGAATGGAATAAAGACGAAATCTGTTACCCTTATGTTACTTAAACTGAAAGTGGACAGTGTGTTATTTAAAGATTTTGGAAGTTCATTTTTTGTAAATGTTAATTTTACCTACAACGATACCTTTCTGAAAATTAAACAAGGCTTGATAGCCGAATCGGTTCTAAAAATATTTTATCACGGTTCGCCGATTCAGGATGCCCAATGGGGAGGTTTTTATTTTAACGGCGAATATTCTTATAATTTGGGAGTAGCGTTTGCGTCGAATCCGCATAACTACGGAAGAGTTTGGTTTCCGTGTATTGATAATTTTACCGATAAAGCATTGTATAGTTATTCCGTTAAAGTGCCGCGTGGTTATACTTCCGTATGTGGAGGAAATTTAAAAGATACATTTCAAAATGCGGATAATACAACAACCTGGAATTGGGAACATATTAATCCGATTCCAACCTATCTGGCTTCGGTGGCTGTAGCGCCTTATAAACTTGTTTATGATAATTTTAATGGAATTACCAAAACCACCCCGATACTTCTGGCTGCTGAAGCACAAGACACTTTTAATCTTACAAAATCATTTGCTAACCTTAAAAAAGCCCTTACCGTATTTGAAAATTTTTATGGGCCTTACCGGTTCGAAAGAGTTGGGTATTGTGTAGTACCATTTGATGGCGGTGCTATGGAACATGCCTGCAATATTGCGTATCCGCGTTATACGGTGGACGGAAAATTAACCTATGAAACCCTGATGGCTCACGAACTTAGCCATCATTGGTGGGGCAATAATACAACCTGTAAAACAGCGGGTGATATGTGGCTAAACGAAGGATGGGCCAGCTATTCAGAAGCTTTGTTTACTGAATATGTGTATGGTAAAAAAGCGTATCAAAATTATATAAACGCGATACATAAAGGGGTTCTTCAATTTGCTCATCTGACCGATGGAGCAGCTACCGGTGTAAATAATGTAAGTCATAAAAACACCTACGGACGCCACGTTTATAAAAAAGGAGCCGATATGGTTCATTGCATACGGGGAGTAATGGGGGATGAGGCGTTTAAAGAAAAATGCAAAAGTTTGATGGAAACCTATGCTATGGGCAATATTTCCACTCAGGATTTTAGTACTCATTTTAATATTCCTAACGATTTTGTAAAACAAATAATTGTTGATACCGGCTTTGCCCATTTTTCAATTTATTCGGCCAATTCATTTAAACTCGGCTCAAATTGGACTACTATATTAGCATACAAACAAAAGAAACGGTTTGGCCATCATGTGTATGAAAATATGCCCTATGAAGTATTTGCCTTTGATAAAAATTTCAAAAAACAGGTTTTTAAATTTAACCTCGGAACCCCTGTACCCATTTCGTTTACCACCAATTTTAAGCCTGAATTTATTTGTTTCGATTACGACCAAAAATTTTCGGATGCCATTACGGATGATGTTGTTTTAACTGATTCCATCGGAAAATTTGCTTTTACCTATTCCATGATGACGGTTGATATTGCTGCCAATACCGATACTTCGTTAATACGGATCGAGCATAATTGGGTTTACCCCGATGGATGGTTTATGAAAATTCCAAATGTTGTTATTTCAAAAGAACGCTATTGGAAAGTGGACGGAATTTTTGATCCTTCACTTAGGGCCTCAGCCATCATAAATTATGATGGATTTAAGTCAACTAATTTTTCATCAGGTTGGTTGGATAATCAATTATTGGAAGGCCGTTCGGAAGACAGCATTGTATTGCTTTACCGCCCCGATGCAGAATCCTATTGGCAAATTGAAACC
>CAYHCM010000210.1:0-5174 GCA_964355045.1 uncultured Chitinophaga sp. | reverse complement strand
CTGATTATGCCAATCAATTAATGAAAAGGGATTAATTTTAAATTTACTTTTAAAACGAAGAACCGTATCCTGAGCAATTGAAATATTTATCAAACCCAATACCAGCAATACCGAAAGAATATTTTTTTTCACGCTATTTACCAATTTCTATTATGCTTAATAAATCAAGACTTGTTGGTAAATTTGAATAATCATATTGTGTTATTCCATCGGCACCGGTGGTAAGTAAAACATTATTTGAAGGAATTACATCCATAGCTTTTATTGGAAAAGTTTTTATTTGAACCGGATTTCGTGGGTCAGATAAATCGAAATAAACAATTTTTTTAGCTTCATCACATACAAAAAGGTGTTTGCCGTCAACCCCCAATCCCCAGGGATTTGTCATTAAAATAGATTTAATCTGTTTTGGATTTGCCTTATTGCTTACATCTACCACATCAAGCAGATTTTGCCCCCGGGTGCATCGGTTGCCGGTTCGCAAAGTAACATAGGCAATATCGCCCTGTACAACCACAGGATCGCAACTGGTAACATGGCTGTAAGTTCCTGTAACCACTGGTTGAGCAGGATTTGCAATGCTGCATATTATCATACCGTTATTCGATCCGATGTACAAAAAATCGTCATTATAAAAAATAGTTTCGATACCAAAACCAAGATTTACTGAACCAACTGAAACCGGACGTGACGGTTGGGCAATGTTAAAAATATGCAGGGTTGAATTATCAACCACATACAAATAATTGTTTGCAATACAAAATCGTGCCAATGATCCACCCTGTCCGGAAGTATTTTGATTCGGAGCCATGTCATTGCTTGAATCTTTTGAACAATTGCCCATAACAAACAGGGCCAAAAAACAGATTATTACTCTATAAATATTTTGCATAATTATTTTTTTAAAGATTAAAAGAAATTGCTTATTCCTGCAAATAACTGTTCGAATTAACATAGCATTCGGGCTTGTAAAGTGTATCCACTTCCCAGTTTACAATTATACCCTTATTGCCCACAGGGCATTCATAAAACACGCGATTAGCACCGTTAAAATATTTTAATCGCACATTGGAAGGCGGTGCTAACCTGTCCTGATTCAGCATATTATTAATGCCGGTTACCACTGCATTTAAAGGGTCAGAAATATCAATGGTAATAAGATAGCCATTGCAATCCGCATATAAAAAGTTGCCTTTTTTGGCAATATCTGCATTGCCCGGAATATTAATAAAGGCAATTTTTTGAGGATTTTTGTTGTCAGAATTATCAATTACATGAACGCCATTTCCGGCATCACTCACAAAAAGCATGTTGCTGGTTTTAAAAATTTTGCCGGGAGATACCAAAATTTTCGGGCCTGTACTGAAAATATATTCCTCCATTTTATTGGTGTCCAAATAAACGGGTTTGAGGCCAAGTGCCTTTTCCGGAATTGTAATTCTTTCATTTGGCGTACACGATAAAATTGAAAAAAGGAAAGTGAAATAAAAAAGGAAAGTAAAATTAGATGATTTCATTTTTCTGTTTTGTTAGTATTGAATATAAAACACAAGTTTTGTGGTTTACCCCCAAGTAAATTTAAAAATAAAAAGAAAAACGATGATTCGCGGTTGATTCTTATTTGTTCAATAAGTTATTAAGCTGCTAATTACATGGAAGATTCGGATTATGAATTAACTATAAATACCGAATCAAAATAAAATTTCAACTCAAAATTCCACTAATCCTTCTTCTCATTATCCGGCCGGTTATCAGTCGGTCGGTTAGGTCTGTTCGGGTTATTTGGCCGGTTCGGGTTTCGGTTATTGGGGTTGTTTCTGTTATCTTGATTGGGGTTGCGAGGCTGGTTTGGATTTGGACGATTGGGGTTATTGGGGTTCGGGTTATTATTTCGGTTATCCGGTCGGTTTGGATTGGGTCGGTTTGGATTTGGCCTGTTGGGATTTTGTGGATTAGGATTTGGTTGGTTTGGGTTTCGCGGATTATTCCGGTTATTCGGGTTTTGATTTTTATTTCGGTTATCGGGACGATTTCGGTCACGGAAATTCCTATCGCCTTGTTTGCGTTCCTTGTTTTTTTCTTCCATCCTCGTAATGCTTGAATCTTCCAACATGTCGTCCACTTTATAGGTAGTTTTCGACATCAGTTCGGCTCCCAACGGTCGGTCAACCAAGGTTTCGGGAAGTTCGCCCCGTTTATTTTTTTCAATAATCTCTGTTACCTTGTCAGCATGAATAGGTATCCAATCGCCCGGTTTGTCCTGATAGGCAAACCACATCATTTTCTTTAGAATATCAATTTTTTGAAGGCTGGCAGTTCCTATTTTAGTATTTACAATTACCTTTTCAGTTCCAGGAAATTCGCCCAAAGATTCCATGTAGGTATCCAATTCATAATTAAGACAGCATTTCAAACGTCCGCATTGGCCTGAAAGTTTAAGCATATTGATACTCAAATTTTGAAAACGGGCTGCCGAAATATTCACAATTTTATAATCGGTTAGCCAGGTACTGCAGCATAGTTCACGACCGCAAGAACCAATTCCACCTAAGCGGCTTGCTTCCTCTCGATAACTTATTTGCCGCATTTCAATTCGGGTTTTAAAATCAGCTGCATAGCGTTTAATCAATTCCCTGAAATCAACCCGTTCTTCGGCTGTATAAAAGAAAATAACCTTTCGTCCATCGGCCTGAAACTCAATATCACTCAGTTTCATTTCCAGCTTCAGTTCAAGGGCTATCGTTCTGGCTTTTTCTAAAGTTGAAGGCTCTTTGGCCTTATATTCAGTATATTTTTCCTTATCGGCTTCGGTAGCTATGCGGTATATTTTTTTTATAGCCGGGCTGTCTTCTGTCAGCTCAGCCTTTCGCAATTGAAGTCGAACCAATTCACCGGTTAGCGACACATGCCCTATATCGTGGCCAAGGTCGCTTTCCAATACCACGGCATCGCCGGTATAAAGTTCAAGATTATTTGCATTTTTGAAAAACTCCTTTCTACTTCCTTTAAACCGTATTTCAATAATATCAAAAGGCGTGTAATTTTCAGGTAAATCTATATCCTTAAACCAGTCGTAGGTATTCAATTTATTACAACTCGACGTACCGCAGGAGCCATTGCTTTTGCATCCTTTCGGGCTTTCGCCGGTTGTTGTTCCGCATGATCCGCATCCCATATTTTAGTATAATTTATTTTAAAAATTAATTGGCGAAGATAGGGGAAAAAGTTTTGAGAAGTATTCAGAGGTTTTTTAAGATTTAAAGATTTTTTTGATGAGACTAAAGCCAATTGCCTTCTTATCTCTTTAACAGTTCAATAAATTGAACTGCAATATTTTTTGTTAAACTTTATTTTTTAAACAATTCCAAATTTAATAAATCATCCTCAAAAGCTTCAAAATCATAATGAATTGGAATTTTATTTTTTCCAAGCTCTTGCTGAAAATTTATCACATCCAGACCACTTAACTTTCGTGCTCGACCAAATGTTAGTAGATTTTTCTCAAATAACATTAATGCTAATTCAATCCTCAATTTATCTTCAGTTAATTTGGATTTTAAAACAATTTCATCTGGAATGGTAAATGTCATAATCAAATTTTTCGCAAGTTACAAAATTAATTGAAACCGCTAAAAATCCTGTTTATCTAAAAAATCCCAAATAATCCTGTTCAAAAACCACCTCCTATTTCTCCAACAAAATATTCCTCAAATTCAACGACAAATTAAACAATGATATTTTAGCATTGGCATTGCGTTCAATATGAAAAATAGTATCGTTGATGAGTTTATAAATCCGCTCAATCTTTTGCTCTGTAAGGATTTTGCTTATGTCGGTCACAAATTTTTCATTGGCCGTCGGCACCCGTGGTTTATGATTTTCCCTAAACCGGCAATGCAAACATTCGCCAAAAACATACAGACTGTTTTCTAAAAATTGCTTTATTTTTTCGCGGCCAAGTGTAGCTGTTTTATTTACCCATTCGTTAATGTTTACAATGTTTCGTGAATAACAATGCTGCAACCAACGCTGCATATTTTCGGTATAATCTGTATCTTCCTCATGCATCATATTTTGAGCCAGACTAAGGTTTCCTTTGCTTAAAAACGAAATAACCGCGGCATCTTTTTCAGCCAAATCATGTGTTTTTTGCAAATATTCGTTTAGGGTATCTGATGAAAAAGTAGGAATATTAAATAGCTGAGTCCGGGAAACAATAGTTGGCAGTAATTGATTTAAATCTTCAGCTACTAAAATAAAATGGGTGTCTTCGGGAGGTTCCTCCAGAAGTTTTAAAAGAATATTTCCCGATAACCCCAAAAACTCAGGAAGCCAAATCAGCATAATTTTTTTACCTCCCTCATACGACATGAGGCTAAGTTTTTTCAATATTTCACGGCATTCTTCGGCGGTAATATTGCCTTGTTTATTTTGGTCGTCTTTGCCTTTAATGGCTTCCATCCAGTCTTCATAACTTATGAACGGATTGGCCGATAAGGCTTTTCGCCATTCTTTTATAAAGTCATCACTCAGTTTGGTTCCGTCTGAATTAATAATAGGAAAACTAAAATGCACATCCGGATGAACAAACGATTTGGTTTTGGAACAGGAATCACACTCGCCGCAGGCATCGGTTTCAGTTTTATTTTCGCAAAGCAAATAACTGATTACTGCCAAAGCCAAAGCCAAAGCCCCGTTTCCTTCGGGGCCATGCAGCAATATGGCATGAGGTAAACGCCCGTGGTTACAGGCATTGAGCAATCTGTTTTTTATGGCTTGCTGGCCTGGGATTTGGGTGAAGATCATTTTTAGTTTTTTTATTTGGACCTACTTTTTGAACCACATAGATACATAGAAACATAGTAAACACATAATCTTTAGGTATCAGGAAGTAATGCGAAAAGTGAATTTACAAATGTTCTCTGACCTTCTTTAAAAATATTTAAACAATGGAAATTTATGAGAATACCTTTTGGTTTTTGTAACATTTGCATATATGAAAGCAATATGGCTTCATGAATGGGCAAAAAGCCTTCTTGTGCCTTCAGTTCAACACAAAGTATATCTTCAACCAACACATCCAATCGCAATTCGGAACTAAGTTCAAGACCCTTATAGTTTAAGTCTACCCAAACTTGCTTTTTATAAGCTATCCCACGCAGTTCCAGTTCTTT
>CAYHCM010000209.1:0-5202 GCA_964355045.1 uncultured Chitinophaga sp. | reverse complement strand
TATCAGTAGTAAATGCAGCAGGATGTACATCTGAAAGTTGCCAGTTAATAGAGATAACAGGCGGCTTTGAGAAATTGACCAAACTAACGGGCGTTAAAGTATATCCAAATCCAAACAGGGGTAATATTACGGTAACGGTAGAAGAACCTAAATCTGATATTTCTATTTCAATATTTAACCTTTTAGGCGAGATAGTGAAAACTATAGAAACAAATCCATTGAAAACTATCTATTCAGTTGAATTGAATGTGGCCAATGGAGTTTATCTGGTGAAAGTAACTAATGGTGGACTGATTTCGACTCAAAAGATAACGATAAACAAATAATATAAATGTTTCCGGAGGTTAATCAATATCACGCCATAAGCTCAAAAAATAATAATATTATGAATTTGAGAAAAACAATTAAGGAGTGGTTTGATAATTTAGTCAATCCAACTATTGGAGAAGCTCCATCCCCACAATTTAGAGTATGTTTTAAATATAAAAAGCGATTTAGCATATTTGGAAGCTGGTTCACCATTAAAGGAAAATGGATAGATAATGAACAAATTGCACGAGAGGCGGCAGAAGAATTGAACCAGAAATATCAAGATAAAAAATATTGGGTTGAGAGGCAATAAAATTAGAACTTACTACTTAAATCATATAAGGCTGTTTCGAATTTTTCGGGCAGCCTTTTTTTGACTTATAAAATTCAATACCTGACTTAGAATATTTCATTTTAATTAATAGCCTATTTTCTTACTTTTGAAAGTCTATGATAAAAAAGCATTTTGGTTTATTATGTGTTTTGTTTGTTGGCTTTTCAGGATTTTCTCAAACCTTTGATTTATCTCAATTTTCAGATTTAAAATTTAGAAATATTGGTCCTTTCAGAGGTGGCAGAAGTTTGGCAGTGGCTGGCCACCCAAGCCTTCCCAATACATTTTACTTTGGAGCTACAGGTGGTGGAATTTGGAAAACTGAAGATGGAGGAAAACTGTGGACTTGTATTTCTGATTCTACTTTCAAAAGCAGTTCGGTAGGAGCAATTTCCTTAGCCCCAAGCGACTCTAAAATTATTTATGCCGGTATGGGCGAAACCGATATCAGAGGAAATATAAGTTTTGGTGACGGAATGTATAAAAGTAATAATGGCGGTAAAAAATGGCAAAAAATTGGTTTGGAAAATACTTTTTCCATAGCCAATATTGTAATTCATCCAAAAAATCCGGATATCGTTTATGTTTCGGCTTTGGGAAATGTATTTAAACCCAATGTTGACCGGGGAGTTTTCAGGACCAAAGACGGCGGAAAAACCTGGCAAAAAATTTTATATAAATCGGATAGTACTGGCTGCATTAATATTGCGATGGATTCCAACGACCCGAATATTTTATTAGCCGGAATGTGGCAGGCATACCGAACCCCCTGGAGTATGATAAGCGGAGGCAAACAAAGTGGACTTTATAAAAGCACGGATGGCGGCGATACCTGGAAAAATATTTCACAAAATGAGGGTTTGCCCAAAGGTATTTTAGGGAAAATATGTATGGCAATTTCGCCTGTTAATTCTGACCGAATTTTTGCTATGGTTGAAAATACCAATGGTGGCCTTTTTAGAAGTGATGATGGCGGTGAAACCTGGAAAAAGATTACAGAAGATGCTGCTATAAGGCAACGTCCCTGGTATTTCAGCGCGGTATATTGCCATCCCAAAAATCAGGATATTGTATTTGTATTGAATGTTGCTTATCATAAAAGCACGGACGGCGGCAAAACATTTTCGGAAAATTATGCCCAACATGGCGATAATCATGATATGTGGATTAATCCTGAAAATCCTGAAATTATGATAAACGGGAATGATGGTGGCGGAACGGTGAGTTATAATGGGGGATTAAGTTGGAGCGAACAGGATTTCCCGACCGGGCAATTTTATCATGTAGCCATTGATAAGGGTTTCCCTTATAAAATATATGGCGCCCAGCAGGATAATACCAGTATTGCAATTAATAGCCGGAGTTTTGGTTGGGAAATTGGCCGGGGTGATTGGTATAATTGTGCATGGGGCGAAAGTGGATATATTGCTCCTCACCCATTTAAACCAAAGGTGACTTTTGGTGGTAATTACAGCGGAACTATTTACCGGATTGATAAGGAAACCGGATATTCAACTGCTGTTAATGTATATCCCGAAGATGGTTTGGGGGAGGGGGCTGATAAAGCCAAACAGCGTTTTCAATGGACGTTTCCTATTATTTTTTCACCTTTTAGTACTAAAGAAAAAACAATATTATATGCCACTTCCCAAAATGTACACCGAAGTTTTGATGAGGGTTTGCATTGGGAAACGATTAGTCCCGACCTTACACGAAATGATAAATCAAAACAGCAGGCAAGCGGTGGCCCAATCTCTAAAGATAATACAGGGGTGGAAACCTATAATACCATTTTTACCTTTGCCGAATCCAGTTTGGAAAAAGGAATTCTATGGGCGGGTAGCGATGATGGATTGGTTCATGTAAGCATAAACGATGGACAAACCTGGCAAAATATTACGCCCATATTATTGCCAGAAAATACCCAAATTAGTATAATTGAAGCTTCCCATTTTATAAAACAAAAAGCCTATTTGGCTGCTAACCGGTTTAAATTGGGCGAAGCCCTACCCTATTTATTTAAGACCAATGATTATGGAAAAACCTGGCAACGGATTGATAAAGGTTTACCTAAAAATTGTGTAACTCGTGTTATACGAGAAGACCCATCCAAGCAAGGTTTATTATTTTGCGGCACCGAAACGGGTTTGTTTATTTCCTTTAATGACGGCGATAGTTGGCAAAAATTTAATCAAAATTTACCCAACACCCCTATTCACGATATTGCCATTCACCCAAGCGAACACGATTTGATTTTAGCTACTCATGGTAGGGCATTTTGGGTAATGGATAATATTAGTTTTCTTTATACCTTGGTTGATAAAAAACCAAAAAATACCATTTCCTTAATTTGCCGAAATACATTTAATGCCCGGGGTGGTGTATATAGCGAAGCATCAACGTATGCCGGTATGAATGCCCCCTGCGGTATGGTGATTGATTATTTTTTACCTGACACTTTCAAACAAGAATTGATTATAAAAATAAAAAATAACCACGGCGATTCTATGGCGGCATTTTCATCCAAACGGGATAAAAATTATGCGCCAATCCTTATTAATAATGACTTTTACCAACCCAAAACTGCCGTGCCCAATGGTATGTTGACCGCCCAAAAAGGATTTAACCGTTTTGTTTGGGACATGAAAACCGCCGATTTGGTAACTATAGAAGGAGATGGAAAAGTGATGTGGGGAGCTTCTCTTAGTGGACCTTTGGCATATCCTGACAATTATAAAATTGAGTTATTGATTAACGATACCCTTGTTCAAAAGGCAGAATGTAAAATCCTTCCCGACCCGCGATTTGAGGAATCAACTATTGAAAACTATAAAAATAAAAAACTATTGATGGACTCAGTTATAGCAAAGGTTAATGCCATGCACACAGCTATCAACCAAATGCGAAGCATAAAAAAACAAATTACTGATTTCAACGCCGGATTAACAATTAAAGAGCAAAAGGATACTATGACAAAATTGGGTAAGGTAATCATTGATTCCCTTACTGCCATCGAAAATGAACTTATCCAATCCAAAGCCAAAAATGCTCAGGATTTATTGAATTATCCCATGAAACTGAATAATAAAATGGCAGCATTAATTGATAATATTGATGCCTTTAAAGGGGCCGTGCCCCAACAATACCATGATGTTTACCTTGATTTGGCCATAAAAGCAAGTAAGCAATTATTGAAATTTGAAACTTTGAAAAACAATCAGATTAAAGCCTTTAATAAATTGGCAAAGGCGATGGATGTGGATGTGATAAAGGTGAAGAAGTGAAAGAAATATTTTTATTGTTTTGCAAACTCCAGGTTCCCTATAAACGCTAGCTAAATTAGCGATTCATAGAATTATTTTCTTCAATCATTCCCAACTTTCTTTTCATTAAAAAGTATCACATCATTTTCAATTAATTCTTTCAATTCATTTTCTGTTGGCAGTTGCAGTTTGTATTTGCTTACAAAAACTTCCTGTGATAACCCTCCTGTGGCATAATGTACCAAAGCATTATCTTTTTGGCTATACAAAATTATTCCGACCGGCGGATTATCGTATTCCATCATTTCATTTTCTTTATAATAATTCAGATACACGTTCATCTGACCTGCATCAGCATGGTCAAATTCCCCGATTTTTAGATCAATAAGAATATGACATTTTAATATGCGGTGATAAAAGACCAGGTCAATTTTATAGTGCTTGTTGTTAAATGAAATCCGTTTTTGCCGGGCTTCAAAACAAAAACCTCTGCCTAATTCAATGAGAAACTTTTGCAAATGATTAATGATAGCTTGTTCCAAATCTGTTTCTGAATATTCTGATTTTTCTTCAATTCCTAAAAACTCGAGAATATAGGGGCTTTTAATGATATCTGTAAATTGCAATAAGCTATCGTTTTTAAGTTTTGACAGCATGGTTTCTTTGTCTTTACTTAAACCAATTCGTTCAAATAACAAACTGCCGATGCTTCTCTGTAATTCTTGAACATTCCAGTTGTTTTTAATAGCTTGTATTTCATAAAATGATCTCTTTAACGGTTCCGTTATTTTGATAAGTTCGATAAAATGTGTATAGCTCAGTTTATCCATCAGCAATTCAATCGGTACAACATCGCTTATTTGTTCGGCTTTAAGATTAACCTTAGATTTGGCAATTGCCAAATTGCATGGGCCTCATTTTCACTGTTTTTGAATTTGGCAATGATGAATTGCCAAATCATAGGATATTCAAGATAGAACTGACGATATAATCTCAAATTTCGGTCTGAAAAACCTCTTACACCTGTTTTAATTAGTTTCTCAGAAAGTGCTTTTAGTGTTTTTTCACCATAAGCAGCTCTGTCTTTTCCCTCTTGCTCATAATCAACGAGGTAATTTCCAATAATCCAATTTCTTAGAGTTAGCGAATTGTTTATCTGTCTATTGGCATAATTTTTAAAGTAAAGATGTACTTTAGAAATTTGATTAGATAAATCTTCTAAATTTTCCATTGTTAAATTATTTTTTTTAATTCATTCAAATCTTTTTGAATATTTTCTTCAATTGTTTCTGATTT
>CAYHCM010000208.1:0-5278 GCA_964355045.1 uncultured Chitinophaga sp. | reverse complement strand
TTTATTTTATGATAAACATCGGCTATTAATTGTTCCATAAATTTAAATTCTTCGGGTTTGATAAAAATTTTTTCTCTTACAAAATTCCCTTTGTTATCAGGTTCTACAAAAAACATTTCGCCTGAAACTGTATGATAATTGTGTAAGGAATCATGGTTTAAAAGCAAGTGATAAAAGGCTACCTGCCGCCAATAATTTCCGCCATAGAGTTCTTCAAATTTTGCATCATCCGGGTTAATTCCAATCACTGGAGGTAAAAGCGTTTTCTTTTTTTCGCTGCTATATTTTCCGGTTTTAAAATCAATGACATGCACCGTGCGGCTGTCCTGAAATACCAATTGATCAAGTTTACCCCTTATTGGAACGGCGTTTACAATTATATTGGCCAGATTTTTTTCAGGCTCACGGTTTTTATTTTCTTCCCATTCGGGTAAAAAGGTTTTATAAAGTTGGGGCAACACTTTTTCTGAACCATATTCCATATTTCTTGCAAAATCTTCGGGAACAAATGAATCACGGTTTTTCTCAAGGTCAAACCTGAACCATGCTGTCAATTGTTCCAATGAAGGGTAAATCTTTTGAGAATTTTTTAGCATGGTTTTAAAAAACAGTTCCAGAGCCTTATGAATGGCATTTCCAAAACTTAATGGTCCGGTTTTAGCCGAAGGGATTTGCAATAAATTTCGATAATAAAATTTTACGGGACATTCCAGATAATTATCTAAATGGGTAGCACTAAGCACATAATCATCGGTAAATTTATTTAAAAACTGGCTGTCAATCGGTTCAAAATCCTTATCCGATTCATCAGTCCCAAAAATCGAAACCTGAATTTCCATAATTTGTTCATCTGAAATGTCAGCTTTTATTTTTTCAGGAATTCCTGATTCTAAAAATTCGGTTACAAAAACCGATTCCTGCAAATCTTTTAAATTAAGGTCGGTACTATTAAATAAAATATTCAGAGATGATTTGGCCCGTGTACACCCCACATAAAATAAGCGTCGGTTTTCCTCCATGAGTGAATCAATCTGACTTACAACAATTACTTCCCTAATGTTAAAAGGCAATCGATCTTTGGTTTTATCCCAAAATTTATCATTGCACCCCATTAAAAAAACAGTTTCAAACTCCAACCCTTTACTGGCATGGGCTGTAAGGAGATTTACTCCGTCATTTTTTTCAATAATTTCTTCGGCTTCCAGGGCTATATCGTTATCAAGCATCAATTTGATGCCGAGCAAAAAACTTTCTACAGTTAACGCAGGATTTTTTCGGGTTTCATCTTTGAGGTGATCAAAAAAAGTTTGCAAAGCCTGAAGCATAAAAAGTTTATTGCCCGATTGCATCACAAAGGATAAAATACCACCTTTTGAAATTACTTTTTCTAATAATTGCTGAAGGGTAAAATTAAATGCTTTGCCAATCCAGTATTCAATATCGGCAGCAAGTTTTATTATTTTATGGACTGAAATTTCAGATAGTGTAGCACATAAAATTGTATTTTCTTTTAAATCATTAATACAATCACGCCATCTGATTTTTTCCTGTTTTATATAAAAAGCAAGCTTGGCCAAATCGGACGGAGGTATTTCCCAAAAATCAAAATGAAGAATTTTAAAAAGCCGGTGTTCGGCATTGTAAGGACGGTTTTTTTCTTCACCTATATAATATAGGAGTTCAATAATATTATTTACGAGAGGAGTAAGAAGAACATTGGTTCTTTTCTTTAAATAGTAAGGAATATTTTTTAACGTCAAATAGGATTTTAAAATATCAACCTGTTTGTGGTTGCGATATATCACCGCCATTTCAGAATAGGATACTCCATTTTTATAATCATCTTCAATTTTATTAGTTATCCAGGCAGCCTCATATAGTTGATTGGTACATTCAATTACAATCGGATTATCGGTAGATTTTAAATTTTCATTGCGCTCAATAAGTTTTTTGTCGGGAATCAGGCGGGTAGTATTTTTATTAATAAGCCAGCCTGAAGAATTTAATATAGCTTGAGACGAACGATAATTTTCGGCTAAAACAACTTTTTGCAAATATTTGGCAAACTGAGATTCAAATGCATGAAGATTTTCAACATTAGCTCCCTGAAAACGATAGATGGATTGGTCATCATCACCCACCACCATTAAGTTCGGGCTATCCCAATAGGAGGCTAAAAGCAATACCAAATCATTTTGGGCTTTATTGGTATCCTGATATTCATCCACCATTATATATTGGTATAGCTCCTGATAGCGAAGCAGCGCATATTTATTTAATTTTAAAAAATCAATAACCCATAAAATCATATCATCAAAATCGTACCGGCCATTTTCTAAAAGTTGTTTACGATAATCATAGCAGGCCTCGGTAGCTGCTTTTAACTTATCCATTTTCTCAATCTCCTTATTATACTTGGTGGTATTGAGGTCCCCTTTTTTATTTTCGCCTCTGTTTACTTTATAGTATAAGCTTTCATTCAATAATAATTCTTCTGTTTTTTTTTCTATCAATTGAAAAAGAAATTCTTTGGTTATTCGTTCCTGTTTCAATAATGTATTTAATTTTACAAGGTCTTTTCTATAATAATAGGGAATTTTATAATTTTTTAAAGGATTGCCTAATTCCAAACGGTCAATAATTTTATTATAAAAACCTATAGATTCCAGTTCTGCAATGGGCTCCAATAAAGTAACTCCTATTTCATTCTGATAATCGAAAATTACTTTTTGGCAAAATGAATGAAAGGTAAAAATAGGAACCCGATGGGCTGCAGCTCCTAAAAAATTTATTAATCTCTTCCTCATTGCCGTTGTCGCCGAATCGGTAAACGTGAGGCAAAGAATATTTTCAGGATTGAGATCAGTTTTTTCTAAAATTATCAAAACTCTGGCACTTAATAATTGGGTTTTGCCTGTACCGGGTCCTGCAATTACCATTAAAGGGCCGTCTATTGCTTCAACAGCACTATTTTGAAGAGAATTTAAAATCATTTTTTTGTCATTAATAAATATTTTACATCAGAATTTCAAATAGTTAGGATTTTTTCATAAAAATAATTAAATTATTTTGAAACTTTTTGAATAAGAGTGGTCAAATATATTGACAGAATTCATATGTTTGAAGACTGTAATAAAATAGTTTAAATTAAAAATAACGGATATGAAACAAAAATTTACCTTAAAAAACGCGAAAGTATTAGGATTTATCTTCGTACTTCTAGGCTTATTAGGCTCTTCGGCCTACAACAAAAGCCAAGCTCAATCCTACTGCCAGGTAGGCTCTTACATCGGGTGCTTGTACTCGGGTTACACTTATTTTGACATTGAAACGGTTATCTTTAAAGATGCAGGTGGAACTGTATTAATGAACAAAGCCGCCGATGGCTGTAATTTCGGAACAACCACATCTCCGGGCTCCGGAGGTCAGGGTTACAGCTTTATGGGAAGTACTCCCAGATTTACTATGTCAAGCGGTTCCAAATACACCATGCAGGCAAGTACCGCCTATGGCACAGGTACAACCGGCTATTCAGGCTATACCGTTTTTTTCTACGTTTGGGTTGACTTGAACCGGGATGGTACTTTTACATCCAATGAATATATGTCAACCGGTTGGGCAGGTGCTCCAACAGGTGCGGCTCCCGGAACTGCCGGAACATTAGCTACCAATACATTTACAGTTCCTTGCGGGGTTTCATCAGGAACTACCCGTATGCGTATCATGTCCTCCTATTCCTATAGTGCATTAAATTCGGGTTCAATGTGCAGCAACGGGAGCACAGCTTGGTATTACGGAGAATGTGAAGATTATACCGTTACTGTAGCCAACCCTTCAAGTTTGGCTGCCGGTTTTTTTATGCCAAGTCAGGCATATGAAGGAACCCCGGTTAAAATGACTAATAATAATCAATCAGGCTATATTAAGCATGAGTGGGATATTGATGTTAATGGTTCCATTGATTATACTTCAGTTAATGCCACACATATATTTGCTACTCCCGGCACAAAATCTGTTCGTTTAACAAGCGTAAACTGTCTTGGTCGTGACTCCATAGACAAATATATCACTATTATTTCCCCATCTGCAAAACCTGTAGTTGATTTTGTATCAAATACAAATGAGGTAGAAAGATTCGGAACGGTAAACTTACTCGACCTTTCTACCAACGGTCCTACATATTGGAATTGGTATTTGTATGACCCTGCCGATTCCACAAATTCGCGTTTGGATGTTGAATCTTATAATTTCAATCTGGTAGGTAATAATCCCAATACTAATGCCAATCCTTCGGTTTTCTTTAACAAAACAGGTAATTATACTGTTTGTTTACAAACTTCTAACAGTAAAGGGCCTTCAAGTATCCTTTGCAAACCTAATTATGTGAGGGTAACACCTTTTAAAGATAATAATTTAGGTGCAGGTACCGTTCAGCCTATTTATGAATCAAACGGTAATATTATTGATGATGGAGGAAGAACAGGACCATATTCTAACAACCGTATAGATTACGCAACCATTATTCCTTGTGGTGCCAAAAAAATAACACTTAAGTTTAGCCAATTTAAAATTAAAGACAATGGCGATTTGTTAAAAATATATGACGGAACAGATGCTTCCGGAAAACCATTACATCCCGGAACAGGTTTTACTTTGGGCAATGTTCCTACAGGACCTATAGTAGCCACTTCAGGTGCCATGTACATATATTTTAGCAGCAATTCTTCCGGAGTTGATTCAGGTTTCATAGCAAGTTGGACTACCGAAAAAGGAACAGTTCTTCCTCCTGTAGCCAGTTTTGACATTCCTGATACTCTTTATAACCCTATAATGTACACCTATAAAAATACATCTCAAAATGTATTAGGTAAAACAGATTACGTATGGGATATTGAACCAGGGTATGGCGAAGTGGGTTATACCAAAGATTTGGACTATGCTATTATGACTGACAATACGTATGATGTGCGTATGACTGCTTCTACCTGTATTGGTTCTTCCAGCTACACTAAATCAGTGGTGGTGGTTACTCCTACAAATAAAGCTAACCTTGATTTTACAGCCAATAACCGACGCCCTACTACCGGCGAAACTATTACCCTTACAGTCAAAGGTTCCATTCCTAATAAAGCTATTAAAGCTGATATGTTTAAATGGCTTTTTTTCCCCGGAACTGTTCAATATGTAAATGGAACCAACTCGGGTATGCAAACCATACAGGTTAAATTTAATGCCAAAGGCAAATACACAGCTTCTGTGAGAGGTTGGAATTCAATAG
>CAYHCM010000207.1:0-5285 GCA_964355045.1 uncultured Chitinophaga sp. | reverse complement strand
AAGGAACCGGTTTGGGGCTTTCTATATCTTATGGAATAATCGAAAAACACAAGGGGACCATTGAAGTAAAAAGCAATCCCGGAAAAGGGACTGAGTTTATTATCACGTTGCCGATGGTATAGGAAAATTGCAAAAACATATTTCACCATTCAAATTTCAATTTATTTATTTACCCATAAAAAAATAACAATGCACGCAACAAGTACCAAGCCCAAATTACTTTATGTGGATGACGAAGAAGATAATCTTTTGGTTTTCCAATCATCCATGCGAAGGTTTTATGATGTAGAAACAGCAAATTCGGCTGCTTCTGCTATGGATATTTTAAAAAATAACGAGTTTGATGTAATAGTTTCAGACCAGCGTATGCCTAAGGTAAACGGTGTTGAATTCTTAAATAATTTACCTGATGAACCACAAAGTATTCGTATTATACTTACTGGTTATAGTGATATTGACACCGTGGTTCAAGCTTTAAATAAAGGAAAGATTGATAAATATATCTCCAAACCCTGGCAAAAATTAGAGCTGCAAAAAACCATTGATGAAGCATTGAAAGGACTATTTGAAAAAAGAATAAAGTCGAAAAGTAATGAAATTGAAATTATATCAGCCGCGAAGACAGGCACACAAACTAATGCTGATGGAAAGAATGCTGTTCTAAATAAAGATGAAGAAATTGATTCATTAAAAAAGCAAGTGGATGATGCATACAAAAATGTTCAGTTGCTTGGTGAAATAGGGCAGGAAATAATTTCAAATTTAACCATAGATGGAATCATTGAAAGTGCTTATGAAAATGTTAATTCATTAATGGATGCCAACGTATTAGGAATAGGCATTCTTAATACAGAAACAAGACAAATCGTATTTCCAGGTTACCTTGAAGATGGTCAGAAATTGCCTTTCACTTTTTCAATAGATGATGAAAACAGATATGCCGTATGGTGTTATAAAAACAGAAAAGAAATATTTGTTAACGACAACGAAGTGGAGCATGTAAACTATATAGCGAAACGACTTACACCAATTGTTGGAAATAAGGTTGAATCTGTTATTTATCTCCCTCTTATTATTAAGGATAACATAATAGGGGTAATGACTGCACAGAGCTACAAAAAAAATGCATATACAAGTTATCATTTAAATATTCTCAGAAACATTGCAATATATGTGGCTACTGCCCTCGAAAATGCAAAATCTTATAGCCTTATTGAACAACACAAGACTGAAATAGAGCAAAAGAATCTCGAACTGGAACAAAAAGTACGGCGAAGAACCGAAGAACTGCAGCAAAAAAATGAGGAAGTTTTAAAGCAGAATGATGAACTGGAGGCCACTTACCGAAATGTAACCTTGTTAAGTCAAATCGGACAACAGATTACTTCAACTCTATCCCTTGAAAAAATTATCGAAACGGTGTATGAGAATGTAAATGACCTGATGGATGCTTCCATTTTCGGTATTGGGGTATTTAACCCTTATGAAAAACGCCTTGACTTTCCCGGATTAATTGAGAAAGGGGTGAAACTTCCCTTTAGTTTTAATCTGCTGGATGATGAGAACAGACTTGGTGTTTGGTGCTTTATTAATCAAAAAGAAGTAATTATCAATGATTATCAGAAGGAGTATAATAAATATATTAAAAATGCTGCGAAAGTGATAGCCGGAGGAGAATCTGAATCTATTTTATATCTTCCGTTAATGACGAGTGAAGGCCCAATAGGTGTGGTTACAGTTCAAAGTTTTAAAAAACATATTTACAGCCAATATCATATTGATATTTTGCGCTCCTTAGCGTCATATATTACCATTGCAATTCAAAATTCTTCTTCTTATCGGAAAATGACCCAGGCTTTTGAACAATTAAAAGCTACACAAAGCAAATTGGTAGAATCGGAAAAAATGGCTTCGTTGGGTTTACTTACTGCAGGTGTGGCTCATGAAATAAATAATCCTGTAACGTTTATTTCAGGAGGTATCGAATCGTTAGAAGATAATTATGCCGACATCGAACAACTGCTTCGAATGGTTATCAGTTTTAACTCTTCCAAGGATGCAATCGAACAATGGCAAAAAATCGAGGATTTAAAAAATGACATAGAACCCGAACGGATTCTTAACGAAATGAAGGGATTATTCAATAGCATTAAAAACGGAGCCAACCGTACTGCTGAAATTGTAAAAGGACTGCGCAATTTTTCGAGGCTGGATGAGAATGATATGAAACGTGCTAATTTGGAAGAAGGCTTAAATAATACGTTGGTAATATTAAATAACAAGCTCAAAAACCGTATTACTTTGAAAAAAGAATATGGCAATATTCCTGAAATTGACTGTTATCCGGGACAATTGAATCAGGTATTTATGAATATTTTAAACAACAGTTGTGATGCTATTGAAGAAGAAGGTGAAATAACTATTATTACAAAACAAGAAAATGAAAAGGTAGAAATACGGATAAAAGATAATGGCAGTGGCATGCCCGAAGAAATTCGTTCCCATATTTTCGAACCTTTTTTTACAACAAAACCTGTAGGAAAAGGAACCGGTTTGGGATTATCCATTTCTTATGGAATTATTGAAAAACACAATGGAACCATTGAAGTAAAAAGTGAAGTTGGAAAAGGGACTGAGTTTATTATCACTTTACCAATGGAGTAAGAGAAATTGCAACGGGCAAAAACAAAAAATCAAATTTCAATTAACTGTAAAATATGCAAATCTTAGATTCAAAACCCAAAGTACTTTATGTGGATGATGAAGAGGAAAACCTAATGGTATTTAAATCGTCTTTTCGCAGAAATTATAACGTTTCTATAGCCCGTTCAGCTTCAGATGCGAGAGAGATTTTAAAGGACAACGCTTTTGATATTATCATTTCCGACCAGCGTATGCCCGATATGACCGGCGTTGAATTTTTGAAAAATCTGCCCGATGAACCCGATAATATACGCATGATACTTACCGGGTACAGCGATATGGAAGCCATTATTGATGCCATTAACTCGGGTAAAATTTATAAATATATAACTAAGCCCTGGGAACAATCGGAATTGCAAAAAGTGATTGATGAAGCCTTGAAACAATATTCGGAAAAACAAAATGAAAAGGAGCAAATTGAAAAAGTAAAGGAGGATAAAAAACTGATTGACACTTTGCTCGAAACAAAAAGTGGTTTGAATGAAGATACAGGCAATCCGTTGGAAATAATTAAGTATAAAAAAGAATTGGAGGAACTTGGAAAGCAGGTTTCCGAATCCAATAAAAATGTCCAACTGCTTAGCGAAATCGGTCAGGAAATAATTTCGAATCTTACTATCGAATCAATCATTGAAAGTACGTATGAAAATGTCAATACACTTATGGATGCATTCGCATTTGGAATTGGGATATATAATGAAAATACAAGAGATATAGAGATACCCGCTTTTATCGAGAATGGAAAAAAAATATCAATTGCCTATCCCATTGACGATGAAAACAGATTTGCAGTATGGTGCTATAAAAACCGTAAAGATGTTTTTATAAATGACCATGATGCTGAATACATGAATTATATTCATGATGTGCCACCCACCATTGTTGGAGAAGATACCTTATCCATTATTTATTTGCCGCTTATTATCAAGGACATCATCATTGGGGTAATAACCGTTCAAAGTCTGAATAAAAATGCTTATTCAAATTATCACCTTAATATACTTCGAAATATTGCCACATATGTAGCAACAGCTCTTGAAAACGCAAAAGCATATAACCTTATTGAAACGCAAAAAACCGAAATCGAACAAAAAAATATAGAGCTTGAACAGAAAGTTCAGCGCCGAACGGAAGAACTTCAACAAAAAAATGAAGAAGTACAAAAGCAAAAAGACCAATTAGAAGCGACTTACAGCAATGTTAAATTATTAAGTGAAATTGGACAAAAAATAACATCAACCCTCTCGCTGGAAAAAATTATTGAAACAGTATATGAAAATGTAAATACCTTAATGGATGCAAGCGGTTTTGGAATAGGAGTCTTCAACCCTCATGAAAAACGAATTGACTTTCAAGGTTTCATGGAAAAAGGAGTTAAATTACCTTTTTCTTTCGATTCGTTAGATAATGACAACAGATTGGCTGTTTGGTGTTTTAAAAATCAAAAGGAAGTCATCATTAATGATTTTCAGACCGAATATAATAAGTATATAAAGAATATTTTAAAGCCAAGTGCCGGAGAAGACCCTGACAGTATTTTATATCTGCCATTAATGACTCTGGAAGGTCCTATAGGCGTTATAACAGTTCAAAGTTTTAAAAAGCATATTTACAACCAATACCATATTGATATTCTGCGCTCCCTCGCTTCATATATTACCATTGCCATACAAAATTCAGCATCGTATCGCAAAATGACTCAGGCCTTTGATGACCTTAAAGCGGCACAAATGAAACTGATTGAAGCCGAAAAAATGGCTTCGTTGGGTGTACTTACTGCGGGAGTGGCCCATGAAATAAATAACCCTGTAAATTTTATTTCAGCAGGTATTCATTCCTTAAAAATAAATTATAGGGAAATGGAAGATTTATTGAAACTCTATCTTGCTTATGATCCACAAACATCTTCGCCTGAAGATTGGGAAAGTATAAAACAAATGAAACAGGATATTTCGCCCGATGAATTGCTGCCCGAAATGGACGTGCTATTTACAAGCATTAGCAGCGGTGCTACCCGTACTTCCGAAATTGTAAAAGGACTTCGCAATTTTTCACGCTTAGATGAAAATGATATGAAAAAGGCGAGAATAGAAGACGGCATTGACAGTACCCTTGTAATCCTAAACAACAAACTTAAAAACCGCATTGAGGTAAAAAAAGAATATGCCGATATTCCTGAAATACTGTGCTATCCCGGTCAGCTTAATCAGGTATTTATGAACCTGCTTCACAATGCCAGCGATGCCATTGAAGGAAATGGAACTATTCATATAAAGACCTGGAAAGATAATGGAAGCGTAAATTTATCTTTTAAAGATTCAGGAAAAGGAATGTCGGAAGAAGTAGTTGCTCATATTTTTGAGCCCTTTTATACAACTAAAGATGTTGGCAAAGGAACCGGATTAGGCTTATCCATAGCTTATGGAATTATAGAAAAACACGGCGGAACCATAGAAGTGAAAAGTGAAGTTGGCAATGGAACGGAGTTTATTTTAAGTTTACCGATTAAATAGGCAATTAGCAATGGGCAATGGGCAATAGGCAAAATTTTCAAATTTCAAATTTCAAATAAATAATGCAAA
>CAYHCM010000206.1:0-5343 GCA_964355045.1 uncultured Chitinophaga sp. | reverse complement strand
AAACTGTTTTTAGTATCAGGATTGAACATGGCCAATAACTGACCTCCTTCAACTAATTGACCCGGTATAGCATAATGTGCCTGATCGGCATATAAAAACATACCTTCACCTAAAATATCCTGCATATCTATGATTCCTGATGACTCTTCGTCTTGAGTTAAATAATTAGCTCCACCTGATACAAAACGTGAAGCATCATGTGTGGCAATAAGTTTAATATTATCGGCAGCTATAGTGTATTGCCAAATTTTGGCTAAGTAAGATTGGTTACCCGGATCTTCCTGAATCATAATATGTCCGTAATTGTCAATCACCATATTGTCCATCATTTTTGGACCTTCGGTTCCGTCTAAAACGGCTGTAATATTTCCACCTATTTCTGGATTTGATGCATCTGTAAAATGTAATTTCCATAAGCGGCTTGGGGCAGTAAATGAATTTGTGGTAACAAAATAAAAGTCACTTGGGTTAGATGGATCCCATGCACCATCTTCAGGTCTAAGGAATTTGGTAACCAAGGCTGTAGTGCTTGCTGTTTGCAAAGCTGCCCCTGTTGTATTTTGCACTTGTCCTATGTCAAACATTGTAAAAGCTGTTCCGGCTGCAGGAATACCGGTACTTACTTCGGTTGTAAATCCTGTAACTTTTACTCCAAATAGTTTGCCACCGCTTAGGCCGGCTTTTTCAATTTCAGTTCCGGTATTGGTTTTAGTTCCTATATAAAAATAAACTTCACCCGGGGTGGCATCATCGGTACCTGCAACTAATGTTTTGTTGCTGGCGTAAGGACTTGCAATTGAATTTTCCCAGCTAAATTTTCCAAGGTAAGGCAATTCATAAGTTGTTCCGGCATTGGTTCCTGTGGCTATATGACCAAAAGCTCTTCCTTCAGCACCGGCTTCTTCACCATTCATAAATATTCTTTCTTGTGTTCCTAATCCTGTGGCAGCATTATAAAAAGCGGAAACCAAAGGCAAATCACCGGCACAAAAACGATTAAAGGAAGTAGTTGTATCCTTATATGAGTTGGTGGCTGTTTTCCAAAGTTTAACATTTTTAACTAAATCACTTCCGCTAACCATGGTAAGGTCTTTTTTATTAATAACCCATTTAGAAACAAAAGCTCCTTTAGAACCATGAGCTCGGGTTACACCAACGGCATTACTCATTTCATGGTTCATTAAAAGTGTAAATGTTCCGTTCCCATTGTCATAGGCTCCTAATCCATCAGGTAAACCGCACATTTTATAAGTACCAATTGAATCGCCAACGGTAAGTATTGAAGTATGCAAACCACCGGGAACGGTTGTTTCTAAATAAGGAGTTTGAGAACTGTTAGGTCCTGAAATACCTTGAGATAACAATGGGGTAAATTGGCGAAGGTTTAAAATTTTATTACTTCCTATTAATCTATAAGTAACCACATGGCTTGTAACTGTTGTTGCAATAGGAATTCCATTTTCTAAGGGACACGTTTGAGCAAAATCATTATCGTTTCCAATAGCAATGGTACTATCGTTAATAATGGCTAATCCTTCTGCTTTATCCAAAAGCGGATTCCAGCCATTGGCCAATAAATCCATAAATAATTTCTTTTTTACAGGTTTTATACTATTCGCAGCTAACCCGGCTGAGTCAACCAGGGCTTCTAATGTTTTGCCACTGTATAAACCTGAATTTACTACTGTAGCTCCGTTAATGCTGATTACATAAATATTTTTTTTGTCAGATATCCCTCTTGCTCCAGCTTCAATTACCAAAAATGATGTATCATTAATGGCTGCCATATCACCAATTTTCCAGTCTCTAAAACGGATTTGGTCTGAACCTGTTCCTATTGAGCCATCATTAAGATAGGCATACATTTTAGTAGCATTGGTTGCAGGGTCTATTTCAATAATTCTATGAACTCTTGATGCTTCTCCAACTGATTTAGTAGGATATAAAATAGGACTTTGAATCATGGCATAAATTTTTCCGTTAGGGGTAATGGATAAACCTTCGAAGCCACGGTTGTTTTTGCGGTATTTAAATACCGAATCAATGTAAATATCCTGAGGTTGAGCCCCAGCTTGCTTAGCATACGGAGTAAATCGGTTTAACACCACTCCGTTCGAATTTAGTTTCCAAATGGTTGGTCCGCCTTCTTCACATATCCAAAAATTTCCTTGTTTATCTACAGCTATTCCTTCAGGATCAGTTCCCCAAATATCTTTGGCTGTTGTTTTCAAAGTAAAGCGAGAACAAACCAAAACCGTATCGGTAGAAGGAACTTCAGCAGCCGAACTGCCAAATCCTGTGGGGTTTAAAAGTCCTGTAGTTCCCGTTCCATCAGGGCGTTTGATGGTTATTTTCTTCAATATTTCAACCGAAGTTCCATTTAGGCGGATTCTGTAAATAGCCGGTGAAAATAATGGGAAAGCATACATTTTATCATAAGTAGGTCGGCAGGTGGAAAGATTTGCACTTCCACAATCCACATTTACGCCTCTGTCTGATAATACCCAGAATTCGGTTCCGTTTGTGTTTGGAATTGGAAACATTCCCGAAAATCCACCTTCGCGAAAATTGACTCCCATAAAGGTTCCGATTAACGGCGATGAGGTGTTTTGATAATCTTTTAAGACACCGATTTGTGCCTTGCTAAGAGTGTTTGCAATAAGCAAAATACTTAGGCTCATTAGAATTGATTTAATTTGATTTTTCATATGTTGAATTTTTCTGCAAAACAACTTTCAACATGTTATCAAATAAATTATCCCAAGTTATAATTTGATGAAATAAAAGTAAGATACGTTAAATTAATTTTAAATAGTTTCAATTATTCGAATTGAAATGAGAAAATGGCATCATTTTAAAATAGGGCTGCAATTTTTTTCGGGCATTTAATAAGAATATTTTTTTCGAAATATCTTATTAATTCGACTTTAACAGATTAACAAGGAAAACAATAATATCTTTAAAAAATGACCAAACTACCGGTTGGTGTCTTCACCAAACGGAATAAAATTTTCTTTTGGTGAAGACACCAACCGATAAAATCCTAATCTGTTAAATTAGAATTTAGAGTAACTTTTAAATAAAATAGTATAAAATTGAAAAAATTGAAGATTACCAATTTCTATAAGTCTTCTAATTTATACCCAACTCCTTTGATTGTTGAAATTAACTTCACGCCAATTTTTTCACGAATCTTTCGGATATGAACATCAATTGTTCTATCCCCAACAAATGCATCATCTCCCCAAACATCGGAAAATATTTTTTCCCTTGTAAAAACTTTACCGGGTTTGGTAGCTAAAAGAAACAAAAGATTAAATTCTTTTTTGGGCAAATCCTTTTTGATACCTTCAACGGAAATTGAATATGATGAGCGGTCAATAACAAGTTTATTAACAGTAAGAATTGTTTGTTCGTAATCCGGATTTTTGCCACGCTTCAATATGGCTTTAATTCTGTTTAAAAGAATCTCGGGTTTAACAGGTTTATTTATATAGTCATCGGCTCCAGCTTCAAATCCTGCTATTTCCGAATATTCCTCCACACGGGCTGTTAAAAAAATAATAAAAATATTTTTGGAATCTGGAGATAATTTTATCTGACGGCAGGCTTCAATTCCGTCCATAACCGGCATCATCACGTCCATGAGAATTAAATCAGGTTTAAACGTTTTTGATTTAAGTAAGGCTTCATTGCCATTACAAGCTGAATCAACTATATAATCGGCACGTTCCAATAAGTATTTAATAAATTCTATGATGTCCTGTTCATCATCTACAATCAATATTTTTGGAGGCATATGTCTGTTTAAATCTTTCATCAAAAAACAGCTATTGATATTACCTTTAAGTTAACTTTACATTTTGCCGGTATTAAGTTTTTATTTAGAATTGAGCGAACTAATCTTTAATGAGAAATGAACCTGTTTTATCAGTAAAACTTAGAATTTGGCCCAGCCTAAAAATCAGACATTTTTTTACCTCAAATCCCTAATATTAAATTGAACACCAACCCGTCCATTAAATTCTTCTTCCTGAATGGAGAAAATAGCTTCAAAAGGTTTGTTGTTTTTAATACTTTCGTATTTATCCCCATGTTTAAATGCAACTCCTTTTATAGGATTTTCAAAATTCGGATTTTGGATATTCAAACTTAAATGAACATTTCCACTTCCCATTTGCCTTGCATATCCTGAATCTTTTAGGGTTTGGGAATAAAAAACAGGTGTCATATTTCCGGGGCCAAAGGGTTCAAATTGTTTTAAAAGTTTTATTAAAGAAGGAGTTATTTCAGTTGGTTCAATTTTTATATCATAATTAATTACAGGTTGAAGCATGTCACGGGTAAGGTGTCGGCTGGCTATTTCATCAAATTTATTTATAAATAAAGGTAAATATTGGGGTAGTAAACTCAATCCTGCTGCATGGGTATGTCCGCCAAACTGTAATAATAAATCCCTACATTCTATTAAGGCTTCATGTATATCAAATCCTTTGATGGAGCGGGCTGAACCTGAAATTTTTCCATCCGAAAAACCAAGAACAATAGTGGGCCGGTAATGATGTTCAATAATTCGCGAAGCCACAATTCCAATCACCCCTTTATGCCAATCGGGATTGAATAATACATTCGTAAATCTGTTTGGATGAAGTACATCATTGCTAATCATTTCCAATGCCTGAGCCGTTATTGTTTCATCAATTCCCTTGCGCTCGGTATTGGTGGCATTTAATATTTCGGTATAGTTTATGGCTTCTTCTTCATCGGTTACTATCAATAGTTTTACTGCAGTTTTGGCATCGTATAATCGCCCGACGGCATTAATTCTTGGGCCGATATAAAAAACTACATCCGAGGTTATAAGTTCTTTTTTATTAATGCAACTTTCTTTTAAAACCTTTAAACCTAAGGAGGGATTTTGGTTCACTTTTTCCAATCCAAATTTTACAATGATTCGGTTTTCATCTATAATAGGTACAATATCGCAGCAAGTGCTTACGGCAACCAAATCCAAATATTGAAGATAGCTTTCATCCGGTAATTTTTTAAAAATACTATAAGCCTGAATTAATTTAAACCCAACCCCGCAGCCTGATAATTCTTTGAACGGATAGGTTTCGCCGGGAATTTTGGCGTCTAACACAGCTATAGCCGACGGCAGAATTTCTCCCGGAATGTGATGGTCACAAATTATAAAATCTATTCCTTTTGAATTTGAATATTCTACCAATTCCACCGAGCGGATGCCGCAATCCAAACAAATAATAAGTGAAAAATTGTTAGTGTCAGCATAATCAATTCCGGCTTTTGAAACCCCGTAACCTTCTTTGTACCTATCGGGAA
>CAYHCM010000205.1:0-5362 GCA_964355045.1 uncultured Chitinophaga sp. | reverse complement strand
GAAAGTTTTTATTTTAATGGTAAATTTTTGGATTCGGAGATTTACTCTTTACTAAAAAAACACCTCGACCAGATTTCTCGGCAAAGATTTAAAGAAAATTAAGATACACAGAGATATTTTATAAATATTTTTTTTGACGTTTAAAAAATAGGTGCATTCAACTTGTCCGTATTAAAAAAAATCTACTTTTGCCTCCACTTTGGGTACTATAAAAAAATTAGCTTCGCAAACATTAACCTATGGATTGAGCACCATTGTAGGCCGGTTTATTAATTTTTTATTAGTTCCGCTTTACACTTCCGTTTACAATCCTTACGACTATGGAATAGTAACCGATCTGTATGCTTTGGTGGCATTTTTAAATGTAGTTTTAATTTACGGAATGGAAACCTCCTTTTTTAATTTTGTCCGCAAGGATGAACATTCTATTGGAAAAACCTGCGCTACGGGGTTTAATAATTTAATAATTACGACGTCCTTCTTTCTGGTTTTTGGCTCCTTATTTTATAAGCAAATTGCCAGTCCTTTGGGTTATTCCAATCATCCCGAATATATTCTTTGGTTTGTGTGGATATTGGGGTTGGACGCTTTAAGTGCCTTACCATTTGCCTTGTTGAGGCAGTTGAATAAACCTCTAAAATTTTCAGTGATCCGCTTATTAAATGTTGGGTTAAATGTTTTATTAAACCTCTACTTTTTATTATGGGCCCCGCATTTGGTGGCCAAAGGATTTTCAGCACCTCTTTTCAATCCTGAAATCGGTTTGGGTTATATTTTTATTTCCAATTTGGCTGCCAGTTTGGTTACGTTAATTCTTTTACTTCCTGAATGTTTAAAATTTGGTTTTAAAGCCGACCCCGAACTTCGCAAATCTATGCTTAACTATGCCTGGCCATTAATATTTATTGGCCTTGCGGGCATTGCCAACGAAACCTTCAGTCGGGTTATTTTAAAATATCTTACCCCCGGCGAAGATGGGCTTTACGAATTGGGAGTATTTGGGGCTTTTTATAAACTGAGTATGATAATGACTTTATTTATACAAGCTTTTAAATTTGCGGCCGAACCTTTCTTTTTTAGCCAACACAAAAATGAAAATGCCCAACTTTTGTATGCCCGGATAATGGATTATTTTGTTATGGTGTGTGCTTTTATATTTGTGTTTACTATGCTGTTTATTGATAATTTAGCCGCTTTGCTTATCCGAAACGAATCGTATTACACACATCCTGACGGCATGAAAATAGTGCCGATATTATTAATGGCAAATTTATTTTTAGGCATTTTTTACAGCATCAGCGTATGGTATAGGCTTACCAACAATACCAAAAAAGGTTCGCAACTTTCTATTGCGGCTGCAATAATAACGGTGGTTTTAAATTTATTACTCATCCCTCACTTTGGTTTTTTGGCCTCGGCATGGGTTACGTTAGTGGTATATGCATTTTTGGCTATTGCCAATTATATTTGGGGTCAAAAGCATTATCCGGTGCCTTATAATTTGCCAAAGTTGGGAATGTTATTAGCACTTGCTTTGCTTATTTATGGTTCAGCATTTTACATCAATCCTTTAATAAATTTAAGCAAGTGGGTTATAAATCCCGTTTGGCTTTTAATTTTTGGAGGTGTAATGTATATAATTGAAAAAAAATTTATAACCCGTTTGAACAGTGGAAATAAAAATAATTAATATTTCAAAACACCCCTTGCCCGAATACCAAACTCCGCAAGCCGCTGGGGTTGATTTAAGGGCTAATATAGAAGAAGAAATAATTTTGCTTCCCTTACAACGACATCTTGTTGGAACTGGATTATTTATTGAAATTCCCATCGGATTTGAAGCCCAAATTCGTCCAAGAAGCGGACTTGCAGCCAAGCATGGTATTACAGTTATTAATTCTCCCGGAACCATAGATTCAGATTATCG
The DNA here is from genome assembly GCA_964355045.1 of uncultured Chitinophaga sp. Lineage (GTDB taxonomy): Bacteria > Bacteroidota > Bacteroidia > NS11-12g > UBA9320 > JABWCE01. The sequence goes on along the minus strand of CAYHCM010000205.1, from coordinate 3,435 downwards.
CGGTGAAATCAAAATTTGTTTGGTAAATCTTTCCAACGATTCATTTACCATAAAAGACGGCGAACGAATAGCACAAATGATAATAGCCCGCCATGAAACCGCCCGTTTTGTTTTGGTAGAAAAACTATCGGAAACCCAGCGGGGAGAAGGTGGACACGGGCATACAGGGAAATAAAAAGTTAAAATTTTAAATATTATTTTTGGAATCTTTATGGGAAAAATTGATAAAAATAAATCCTCAAAGGAATACCAACTATTTGTTTCTGAAATAGTAAATCTGGTACAGCATCACCGTGTGCTTGCCGTGCAATCGGTTCAAACTTTTTCGAATAAATTGTATTGGAATATTGGTGAATTGATAATTAAAAAACAAACTGAATTTGGCTGGGGCAAATCTATCGTTGAACAATTAAGCAAAGATTTAACGCATTTTATTGGTGAAGGAGTGAGCTGGTCGCCACGAAACCTTTGGTTTATGAGGCAATTGGTTAATGAGTATTCAAATCTGAAGCAGGCTGCTTCAGATTTGAATGAAACAGAAATTCTAAATCTGAACCAAGGTGGTTCAGAAATTCCAATTCTGAACCAAGCTGCTTCAGAAATTTTAAATCTGAAGCAGCCTGCTTCAGATTTAGATTTTGAAAAAGTGAAACAGCTTGTTTCAGAAGTACCATGGTGGCACAACATATTGATATTGCAAAAAGTGAAAGATATGAAAGCCCGTATATTTTATTTGCAAACCACAGCTAAAAATAAGTATAGTCGCATAGTTTTATTCCATCAAATTAAGGCAGATGCTTATGGTAATTACATACGGTATCCAGCTCAGCATAATTTTGCAAAAGCCTTACCCTCACATTTATTGGAGCAAACACAGGAAAGCATCAAAAGTGTTTATGCCCTTGATTTTTTAGACATCAACAAACCCATTCTTGAAAGAGAATTGGAAAATAAAATGGTTGAAAAAGTAAAACGCCTGATGATGGAATTGGGTTACGGCTTCTGTTTTATTGGAAATCAATACCGCGTTTCATTAGGCGAAAAAGATTATTCTACCGATTTGTTGTTTTACCATCGAATACTTAAATGCCTTGTAGCAGTAGAACTTAAAGTAAAAGAATTTGAACCTGAGTTTGTAGGCAAACTCGATTTTTATTTACAACTGATTGATGAACAATTAAAACAACCTGATGACAAACCAAGTATTGGCATTTTGCTTGTACCATACAAAGACCAATTGGAAGTAGAATATGCATTACGAACGGCCTCAAAACCAATTGGAGTATCGCATTATACCTTGAGTAAGCAATTGCCAAATGAACTAAGGGGAAAACTACCGTCAGCCGAAGAATTTAGAAAAATATTTAATGATATTGACTAAAAAAAACGGTAAAATATTTTAGGATAAAAGCTATTGGAAACTCAATAGGCAAAGTATGACAGCGATATTTTGGTCAGAAAAAAAAGGATTTTTATTTTTAATAATTTACAATTATGAACTACCCTCGAAAATTATCTTCAGGCGAAAATAATACCGTTATTGTTTTAAGCGATACTGAAGTAGGCAAACTATTTATTGGCGATACCCGTTCGGAAATAGGCTCGGAAGCTGAAAAAATGCAATTTGCCAATCGAGTAAATAATCTCGTCGCAAAATTTATTCGATTAGAATATAATGAAACTATACAAGCCGAAATGCTGGTTATGGAACGAATATATCCTATAGATTTTAGGGCTTACGAAGTAGAAATAAGAGAACTTTGGTTAGATGTATTTGAAGATGAATTAAAAGCTTTGCATAAAGCAGGCTTCGTACATCGTGATTTAATAAGACCATCCAATATAAGCGGTTTGGCATTTGATAATATTTTGCTAACCCAAACTGGACTAAGATTGATAGATGTTGGTATATCGGCAATGCAAAAGCAAGTAGGTGATAAAATTTTTGGAAAGTATTTAGAAATTGAGGACGGAGAAATAAAGGAGTTTCGAGATTATTTTTTGAACAGATAAAAAAATGGAAACAAATATGGCCTTTCATAACAATTATTTGCAAACCACCTTTAATAAATAAGTAGAGTAAAAATTATTAAATCTTATTAACTCTAGAAAACACATGAGCAAAATATTAGTTTTAGGTGCAGGAATGGTTGGCAGTTCCATAGCCATTGACCTGTCAGCAAATCATGAGGTAACCTTGTCGGATTTAAATATTGACCGGTTAAATTATATAGGTAAGAAATGCCCGTCCATAACCAATTTACCCTTAGATGTAACAAATAAGCAAAGTCTTAATGCTGCTTTTAAAGATTTTGAGATTGTGGTATCTGCAGTGCCCGGGTTTCTGGGTTTTGAAACATTAAAACAAATTTTAGAAGCAGGAAAAAATGTGGTTGACATTTCTTTTTTTTCTGAAAATGCCCTCGATCTGGATAAGATTGCAAAATCAAAAGGAGTTACAGCTATTGTGGATTGCGGTGTAGCTCCGGGTATGGACAACATCATTTTAGGGTATTATAATGAAAAATTAAAATTGACAGATTTTGAATGTTTGGTGGGTGGTTTGCCAAAAGTCAAAAAATGGCCATTCTGCTACAAAGCTCCTTTTTCCCCAATAGACGTAATTGAGGAATATACACGGCCAGCCCGATATGTTGAAAATGGAAATATAATTATTCGGGAGCCTTTAACCGACTGCGAATTTGTAGAATTTGAAAAAGTTGGAACTCTGGAATCTTTTAACTCTGATGGGTTAAGATCGATACTTTTTACAATGCCACATATTAAAAACATGAAAGAGAAAACTCTCCGTTATCCGGGCCATGCGGAATATGTACGCGTATTAAAAGAAAGCGGGTTTTTTAATAAAAAGAAGATTATGGTAAATGGTACAGAAGTATCCCCTTTAGATTTTACCAGCAAAATTCTTTTTGATGAATGGAAGCTTGGCGAGAATGAGGAAGAAATAACCATAATGCGAATAACCCTTAAAGGAGAAAATGAAAAAGGAGAAAAGGAGATAGTAGTTTATAATCTTTACGATGAATATTGCCATGAAACTAAAACTTCATCAATGGCAAGAACTACAGGATATACCGCAACGGCAGTGGTAAATATTTTTTTAGAGGGCTTGTTTACCGACAAAGGAGTATTTCCACCCGAATTAATTGGAAAGAGCGAGGTTTGTTTTAACTACATATTGAATTATTTAAAAGAGAGAAATGTTTTGTACTCAAAAAGCACTTCTAAGGAGTGATAAATCATTGAGTGTAAAATGAAAAAAATATTGAGGAGAAAATTATTCTTTAGCGCTATACCAAGAAAGGGAAGCCTACAAATCTTTTTTGGCCACTTGAATATTTTACCCTGTCTCTTGCTCCCTATATAGTGTCTGTCAAGAAACTCTATGTTGTCAATAAAATAAGGCATCTGCGT
>CAYHCM010000204.1:0-5395 GCA_964355045.1 uncultured Chitinophaga sp. | reverse complement strand
AAAGTAAAGGATCCATACAATTCGTTTTGCATTATTCTTGGCAAATATTTTAATCCTGTAACCCATCCAAAAGGAATTTCCGAAAAATGCCATGTCAATGGTAATATTGAAATTACGGAAGGATTATATCTTGGTGAATTTTCGGTAATCGGAAAAAATGTGAGTTTGGGAAAAAATGTAAAAATATATCCGCAAGCCTATATAGGTGATAATTGTTCGTTGGGTGAAAACACTGTTATTTATCCGGGGGCAAGAATTTGCAGTGATACTAAAATAGGAAGCGATTGCATTATCCATAGCGGGGCCGTTGTAGGTTCGGATGGTTTTGGATTTGCATTGCAAAAGGATGGAACCTATGTTAAAATCCCTCAAATAGGAAATGTAATTATTGAAAACAATGTAGAAATAGGAGCCAATTGCACTATTGACCGCGCTACTATGGGAAATACTATTATTAGGAACGGGGTAAAATTGGATAACCTGATTCAGGTAGGCCATAATGTAGAAATTGGAGCTAATACAGTTATTGCCTCTCAATCCGGAATTTCAGGCTCGGTAAAGTTGGGTGAAAACTGCGTGATAGGAGGGCAGGTGGGTTTTGTAGGTCATATTACAATAGCCGATGGTACTCAAGTTGGAGCTCAGAGCGGAATTCCTAAATCAATAAAAGAGGCAGGTAAACAATGGATAGGTAGCCCGATAATGCCATTAAAGGAAGCTTTCAGAACTCAGGTGATTTATCGAAAACTGCCTGAACTGGAAGCCAGAATTAATAAATTAGAAAAAAAATAAGTGAATATTAAAGCAATGGAAAAGTTCCAGACCACCATTAAAAAATCCTTTACCATGTCAGGCGTAGGATTGCATACCGGTCAGCAGGTAAATTTAACATTTAATCCTGCACCCGAAAATCACGGGTATGTTTTTCAAAGGATTGATTTGGATAATCATCCAACAATAAAAGCGGATTGCGACCTTGTGGTTGACACCTCACGCGGAACCACGCTTGAACAAAATGGAGCAAGAATTTCGACGGTAGAACATGTATTGGCTGCGTTAGCCGGTTTGGAAATTGACAATGTGCTCATGCAAATAGACGGACCCGAAATGCCGATTATGGACGGAAGTTCTATTGAATTCGTAAAAAAATTAGCAGTAAATGGGATAGTAGATCAAAAAGCAGAACGTGAATATTTTGAAATTACTGAAAATATAAGCTACCGCGATAATGATAACCATGTGGAAATGGTTGCTATGCCTTTGAACGATTACCGGCTCACGGTAATGGTTGATTATAATTCGCCGGTTTTGGGAAGTCAACACGCCTCTATTTCTTCTTTGTCCGAATTTAGTGAACAAATAGCCAATTGCCGAACCTTTTGCTTTTTGCATGAATTGGAAATGCTGCTCAAAAACGACTTGATAAAAGGGGGTGATTTAAACAATGCAATTGTAATTGTGGATAGAGTAGTAGAGGATTATGAACTTGATAATTTGGCCAAATTATTTAACAAACCTAAAGTTGAAGTAAAAAAGGAAGGGATATTAAACAATGTCCAATTGCACTTTAACAACGAACCTGCCCGTCATAAATTATTAGATTTGATAGGTGATTTAGCATTGATCGGAACCCCTATTAAAGCTCAGGTAATGGCAGCCCGACCGGGTCATGCAGCTAATGTGGAATTTGCCAAAAAAATAAAAAGACAAATTGAAAAGGTAAGAAGGGAAAATAAATTTAAGGTAGATGTTCCTTTTTATGATCCTTCCAAACCACCGGTTTTCACTCATAGGGAAGTTGAGAAATTATTGCCCCACCGATGGCCATTTTTATTGGTTGATAAGGTAATAAAGCTTTCGGAAAATGAAGTGGTAGCGGTTAAAAACGTAAGTGCTGACCAATATTTTTTTCCCGGCCATTTTCCGGTTGAGGCTTTGTTTCCGGCCGTATTGCAAATAGAAGCCCTGGCCCAGGCCGGTGGTGTGCTGATATTAAGCCGTGAACCCGATCCCGAAAATTTCAGTACATATTTTGTAAAAATTGACTCGGCCAAGTTTAAAGGAAAAGTGGTGCCGGGCGATACCCTCATTTTAAAAATGGAATTGATAGCCCCCATCCGCAGGGGAATGTGCCTGATGCGGGGAACTGCATTTGTAGGAAATAAAATTGTATGCGAAGCCGAAATGATGGCTCAGGTAGTACGAAATAAAACAGAAGGAACTGAACTAAATTAATATATTTGAAAAAATGATTCAGCCATTAGCATACGTAAGCCCGGAGGCCAAACTTGCAAATAATGTAATGATAGACCCCTTTGTAACCATTCACAGAAATGTGGAGATAGGCGAAGGTACCTATATAGCATCCAATGTTACCATAATGGAAGGAGCCCGTATTGGTAAAAATGTTAAAATTTTTCCGGGTGCCGTAATAAGTGCCATACCTCAGGATATGAAATTTGACGGGGAATCGAGCCTTACCATTATTGGTGATAATACCGTAATTCGTGAATGTGTAACCCTTAATCGGGGAACCAATGCCAGTGGTAAAACCATTATTGGCGAAAATTGCCTGCTTATGGCCTATGTCCATGTAGCCCATGATTGTGTGATAGGCGATAATTGTATTTTGGCCAATGCCGTCCAATTGGCAGGGCATGTAGAAATAGGGGAATCAGCCATTATCGGCGGATTATCAGCCGTTCATCAGTTTGCCAAAATCGGTATTCATGTTATGATATCTGGTGGTTCATTGGTTCGTAAGGATGTTCCTCCATATTCCAAAGCTGCCCGCGAACCTCTTTCCTATGAAGGTGTAAATTCTATAGGGTTAAGGCGACGTGGCTTTACTTCCGAAAAAATAGCAGAGATTCAGGAAATATACAGGATTCTTTATTTGAGGGGATTTAATAATGCCGCAGCCATCAAAAAAATTGAAGCTGAAATGCCTGCTACCAAAGAGCGGGATGAGATTTTAACGTTTATCAAGGAATCGGACAGAGGAATTATGAAGGGGTTTTTGTCGAAATAAAAATAGGTTGTAAAACCAATTTTTGAAAAAAAATTTAAATGCTCAGCATAAGGAATAGAAGCTATGTCAAAAAGAATATCCTTAATCGGAGTCCAGATTCCCCCTTTAAAAGGGGGTTAGGGGGATTTTTTTTACATAATCCTATTTTTAAAGTGTTGTTTCCCTTCATTTATATTGCCGAATAGATACAAAAAAAATCAAACACAATCTTTATGGTTTTTAAAATCCAACTGCCAGACTAAATCTAAAATCGTAAATCTAAAATCGTAAATAACTTGTCTGTTTCATTACATATTGAAAATCTAAGCAAAAAATTTGGAAACCATTGGGTTTTTAAATCAATAAACTTACAAATTCAACCTTATGAAAAAATTGCCATTTTAGGTGCCAATGGCTCCGGAAAAAGCACCTTGCTGAAAATTATGGCCGGGTTTATTTATTTTGATAAAGGCTCAGTAAAATGGGAAAATACCGCAAATTCTGATGTTTCCGACTTTCCTGATTTTTCTTTTTCGTCGCCTTATCTCGATCTGTTTGATTACCTCACTGTAGAAGAACATATTAAATTTCATTTTGAGCAAAAGCTATGTTATAAAAATCTGGATTCTGAATCTGTTATTGATATTGGAAATCTGGGGGATCAAAAACATAAACGTGTTAAACAATTATCATCGGGTACAAGGCAACGATTTAAAAATACGCTGGCCATACTTACCCATTCAGATGTTTTAATTTTGGATGAACCGTGTTCCAATTTGGATGAAGAAAATAATAATCATTATCAAAATTTAGTTAATGAATATACCAAGGAACGAATGGTAATCATCGCTTCTAATCATGCGCCTGAATATGATTTTATTTGTACCAAAGAATTTAAAATTGAAAACAGTGAACTTCATTTAGTGAAAAATAAACAATTGTGGGCATAAAAAAACTTCATATATTAATTCTGCGTTCTTTTATCGGTCCGTTTATAGCCACATTTTTTGTTTCGTTGTTTTTGTTTCTCCTCCAATTTTTATGGAAATACATTGGCGACCTTATCGGTAAAGGGCTTGAATGGTATGTAATTCTTGAGTTTATTGGTTATTCGGCCATTCATCTTATACCAATGGCTTTGCCTTTAGCCGTATTGCTTTCGTCAATAATGGCCTTTGGCAGCCTGGGCGAAAATTACGAATTGGTTTCTATCAAATCGGCCGGAATTTCTCTCGTCCGTATTTTTATACCCATGTATGCTTCCATTTTAATCATAGCCGGTTTTGCATTTTATGCCACCAATATTTTAATTCCCAAAGCCAATCTTAGTTGGGGTGCATTACTGTATGATGTAAGCAACAAACGGCCTGCATTTAGTATTAAGGAAGGGGTTTTTTTTAAGGATATTGATGGCTATGCAATAAAAATCGGAAAGAAAATGGAAGATGGCAAAACCATTAAAGACATTCTTATTTATGTCAATAATTCAGGAAGGGGAAATAATAATATCGTATTGGCCAAAAGCGGAACCATGCAAATGACCCCTGATGAAAAATTCTTAGTGTTAAGTTTAAAAGACGGGGTAAAGTATCAGGAAATGACGGATAATCCAACTTATTTCAAATCATTTCAGCACAATGTTATGAATTTTAAAACTCAGGAAATTGCTATTGATCTTTCAGATCTTCAGTTTAAACGTACAAAAAAAGATTTGTTCAAAGACGATTACCGAATGATGAATGTAAGCGAACTGCAAATTAAAATTGATTCTTTAAAAAGATTAATCAAGCAACGACAAAGTCAGACTTATCAATTTTTATTACCCTATTTTCATTTCGGAATTGATACCTCTAAAAACTATGCGTTCGATTCGTCTAAATTAAAAATGAAATATTATCAAACTTTGGGCAACTTCAGGGAATTAAGCAATTCACTAAACGAAATCTATCAGGCGGATGATATTAAAACGCCCAAACGGAAAATAAAACTGGAAGAAGACAGCAGTGTTCCGCAACGATCGAGCGTGGAAACCGCAAAATTTATTCCGCCAGTTACCATTAAAAAAAAGGATTACAAGCCTGAAATATTAGAAAGTGCCAAGCAATATGCCCGTAATATTTTAAGTATTGTTGAATCAAATCATAAAGATGTGCTGAACCAGCATGAAACACAACTTAAATATGAAGTAGAATGGCATAAAAAATACACCCTTGCTATATCATGTATTCTATTATTTTTTATTGGCGCTCCTTTGGGTGCTATTATCAGGCGGGGAGGGTTTGGCTGGCCAATGGTGGTTTCGATTGTATTGTTTATTTTTTATTTTTCATTAAATCTGATAGGTGAAAAATTAGCCCGTGGCGAAGTATTGCCAACCTATATTTC